>CAVFBU010000015.1:0-32151 GCA_963620725.1 Vescimonas coprocola
GGAAAACTTAGAGGATGGTTTTCACGGCCTCCAGCATGCCCTTGTCCTGAATCAGGTCCAGGTAGAGCTTCACCAGGGCGTTGAGGTTACCAATCTTGTTGAGGTTCTCGCCCCAGATGAACTCAGCACCGAGCACACCGTCGGCCACCTTCTGCGTGTCGCCCGTAGCCCACAGCTCCTTGAGCAGATCCATAATCTTCTGGTCGTCGTTGGGCACGATTTCGGCTCCGTCGGCGCGCTTGCCACCCTTGTAGTAGGTGATGATGGCGGCCAGACCGAACACCAGTCCCTTCGGCAGCTCGCCCTTGCGCTCCAGGTAAGTCTTCACGCCGGGCAGGTCGCGGGCGCAGAACTTGGGGAAGGAGTTGAGCATGATGCTCGTCACCTGGTGGTCCACATACGGGTTGTCGAAACGCTCCAACACGTCGGTGGCAAACTTCTCCAGCTCCTCGATGGGCAGGTCGAGCGTCTGCATCAGCTCGTCGAACTGCACCTTGTGGATGTACTTGCCGATGACCTCGTGGTTGCAGGCATCGCGCACGATGTCCACGCCGCTGAGGTAGGCCACGGGCGAGAGCACCGTGTGCGGGCCGTTGAGCAGCGTCACCTTGCGCTTGTGGTAAGGCTCCTCGGAGGGCACGAAGAGCACGTGGAGTCCGGCCTTGTCGGCGGGGAACTCCTTGGCCACCTCGCTCGGAGCCTCGATGACCCAGAGGTGGAAGTTCTCGGCCTGTACCACGAGGTTGTCGCGGTAGGAAATCTTCTCCTGTATCTCGGCAATCTCCTTGCGTGGGAAGCCCGGCACGATGCGGTCCACGAGGGTGGCATACACGCCGCAGCTCTCCTCAAACCACTTCTTGAAGTCTTCGCCCAGCTTCCACAGCTCGATGTACTTGTAGATGCAGTCCTTCAGCACGTGGCCGTTGAGGAAAATCAGCTCGCAGGGGAAGATGATGAGACCCTTCGTCGGGTCGCCGTTGAAGGTCTGGTAGCGGCGGTAGAGCAGCTGCACCAGTTTGCCGGGATAGGACGAGGCGGGCTTGTCCTCCAGCTTGCAGGCCGGGTCGAAGGCGATGCCGGCCTCCGTCGTGTTGCTGATGACGAAGCGAATCTCCGGCTGGTCGGCCAGTGCCATGAAGGCATCGTTCTGCGAGTAGGGGTTCAAGGCGCGGCTGATGACGTCGATGCGCTCCAGCGTGTTGACGGGCTTGCCGTTCTCGCGACCCTGCAGGTTGACGTGGTAGAGGCAGTCCTGGCCGTTGAGCCAGTCGGCCATGCCGCGCTCAATGGGCTGCACGACCACGACGCTGCCGTTGAAATCGGTCTTCTGGTCCATGTTCCAGATGATCCAATCGACAAAAGCACGGAGGAAGTTTCCTTCGCCAAACTGAATGACCTTTTCAGGCATCACACTCTTCGGTGCGAAATGTTTGTTTAACGGTTTCATGTTTTGATGTGATTTTATGTGATAGATTGTTTTTAAATGTGCCGCAAAGGTACAAACTTCCAGTGAGAACACAAAGAAAACGCCGGACAATGTTCCACTTTTCTGCGTAAAGGTTTGCGTAAAGGTTGGTGTAGACCGCTGGCAGACCATCGTTTCGGGATACCCATTTTTGGGTATTTACCATCTTGCCCTTCCGTATTTGCAGGGAATTTACTAATTTTGCACCCGTAAACAGAAAGCGCAGAAAATGAAACTATCTGATCTGAAAACGGGACAGCGTGCCACCATCGTCACGGTGCAGGGTCACGGCAGTTTCCGGAAACGCATCGTGGAGATGGGATTTGTCAGGGGAAAGGAGGTGGAGGTCTTGCTCAACGCGCCCCTGCAGGACCCCGTGAAATATAAGGTGATGGGCTACGAGGTCAGCCTGCGCCGCCAGGAGGCCGAGATGATTGTGGTGGACACGGACGATGTCCGCCTGTCTGCCCCACAGCCGGGCAGCGCACCCTCGACAACCATCGTGGACGGCGACAGCTGCGATGTGTCGCAAGTGCCTCGCGCTGGCAACACCATCAGCGTTGCCTTGGTCGGTAATCCAAACTGCGGCAAGACCTCACTCTTCAACTTCGCCAGCGGTGCCCACGGCCATGTGGGCAACTACAGCGGTGTGACGGTGGATGCCAGCGAGGCGCGTGCCACCTGCGACGGCTACGTCTTCAACCTCACCGATCTGCCCGGCACCTACTCGCTCTCCTGCTACAGTCCCGAGGAGCTGTACGTGCGTGAGCACCTGTTGCAGCGCCACCCCGATGTGGTCATCAACGTCATAGACTCTTCGAACCTGGAGCGCAACCTCTACCTGACCACGCAGCTCGTGGACATGAACGTCCGCATGGTCTGCGCCCTCAATATGTACGACGAGTTCGAACGCCGAGGCGACGTGTTGGACACCGACACGCTGTCCACGCTCTTCGGCGTACCCTTCGTCTGCACCTCGTTCAAGTCGGGGCGCGGCGTGCAGGAACTCTTCCGCGAGGTCATCAGCGTGTTTGAAGACCGCAACGCCGCCGTGCGCCACATCCACATCCACCACGGCCACGAGATAGAGTCGGGCATCGTCCACATCCAGCAATACCTGAAGCGCGATGATGCCGTGCGCATACACTGCTCCACGCGCTATCTGGCCATCAAACTCCTGGAACACGACGACCGCGCCGAGCACTATGTCAGTCACATGGAGAACGCCGAGGCCATCATGGCTGCGCGCGATGCCGCCGAGCAGCGCGTGAAGGAGGAGACGAACACCGATGCCGAGACGGCGGTCATGGATGCCAAGTACGGCTTCATCCACGGTGCACTGTCCGAGGCTGGCTTCCGGAAGGGCACGAAGGAAGACACCTACCGCACGACGCACTTCATCGACGACGTGCTCTCCAACAAATACTTCGGCTTCCCCATCTTCTTCCTGATGCTCTACGTCATGTTCCAGACCACCTTTTCCCTGGGGCAGTACCCGATGGACTGGATTGACGCGCTGGTGGCATGGGTTGGCAGTCTGGCTTCAAACCTCATGCCAGATGGGCCGCTGCGCTCGCTGGTGGTCGATGGCGTGATAGGTGGTGTGGGAGCCGTCATCGTGTTCCTGCCACAGATACTGATTCTCTATTTCTTCATCTCGCTCATGGAGGACAGCGGCTATATGGCACGCGCGGCCTTCATCATGGACAAACTGATGCACAAGATGGGACTGCACGGCAAGTCGTTCATCCCACTGGTCATGGGGTTCGGCTGCAACGTGCCGGCCGTCATGGCCACGCGCACCATTGAGAGTCGACGCTCGCGACTCATCACCATGCTCATCCTGCCCTTCATGTCGTGCTCGGCGCGCCTGCCCATCTATATCATGGTGGTCGGCACATTCTTCGCCGCGCAGTACCGCTCGTGGATGATGATTCTGCTCTATGCCATCGGTGTGGCAGTGGCCGTCGTGGTCAGCAAGATTTTCTCTACCTTTGTGGTGAAGGGCGAGGACACGCCGTTCGTCATGGAACTGCCGCCTTACCGCTGGCCCACGGCCAAGGCCATCGGTCGCCACACGTGGGAGAAGGGCAAGGAATACCTCAAGAAGATGGGTGGCATCATCCTCGTGGCCTCCGTCATTGTCTGGGCGTTGGGCTATTTCCCACACGACGAGTCGCTCACGTCACAGCAGCAGAAGGAGCAGTCGTACATCGGACGCATCGGCAAGGCCGTGGAACCGGTGTTTGAGCTGCAGGGCTTCAACTGGAAACTCGATGTCAGCCTCATTGCCGGTGTCGGGGCGAAGGAGATTGTGGCCTCCACCATCGGGGTCATCTACAGTGGTGACGATTCGTTCGGCGACGACTCTTCCTTCAGCGATGACACCGTGAAATACACCAGTCTGCGCCAGAAGATGGAGGCCGACGGCATCACACCGCTTGCTGCCTTCAGCTATCTGCTCTTCGTCCTGCTCTATTTCCCCTGCATTGCCACGGTCATCGCCATTCGCAACGAGACGGGTTCGTGGCGCTGGGCGGTCTTTGCTGCCGTCTATACCACTGCCGTGGCCTGGATGGTGAGCGCGTTGGTCTATCAGGTCGGAAATCTCTTCTGACACGGGAAACAAGGAAAAACAGGATACAAGGAAAAACACAAGAAAATGACGAAACGTAAGTTCATCACGGGTTTCTTTACCGTTGTCGGTGTTTTGGCCATTATGAGAGCACCATTACTGGGTCGCTGTTCAACCGCCGATGCGACAGCGACAATAGACACCATACAAGCACTGCCCGTCGCTGTGAAGGACATCGGTTCCCGTCCGCACCGCATCGGTTACGTGCCACCCTACAAGACGACCTTTCCCGATAGTCAGCAGGTGCAATTGCCGGCGGCGGAGCGTTGGGGTGTGCGTCCCGTTGCCAACCGCGCCGATGCCGAGGCGCGCAAGAAGGAACTGGTCTATATCGGTGCCAGTCCTTACTATCATGTCGACCCGCTCCATAGTTCGTTGCCTTACCTCGTGCCGCGCGCTGCGGTATTGTTGCAGGACATCGGACAGGCCTTCTACGACAGCCTCTACGTGAAGGGTATTCCCTTCAACCAGTTGATTGTGACCAGCGTGTTGCGCAGTGAGGAGGATGTGGCCAAGCTGCGGAATCACAACGGCAATGCCACGGAGCGCAGTTGCCATCTCTTCGGCACGACGTTCGACGTGTCTTACAACCGCTACCATCCCGTGGCACGTCCTGTGCGCAACGACACGCTGAAATGGGTGCTGACGCAGGTGCTTCGCGACATTCGCGAACAGGAGCGGTGCTACATCAAGTATGAGGTGAAGCAGGGGTGTTTCCACATGACGGTACGTTGACGGGCTGCATCGCCGTCAGCGTTGGATGTGGATGGTGTCGCATTGGACACCTTCCTCGCTGACCAGTTGGCCCACGGCCTGCGAGAGGATGTCGGCGGAAAGATGGAGGGCATTGAGTTCGGTCAGCAGATGCGGCTTCCCGTCAGACAGGCAGTGTAGGATGCGCTGCCGGGCATCTCGGACTTCATCGTCACCGATGGTTTTGCACACATCGCATTGGCCGCAGTCTTCCTGCTGTTTCTCTCCAAAATATTTCAGCAACAGGCGTGATCGGCAGTGGGAGTGGTCCTCCAGATAGGCGATGACGGATTCTATGCGGTTGCTGAACTGTTGTCGTCGGATTTCATAGACTTCGGGCGGAAACAGCAGATTACGACTGTCTTCGCGGCGTTGCGTGTAGCGCAGGAGTGGCAACTGGCTGGGAGGGATGTAGCGGATGATATGCTTGCGGGAGAGTTGCACCAAGATTTGGTGTACCTGCTGGCGGTCGGTCTTGCTGAGGTTGGCGAGCAGTGCCTCGTCAATATAGGCGTAGTCGGTGAACATTCCGGGATAGTTGCGCAGCATGGTGACGATGAGGCGGTCTTCGTCGGGCGTGTTGCCGGAGAGGCGGTATAGCTCATCGCGCTCAACGATGAACATGACTCTTGAGGCATTGTCGCGATCAGCGGAATACTCGATATAGCCTGCGCGCTGCAGAATCTGCAGGGAGGAATGGACGTTGACGGAGAAATGGTGGAACTTGTAGCAGAAATCGTCGATGTTGAACTCGTGGGCCACGCCGTTGCCGTCGCCTAAGGCTATCTGGTAGTAGTAGGCCAAGTGGTCGTAGACCTGACGGATATACTCCTTGTCGGGGAAGGTGTCGGCCACGCGCTTACGTAGCTTACCGATGTCCTGCTGGCCGTACAGGAGGATGGCCTCTGCGGGTTTCCCGTCGCGTCCGGCACGTCCGGCCTCTTGGAAATAGGCTTCGATGGAGTCTGGGCAGTCGTAGTGTACCACGGTGCGAACATCGGGTTTGTCGATGCCCATGCCGAAGGCGTTGGTAGCCACGATGACGCGTATGTTGTCAGACTGCCAGCCCGTCTGTCGCAGGTCTTTCTCCAAGGGTTCGAGACCAGCGTGGTAGAACGTGGCGCTGATGCCTTCCTGGCAGAGCAGTTCGGACAGTTCGCGGGCGTGGCGGCGACTTCGCACATAGACAATGGCCGATGACGTAGACTGGCGGAGAATCTCCGTGAGTTCGAACCGCTTGTCTGCCGTTTCCCGGACGATGTAGCTGAGGTTTTTCCGCTCGAACGACATACTGAACACGCGGAACTTGCCTTCCCCGTCATCGTCAGGGCGGCGCAGCTTGTCCTGGATGTCGTCCACCACGGCCGGGGTGGCTGTGGCGGTGAGGGCGAGGACGGGCACGTCGGGCACGAGGGTGCGGATGGTGGCAATGTCCAAATAACTGGGGCGGAAATCGTAACCCCACTGGCTGATGCAGTGGGCTTCATCGACGGTGATGAAGCTGACACGCATATGTCGGAGCTTGGTGACGAAGAGGTCGCTGGAGAGACGTTCCGGGGAGATGTAAAGTAGGCGGGTGCGCCCGAGGATACAGTTGTCAAGGGTGCGCAGCACGTCATCGTGGCTCATGCCGGAATAGACGGCGGCTGCCAGTATGCCGCGCTGGCGCAGTTGGTAGACCTGGTCTTTCATCAAGGCGATGAGTGGGGTGATGACGATGCATACCCCTTCCATGCAGAGCGCGGGCACCTGAAACGTGACGGACTTGCCGCCGCCCGTGGGCATGAGTCCGAGGGTGTCGTGCCCTTCGCAGACGGACTGGATGATGTCGCGCTGGATGCTTCGGAAGTCATCGTACCCCCAGTATTGCTTGAGCGTCTTCTGGTACTTGTCCATGGGTCGCCTCCTCCTTTTCGCTGGGACGGATGTCTATAATCTGCAACTGAATGTCGCCGCGCTTGTAGCTGTTCTCCTCGATGGTGTAGACGATGTCGAACGAGCGTCTGGACTTGATGTACCTTGCATCGGCACTCTGTCCGAAGGCGATGCCGTTCATCACCACCGCCGAGTTGGAGTCCACCAGTTCGAGCTTGATGTGTTCCTGGTGTCGGCCCACCACCTTCGAGGTGCCGTAGTCGTAGACGTTGCGGGTGAGGAAGAGCGGTTTCTCGTTGGCCGGTCCGTGGGGTGTCAGTCTGCGGAGTTCTCCGAAGAGCCGTTTGGTGATGTCCTTGAAATTGATTTCCTCGTCAATGTCCAGCGTGGGCAGCGTCTGCTCTGGCCGGATGTGCTGGCTGACATACTCCTGGAAACGTGTTCGAAATTCCTGGATGTTTTCCCGTTTTAGGGTGAGTCCCACGGCATAGGTATGGCCACCGAAGTTTTCGAGGATGTCGCGGCAGCTCTTGATGGCATCGTAGATGTCGAAGCCTGCCACGGAGCGTGCCGACCCCGTGGCCATGCCGTCGATGACGGTCAGCACGACGGTGGGGCGGTAGTAGATTTCCGTCAGACGCGATGCCACGATGCCCACCACACCTTTCTTCCATCCCTCGTCGTAGAGCACGATGGACGAGAGGTGTTGCTGGCTTTCCAGCCGTGCCACGATTTCATTGGCCTCGACGGTCATCTGCTTGTCAATGTCCTTGCGCTGCTCGTTGTACTCGTTGATGCGGTTGGCCTCCGTAAGTGCACGCTGTAAGTCCCGTTCCACGAGCAGTTCCACGGCCTCCCGTCCGTTCTGCATCCGTCCGCTGGCGTTGATGCGCGGTCCTATCTTGAACACGATGTCACTCATGGTCAACTCGCGCCCGGTCAGTCCGCAGATGTCGATGATGGCCTTCATACCGGTGGACGGATTGGTGTTGAGCTGCTTCAGTCCGTGGTAGGCCAGGATGCGGTTCTCGCCCGTCACGGGCACGAGGTCGGCGGCAATGCTGACGGCGCACAGGTCGAGCAGGGGCATGAGTCGCTGGAACGGGATACCGTTGTTCTTGGCGAAAGCCTGGATGAGCTTGAATCCCACGCCGCAGCCGCAGAGGTGCCGGAAGGGGTAGGTGGAGTCCGTGCGCTTGGGGTTGAGGATGGCCACCGCCGGGGGCAACACCTCGTCGGGCACGTGGTGGTCGCAGATGATGAAGTCGATGCCCTGCTCCTTGGCGTAGGCAATCTCCTCCACGGCCTTGATGCCGCAGTCCAACACGATGATGAGCTTTACGCCCGTCTCCTTGGCATGGTCAACCCCTTTGTAGCTGACGCCATATCCCTCCTCTTCCCGGTTGGGAATGTAGTAGTCGATGTTGGAGTAGAACTGCATCAAGAACTTATAGACGAGTGCCACAGCCGTGCATCCGTCCACGTCATAGTCGCCATACACCATGATGCGTTCCTTGCGTCCCATCGCGTCGTTGAGCCGGTCCACCGCCACGTCCATGTCGTTCATCAAGAACGGGTCGATGAGTTCGTTCATCATGGGACGGAAGAAGCGTTTTGCCGCCGATTCCGTCCTAATGCCCCTGCTGATGAGCAGGTCGGCCATGATGGTGCTCATGCCGATTTTCTCGGCCAGTTCTTTAGCCGCTTGTCGTCGCTCTGGTGTAGGAGATTGATAATTCCATTGGTAGTGCATTTACGTTTCGTCCTGGGTTCTTTGTCAGATGCCGAGCTTCTTGCGGATGTCCTGAGGGATGGCGTTCTTGTTGATGGTGTAGTCCATGGTGTTGGCAGCGATGAAGGCTTTGGTCATGTACCAGATGCCCTTGTAGGCACCGCTCTCGCCCCAGGAGTTCTTCACCATGTAGTATTCCTTGCCGTTCTGGTCCTTGGCGATGCCGTAGATGAGCATGCCGTGGTCGTCGGTCAGCTGCCAGTTGTCGTAGCGTTCCTGACGCATCTCCTGGGTGGGCACGATTTCCGGCACGGTGCAGCCGAGCGAGTCAATGAGGCTGCGCTTCTTCTCAACACTCATCTTGAGCCAGCGTGCCATGTCGCTGCCCTGAAGGCTCTCGGTCTTCTTGGTGTCGATGGCGTAGGCCAGTCCGTTGCGCGTGAAGCCGTCTTCCGACACATCGCCGCCCCAGGCCACAGTGTAGCCGTTCATGATGGCGTTGTCAATGATCTGCATCATCTCGTCCATCGGCACGTTGTAGCTCAGCGGATTGCGCCAGTTGTCCTGTACCTCCACGGCGAAGGCGCTGTAGAAAGGCTTGTGGGTATAGGAGGTGACGCTCACGTAGTCGTTCCAGTCGAGACCGAGCGAGGCGGCGAAGGTCTGCGGCGTGTACTGCTTGCCCTCGTAGGTGAATGTTTCGGGACACTTGCCGAGGTAGGCATCAAGGATGCCCTGCAGTCCGACCTTCCACTGGCTGGAGAGTTTCTTGGCGTTGCTCTTCGACACGGCAGCCACGTAAGGCTCCAGCAGCGAGAAGAACTCGTTGAAGTTGTGGAGCGAGTCGCCGTAGAGCGAGCCGGGGAATGGCATGGCTTCCTCGGGGCAGATGCCATAGTGCTGGAGCACGTAGTGTACGTCGTAGGCCGATCCACCCTGTGAGAACTGGCAGTCACCGTGCAGTCGCACTACCTGAACGGCACGATCCATATAGTTCTTGTTGGCCACGAAACTCTCGCAGAGGTCATACGTCTTACCGCTCTTCTTCAGGATTTCGGCCTCGAAGAACGAGAGGGTGGAGTAGTCCCAGCACGTGCCCGAGCGGTTCTGGTCCTTGATGGAGGTGATGGGGTTTTCCTTCACTACGGTGAATACCGGTTTGTTCTTGTTCTCGGCCTTCTTGCCTTTGGCCTGTGCGCCAGTGGCCACGATGGCCAGCAGGGCGATGATAAGGGTTTTCTTCATAATGGTTTTTATTTTTTTGTTTTTGTTGCTGTTTGGGGTTGGTGGTTGCCAATGCGTTACTTGAGGTTGTCCGCAGCCAGTGCCTCCAGGTCTGCTGGATGGTAGGGGATGCGCTTGTCGCCCAAGAAGCGGCAGCCGTCTGTGGTAATCAGCACATCGTCCTCGATGCGTATGCCGCCGAAGTCCTTGTAGGTCTCAAGCAGGTCGAAGTTGAGGAAGTCCTTGCAGTGTCCGCTGGCGCGCCATTCGTCGATGAGCTGTGGGATGAAGTAGATGCCCGGTTCGTCGGTCACGACGAAGCCTTCCTGCAACTGCCGTCCCATGCGGAGGCAGTTGGTACCGAACTGTTCGAGGTTGGGGCGTGTCTCCTCGTCGAAGCCCACGTAGATCTGTCCCAGTCCTTCCATGTCGTGTACGTCCATGCCCATCATGTGACCCAGTCCGTGGGGCAGGAACATGGCATGTGCCCCGGCGGCGACGGCCTCATCGGTGTCGCCCTTCATCAGTCCGAGGGCCTTCAGACCCTCCACCATCTTGCGACAGACGGCAAAGTGTACGTCCTTGTATTTGATGCCTGGCCGTGCCACTTCCAGCACGTAGTCGTGGCAGGCTTCAACGATGCTGTAGATTTCCAGTTGCCGTTGGGTGAACCGGCCGCTGACGGGCATGGTGCGCGTGTGGTCGGAACAGTAGTCGTCCAGTTCGCAGCCGGCATCGCAGATGACGAGTCGTCCAGCTTCCAGTACCGCATCGGACGGACAGCCGTGCATGATTTCGCCGTGCTGCGTGTAGATGGTGGCGAAACTGGTGTTTCCAGCCATGGAGCGGGCAATGCCGTCCACCTGTCCGCCCACGTAGCGTTCCGTCACTCCTGGCCGTGTCAGCCGCTGGGCGGTGGTGTGCATGAGGTAGCCGATGTCGCAGGCGCGGTCAATGGCGGCAATCTCCTGAGGTTCCTTGGTGGAGCGCATCTTCACCACCGCATGGATGAGTGGTAGCGAGGCAGCATCCTTCTGTTGGGAGGGGTGGATGCCCAGCAGATCCATAATCTGTATCTTGGTGTCGTGGCGGTAGGGCGGCAGGAAATGAATGGGGCGTTTCTTTGCCAGTGCTTCATGGCAGACGCGGGTCAGTTCCTTCATCGGGCCTGTCGTGCTGACACCCACGGCCTCGGCCAGCACCTTCACGCTGTCCACGAAACCCATCCACACGATGTCTTCGATGTCGATGTCGTCACCGAACATCATGTCGGTGTCGTTGTCAATGTCAATCACACCGACCAGTCCATCGCGGTGTTGCCCGAAATAGTAGAGGAACGATGAGTCCTGGCGCATCGGCGCATAGCAGTTGGCGGGATAGTTGCAGGGAGCCTCGTTGTTGCCGAACAGCACAACGATGCCGTTGCCAACCAGTTTCTTCAGTGCTGCACGCCGTCTGATATAGGTATCTTTGTCAAACATGGGGAAACAGTTAGTTCTTTCAGACCACAAAGTTACGAAAAATATGCCAAAGGGCAAAACAATTGCCTTTTATTTTGCTGAAAAGCTTCATTCCTTCTTTACGACGTACTTCTGATAGTACGTGATGAGGAGCGTGGTCAGCGGCAGGGCGATGACCATACCTAACATCCCTAACAGCGAACCCCACACGGACAGCGACAGGAGGATGATGGCCGAGTTGAGACCCATCACCTTGCCCATGATGCGTGGGGTGAGGATGGTGTCCTGGATGATTTGCACCACGACGAATACGGCGAGTGCCATGAGCAGCACAATCCAGAAATTCTGTCCCGAGTCGGCGGCCTTGACGATGGCGAGTAGCACGGTGGGCACGAAGCCGACCACTTGCAGGTAAGGCACCATGTTGAGCAGTCCGATGAACATACCCAGTCCGACGGCCATGGGGAAGTCAATGAGGAGGAAACCGATGCTGAACAGCACGCCCACGCAGAAGGCTACGCAGGCCTGTCCGCGGAAGTACTTGTTCATGCCGTCCTCCACGTCGTGTACCAGTTGTACGGCAAAGGTACGGTAGCGTTGAGGCAGCAAAGCCGGCCATCCTGTGGTCAGCCGTTCGTAGTCGATGAGGATGAAAAGGGTATAGAGGAATACCATCGTGATGGAAATCAGACTGCCCACAGCACCGATGCTCTGCGTGATGATGTCCCATATCCGGGGCATAGCCTCCTTGACGGTTTGCATGAAGCCTTCCTGTGTGACCATGGCCTTCACCTGCTCGCCGGTGAGGTGCTGGTGCAGGTATTCCTGTATCTGTATGGGGATGTTCTTGACCATGGCGTGGGTCTCGACGTAGTGGACGATGAGGTCCTTGACCCGCAGGCTCTCCTCCACCATGGGTGGCACGATGAGCCAGAAGGCTACCGTCAACACGCTGCCTGTCACGATGAACGCGCAGAGGATGCCGAGGATGCGGAAATGGAGGTGGCAGCGGTACTGGAAGAACTTGACCAGTGGAAAGAGCAGGTAGGCGATGAGCCACGCCAGGAAAAATGGCAGCAGGACGTTGCTGAGCCGGCGCAGCAGCAGGACGATGCCTGCCAGCACGACCACGGCAAGAAAACCGCGGATGAAGGTGTCGAAGGTGATTTGTTTGCGTTCCATATCTTGTGCTATGCTTGGTTCGGGGAGGAGGTGAGGTGTGTCCTGGAGCGTTTCAGCCGGAGACTGTTGAGCACCACGCTGACACTGGAGCACGCCATCAGTGCCGAGGCCCACATAGGCGTTATCTGCCAGTGGAGACCGAAGGCGTAGGGCAGTCCGGCGGCCAGTGGGATGCACACCATATTATATATAAAGGCCCAGAAGAGGTTCTGGTGCACCATACCGACGGTTTTTCGCGACAGGCGGATGGCATCGGGAATACGCCGCAGGTCGTCGCCCATCAGTGTGACCTGTGCCACATCCATGGCCACATCGGTGCCGCGCCCCATGGCAATGCTCACGTCAGCGCGTGCCAGTGCCTGCGCATCGTTGATGCCATCGCCCACCATCGCTACACAGTGTCCTTCCGACTGCAACTGACTGACGAGGGCTTCCTTGTCCTGTGGCAACACCTGCCAGCGATAGTGGTCTACACCAGCCTCCTGGGCCAGTGGTCTGACGCGCTCTTCTCGGTCGCCGCTCATCATATAGAGGCTGATACCTATGTCGTGGAGCTGGCTGACTGCCTCACGGGCGTGGGGCTTGAGGTGTTCGCCGCCGTTGGGGTCGGGGAGGGTCATCGTGCCCGTCTTGTCCACCACCATGCTGTCCACGCGGCACAGCTGTTCCAGTGCCGTGGCATCTTTCACCAGCATCCCAGCCTCTGCCGCCTTGCCGATGCCCACCATGAGGGCGGTGGGTGTGGCCAGTCCGAGGGCACATGGACAGGCGATGACCAGTACGGAGACGGCCGATACGATGGCCTGTGGCAGACAGCTGTTGCCGCCCACCAACCACCAGATGGCGAAGGTCGCCACGGCAATGAGACACACCGTCGGCACAAACACCGCCGCCACACGGTCTGCCACGCGCTGGGCAGGGGCTTTCGAGCCTTGCGCCTCTTCCACCATGCGTATCATCTGCGACAGCACCGTGGCTTGTCCCACTGCTGCGGCCTGGAAACGGAAGGTGCCTTCGCGCACGACAGTGCCTGCCAGTACGCGGTCGCCCGCCACCTTTTCCACGGCGACTGACTCGCCCGTCATCATACTCTCGTCTACGCTGGCACGTCTTCCGTCCAGCGTGTCGGTGACTATGCCGTCCACGGGCACTTTCTCGCCCGGTCTTACTTCTATGATGTCGCCCGGTTGCAGGGCGGCGAGCATCACTTCCGTCACGCGGTCGCCGTCCACGAGGTGGGCGGTTCTCGGTGCCAGTCCCATGAGGGAGCGGATGGCCGATGCCGTGCTGTGGCGGGCGCGCGCCTCAAGGAGACGGCCGGTCAGCACGAAGCTGACAATCATCACCGACGCGTCGAAATACGTGTGCCATTCCATACCATACGCCCCCCAGAAACGGTCGCCCCAAAACGTGTTGAAACAGCTGAACAGGAATGAGATGGCGGTGGAGAGGGCCACGAGGGTGTCCATACTGGCCGTGCGATGCAGGAGTTGCCGTATGGCTGTATGGTAGAACGGCTGGCCGCAGTAGACGAGGCAGAGCAGCGTGGCGATGAGCATGGTCTGGTTGGCCGTGTCACGGCTGCCCACGGGGATATAGCCCATGGAAATCAGCATGACGGCCACGGCAAAGCCCCACGAGAGCAGCGTCTTGCGGAGGAGGCTGCGGTAGGCGTGCCGCTCCATAGCCTCCACGTTGCGATCCTGTTCCACCACGAGGTCGTAGCCCACTTCGGCCAGCGAAGTCTGGAGTGCTTCGGGTGTCACGTGTCGCTCGTCGTAGTCCACCAGCACGGTGCGTGCCGGCAGGTTGACGGCTGCCGTGGCCACGCCCGGCGTGCCTTTCAGTTTCTTCTCCACGCTGGCCGCGCAC
The DNA here is from genome assembly GCA_963620725.1 of Vescimonas coprocola. Classification (GTDB taxonomy): domain Bacteria; phylum Bacteroidota; class Bacteroidia; order Bacteroidales; family Bacteroidaceae; genus Prevotella. The sequence goes on from CAVFBU010000015.1 coordinate 14,199, forward strand.
CCGGCACACATCATTCCCAATACGGCAAAGGTCTTCTTCATGACTGCTCGTTAGTTTCTTTAGTGGTTCGGCTGCAAAGTTACTAATTTTTTTCGTTCTAAGGCGTGTCCTTCTTCCCTTTTTCATCCCCGGACAACGAAAGAGGTACGTTGAGTTCCACAGCCCTGTTTTTTGGGGGTCTCGGGACAGGGATTGATTTTCCTGGGAAAAACGATTCATTTTCCTGGGAAAAACGATCCATTTTCCCAGGAAACTGAATTGATGCCCCGATAGGACGTAAATTCAGTCGAGTGAGAAAGTTTTTATATTGCGGGCAAGGCGCAAGACGATATGATAAAAAAAAGGGAGACCGCTGTCTCCCAAATGATCAATTTCATAAAGTGATGCATGTGATGTATGTAATGTGTGTGTTGTCGAGGTGACAGGACTCGAACCTGCGACAGCCTGGTCCCAAACCAGGAACGCTACCAACTGCGCTACACCTCGCTGCTTGTTAAAGCGATGCAAAGGTACAAAACAAATGGCAGATGAGAGACTAAAACCGAGGAAATGTTTCTGAAATTAACATTATTTCAAGACCCTCGCCCCCTTTAACCTTTCATCTGCCAATGTTATACCACAAAGCGGCACTTTATTTGATAATGCCCTGTTCGACGAATATCTTCTTGAGAATCACGACCGAGCGCTCTACCTGTTCCTTTGTGTGGGTGGCCATCAGTGCGTAGCGCACCAACGTGTCCTGCGGCGCACAGGCCGGCGGAATGACGGGATTGATGAACACGCCAGCGTTGAAGGCCAGTGCCGTGACGAGGAACGTCTTCTCCACGTCGCGCACATAAAGCGGAATGATAGGGCTTTCCGTGTCGCCAATCTCGAAGCCTTCCTCCTGAAAACGCTTCAAGGCGTATTTCGTCACCTCCCACAAAGCCTCGATGCGTTCCGGCTCCTTCTGCAGGATGTGCAGTGCCTCAAGGGCGGCAGCCGTGGCGGCAGGCGTATTGGAGGCCGAGAAAATATAGGTGCGGCAGTTGTGGCGCAGGAAGTTGATGGTGTCCTTGTCTGAGGCGATGAAGCCACCGATGGAGGCCAGTGACTTAGAGAACGTACCCATGATGAGGTCCACTTCGTCGGTCAGACCAAAATGGTCGCAGACGCCGCGTCCGTGGTCGCCGAAGACACCGATGCCGTGAGCCTCGTCAACCATGATGGAGCAGTTGTACTTGTGCTTCAAGGCTACAATCTCCGGCAACTTGGCCAGGTCGCCCTCCATAGAGAACACGCCGTCCACGACAATCAGCTTGACGGCCTCGTAGGGCAGGTTCTGCAGTACGCGCTCCAAATCGGCCATATCGTTGTGCTTGTAGTGGAGCTGGCGTGCAAACGACAGGCGGCGACCGTCCACGATGCTGGCATGGTCGCGGTCATCGCAGATGATGTAGTCGTTCTTGCCAACCACCATGGCCAAAACACCTTGGTTCACGCTGAAGCCAGTGGACAGGCAGAGGCAGTCGTCTTTATGGACAAACTGGGAAATCTCCTTCTCCAACTTGACGTGCAGGTCAAGTGTGCCATTGAGGAACCGGCTACCGGCACACCCAGAGCCATACTGGTCGAGTGCGGCCTTTGCAGCATCGATGATGCGCTGGTCACCAGTCAGTCCCGTGTAGGCATTAGAGCCGAACATCAGTACCTTGTGTCCGCCCATTTCCACTTCTGTGCCCTGTTTTCCCGTAATCTCACGGAAATAGGGATACACGCCAGCCTCCATGAATTTCTGCGGCTCGCGGTAGTTCTTGTATCGTTCTTGTAATTGTCCCATGCGAATAAAAATAGTATTCAGCAAAGCTGTTTTTGTTCGTTTCAGCCTGCAAAGTTACACAAAAAATATAAAAACGTGCAAAAAAAGGAACATTATTCGACATTAGCGCGTAATTTTGTGGGGTTTTATATTCGTGTATGGGCAATAATTTGTACTTTTGCAGGGTATGAACGAAAAGAAACGCATCACTTTTATCGTCAATCCCATCTCTGGAACCCGTGGCAAGGAAGCTATTCCGGAACTGATTGCCGACGAGATTGACACGCAACGCTTCGAGGTGGCTGTGCGGCAGACGGAATATGCCGGACAGGCTGCTGTCATTGCGCGAGAGTGCGCCGAGGACGGGACGGACATCGTGGTGGCCGTGGGAGGCGACGGGACGGTCAACGAGGTGGCTCGTTCGCTCACGCACACCGGGACTGCTCTGGGCATCGTGCCCTGTGGGTCAGGAAATGGTCTTGCACGCCATCTCTGTCTGCCGCTCAGTCCGCGCAAGGCGTTGGGGGTCATCAACGAGGCTGTCGTAGAGCAGTTCGACTATGGTGTGGTCAACGGACTGCCGTTCTTCTGCACCTGCGGCATGGGGTTCGACGCTTTCATTTCGCTGAAGTTTGCGGAGGCTGGCAAACGTGGGCCGCTCACCTATATAGAGAATGTGTTGAAGGAGGGACTGAAATACAAGCCAGAGACCTACGAGGTGACCGACGACACGGGTGCACACCGCTACAAGGCTTTCCTCATCGCCTGTGCCAATGCATCGCAGTATGGCAACAATGCCTATATCGCACCCAATGCCACGATGAAAGACGGACTCATGGATGTCATCATCATGGAACCCTTTACGGCTATGGAGGCTCCGCAGATTAGCATTGACTTGATGAACAAGACACTGGCAGGGAATTCGAAAATCAAAACCTTCAGGACACGTTCTATTCATATCCGGCGCAGTCAGCCTGGAGCCATCCATTTCGATGGCGACCCCATCATGACGGGGGCGGATGTCGATGTGCACATCGAAGCAGGTGGCATCCGTATCGTTACCAACCCCAATGCCACGGAAGACCCGTGCCAGCCCAATCCGCTGCTCAATGCTTTCAGCGACTTGTTTAATAATATAAATAATGTACGCGAGGACATCGAGAAGGGCGGACGACGCATCCAGGCCATCAATAAATTGATGCTGCGTAAACTTTCCAAACTCTAATCGGCTTATGCAGACCATGCTGACCCTCCTCGTACTTGCTGCTGCCGTGGCCTATGCTGCCTGGCGTATTTACCGGGTGCTGTCTGAGGCCGATGACCCCTGCAAGGGGTGCGAAGGATGTGCATTGAAGAAAAAAAGTGGAGAAAAATTTGGCTGTTCCAAAAAATAGCATTACCTTTGCACTCGCTTCACGACAAGGTGCCTTGGATGAGTGGCTTAGTCACCGGTCTGCAAAACCGTCTACGGCGGTTCGAATCCGCCAGGCACCTCAAAGAATCCGCGACAGAGTGTATATGCTCCGCCGCGGATTTGTTGAAATAAACCACGTAACAGGATAGCATTTTAAGATGGAAGGTTTGGACAATAGGAAGGATTTGAGACGGAAACGGGTGGCTGTCGCTGCCTATTATTTCGTGCCGGGAATGGTATTTGCCAGTTGGGCCAGTCGTATACCGGACGTGAAGCATCTGTTGCACTTGAGCAACGGCCAGTTGGGTACGGTACTTTTCGCCATTCCGGTCGGTCAGCTCTTGATGATGACGTTTTCGGGAATCCTGGTGAGTAAACTCGGAAGTAAGAAGATGTTGATACTTGCGGAGATGCTCTATACGTTCGCCCTGTTCAGTATCAGTTGCTGTTCTACCGTATTTCAGTTGACCCTGGGACTGGTGGCACTGGGCATGATGGCCAATCTGATTAATATTGCGACAAATACACAGGCTTGTCTGGTGGAGAAGCTGTACGGACGCAACATCATGTCTTCGTTTCACGGACTATGGAGTCTTGGTGGCTTTGCTGGAGGCATCATCGGGGCGGTATTCGCCAGTGCGGGACTTCCGATATCAGTACACTTTGGCAGTGTTTTGGTGATGGGTCTCCTCATTGTCACACTGGGATTTCGCTATCTTGTCAACGACGAGACGGCGAAGGCAGAGGAAGAAGACGTACCGAGCTTCTCTTTCCGTACCATCGACCCTGTGCTGTTCCTCCTGGGACTGACGGGCTTTGCCGGTATGTTTTGCGAGGGAACGGTCTATGACTGGAGCGGTGTGTACTTCTCTTCGGTCGTGAAACCTGACGAGATTTTTGTACGTGCAGGCTATGTGGCCGGTATGGGGGCGATGACGTTAGGACGTTTTATGGCTGATGGCTTCGTGACGAAATACGGCCCTTCAAGGGTACTGAAGGTCTGCGGCACACTGATTGTCGTGGGCTTGTGGCTGGCAGCAGCCTTGCCCTATCTCATACCGGCAACGGTCGGCTTCCTGCTCGTCGGGTTTGGCATCTCCTCGTCAGTGCCCATCTGTTACAGCATTGCTGGCAAGTTAGGCGTGATGAAGGCCAGCATCGCCATCACCATCGTGTCAAGCATCAGCTTCTTCGGTTTTCTGGTCGGCCCTCCCGTCATCGGCTGGCTGTCGGAAGCCACCAATCTGCGCATCGCCATCAGCGTGGCAGCCTGCCTGGGACTGATGATTGCCTATCTCTCCGTGAAGGTCAGCAAGAGACTGGGCTGACGTTTCCGCCAGCCCAGCATATCGTTACGGCTCGGTATAGAACCGGATGAGCCGTGTCAGTGCCTCCTGACAGACAGGACAGAAGTCGGGGTGGGCATTGGTGCGCATACGGCAGTCTTCCTGGGCGCGCCACACGCCGTGGGAGAGGTAGCCACCGCCTTCCACCAGCGAGGCACGTCCCTGGTCGATCAGCGACTGCCACTTGACTGGATAGTCGGTGTGCGTGGTGAGGTTGGGCTCCCACGGTTCGGTGTCGGCAAAATACATGGGGTCATCGTTACCATAGGGATACTCATCGCCGAGTCCTCCGAAAGAATGACCGAACTCATGAACGACCACAGGCAGGAACTGGTCACCGCGAGTATAACTGAGATTATAGGAGTTGTAGATGCCACCGCCACCATAGTGGGCGGTATTGGCCAACACGATGATGTGCTCGTAGGGCGTGCCTGCCAGCAGGTCGTGGAGCCGCTTGAGGTGGAGGGTTGTGAGGTAGCGCGTGGAATAGAAGGTGTCGAAATGGCTGCCTAAAGCGGTGTCGAGCCAGATGTTCTTGCCCGGCTGGCTCACATCGGTGTCGCTGGAGGGCGACAGGACGGCCACGATATTGAAGCGGTCTTTCATCTGGCCGAAGGGCTCGTGGCGGAACAGGGCTTCCGTGGCGGCGCGGCAGTCTGCCAGGTACTGCTCCATCTGTGCTGCTGTATAACCCTCTGCCACAAAGGCGATGTGGATGCAATGAGCGGTGTCGGCGGCCTGATGGAGGGTGGTGTAGTTGGCCTGTTCTTTCTGACGGTGGATGAGAATGTCGGACGGGTCTACCCGGTGGGTCATGGTGGCCATGACACGGGCGTGGTTGTCACGCAGGGTGACGGTGATGTCGGCAGCTTGACGGGGGTAGGGCACCAGGAACACGTTCTCGAATGAGCGGCTGACGCGGCGAGCCTCTTCCGTGGCGAGCCATTCCTGGAAGAGGGTAGAGAAGGAATGGCGGTAGATGACCATACCCGTGGCTGCATCCTTCATGGTGATGTCGCCGTTTCCGTCCAGGGGCAGTTGGCCGAGATGGTGACGACGACCATACCAGCGGGGACTCTTGTGGAGTTGGTCCAGATAGATGTGTTGGCTGTTGCGGTCGCCCGCAAAGATGTAGTCAAGCCGGAGCGTGCTGTCAGAAAAAAACTGCTTGAAATCTTGTGCCTGCAGACCGAAAGAGGCGGTGAGCAGGCAGAGGAGTAGGAAAAGATGTTTCATAGTATGTCGTTTATGAGTTGTTGAATATAGGGACGGGGCCAGTCGTGCAGATGCAGTCGCTGCGCCCCGTATTGCATGAGGTCAAGGTCGAGGGTTATGCGGCCTGCACAACGTCCGCAGCGCTGCTCCGCCGCTTTAAGCAGGGACTGGAGCTGGTCTGGTGGCAGACTGGTGGTGCCGATGGCGAGGCGGTTCATATACATCTGTCCAGAGCCCTTGACATCTGCCGTCCACAGCACGCGGCTGAACGTCACGCCAGACAGCAGCGTTGCGAGCCACTGGGAAGCCCACTGGATATGGGTGGGCTGGAGATGGGCGGAACTGATGGAAACGATGACGGTGGTCATGGTCTTTGCTTTTCCCTGAAACGTGTCTTCACTTCTTTTCCTTGATGATGCCGTGCCGGTAGGCATAGAGCAACTGGCGGAGGTCGTCAATCTGCTCACGCAGTTCCTCGCCCTTGTCCGTGTCGGCCACGTGCATACGATGAGCCGAAAGCTCAACAAGCTGGGTGGTCGACTTGATGTCGGTGCCCTTGAGAACTGCATCGGACGCACTCGTGAAGGGCTCGTGCTGCACCAACTGGAAGCCTCGCGAATGGTAGACGAGCGTGTAGCCGGCAATGCCCGTCTCGCTGTGGTAGGCTTCCGAAAAGCCTCCATCGATTACCATCAACTTTCCGTTGGCCTTGACGGGGTTCTCACCCTTCGAGGCATGGACGGGCACGTGGCCGTTGATGATATGGCGGTTCGGACCCTCCACGTGGAAGGCATCAAGAATGCGGTCGCACACCTCTTCCGAGTCGCGCAACTGGAAATAATAGCCTTTCTCCTCCTTGTAGGTCTCCCGGTCGGTGAGGAAATAGCGTTCAAAGGTGGCCATCTTCGACTTGTCGAACAACGGGGAGTCCTTGCCGCACCAGAGGTAGAGGAAATAGTCTATGGCATATTGGCGGAGCGTGCTGTCGGTATCGCTGTTGAAGGCGGAACGGATCATCATGCCAATCTGAGACATCAGTTCCATACCGCAGTAACGCTGGCCGGGATAGAGGGTCACGTCCTTCAGTGTGCCGTCGGCATTGAGCGGACAGGAGGCATGGAACAGCAGATTGTGATTGCTGACATTATACATACAGCCGTGGGAGAGCAACATCTTGACGTGCTTATGGAGTTTCTCGCTGACTTTGAACGAGTGGTGTAGTTTCTCCATCAGTTGCGCCTCTTCGGCCGTCAGTTCGTAGACAGGGTGGTCGCCTGCCGATGCAACGACGGTGGGGAAATGGCAGGAGGTCATAGGGTAGGTCTTGTTGCCGATGGTGCAGGTGGCGTTGGTATAGTCGACAGCCTCAAGCAGACAACGGTCTTGCATATCCCATTCGGGACAGCGTTTGAAGATGGCGGCCTCGGTCTTGAACTGGATGATGGTGATGGCCTTGTGCATCAGTGCCGTGAGGTGCATGGACTTCTCGTCCAAATGGGAGCCTTTGAGCAGGATGGGCTGGAACTCCGCGCAGGGGTCGTCGCCGTAGGTCTCCATAGCAAAGGTGGCCAGCGGTACAAGGTTGATGCCGTAGCCCTCCTCCAGCGTGGCCAGATTGGCATAGCGCAGGGAGAGTCGCAGCACGTTGCAGATGCAGGCATCGTTGCCTGCCGCTGCACCCATCCATAGGATGTCGTGATTGCCCCACTGGATGTCCCAGGAATGGTATTGACGCATGGTGTCAAGGATGATATGTGCACCGGGACCACGGTCGAAGATGTCGCCGAGGATGTGCAGCTGGTCAATGGCCAGTCGCTGGATGACGTGGCAGATGGCGATGATGAAATCGTCTGCACGACCAGTGGAGATGATGGTGTCAACAATGACGTTGACATAGGCGGCCTTGTCGGTGTCGTCCGTGCGTTCGTGGAGCAGTTCCTCGATGATGTAGGAGAAATCTTCCGGCAAGGATTTCCGCACCTTGGAGCGCGTGTATTTGCTGCTGACGTCGCGGCAGACAGCCACCAGCCGATGGATGGTGATGTGATACCAGTCCTCCATGTCGTGTTCGGCGGCCTTGATAAGCTCTATTTTCTGCTCTGGGTAGTAGATGAGTGTACACAGTTCGCGTTGTTCCTTGTCGCGGACATCGCCGTCAAAGAGTTCGCTGACCTTGCGCTTGATGTTTCCCGAAGCGTTCTTCAGCACGTGTTGGAAGGCTTCGCTCTCTCCGTGCAGGTCGGCCAAAAAATGCTCGGTACCTTTTGGCAGATGGAGTATGGCTTCGAGATTGATGATTTCTGAAGAGGCGGCAGCCACGGTCGGGAAGGTGTGGGACAGCAGTTGCAGATAGTGCATATCGCGGTGGATGGTAACGGATTCTTGGGTCATATCTTCAGATGGCTTTTGAGTTGTCGTTTAAGTTTTCGGGTGGTACGGTCGTTGAGTGGGGCGACGGGCATGAAGCCTTCATCGAACCCTGTCTCTTCCTGCAAAAGCTGCATCAGTCGCCGGGCCGTCTTCAACAGGTGGAGGTCTTCCAAATGCTCTGCCAACTCTTTTTCTTCGCAGTCATGCTTGCGCAGTTCTTGGTCTAATTCGCAGAGATGACAGTAGGATAGACCGTTATGGATGGACAGGCGATGGAGCAGGCGAAAGGTTTCTACTAACCGTTGGTTTTCGCTGACAAAGCTCATTCCGATGGTTTCTCCGATGCCCTTCGATGGTTTATAGCCATCAGGGAGGAAAGGTCGTGGCTGTGGCGCATCGAATGGTGGACTGTCGCATTGCAGGAGGTGAAGACCGCGACTTACAATGGGTTCTATCTGTTCCTGTTGGGCGAAACGGTGTATCTGCCGCCAGGCTTCCTGATTCAAACGGGGTGGAATGTAGGGGTCTGGCAGGCGGAGCCAGCGTATGTCTCGGACTGTTCCTGCTTTGATGACCATGCGGAGCGTAGAGCGGGTTGCCGAATCCATCAACTCGATGGTGTTACTGCCCATGACACGGCGATACAGCGTTGCCAGTTGGCGAACGGCGTCTTCGGGTGTGACGGAACAGGTAACCAGCGGATTGCGCACCACGACGATGCGACTGTTCCATCCCATACGGTGTAAGTACTCCGCTTCCATCGAGTCCTCGACGATGACGGCGTAGGCACTGCGGATTATACGGTGTTGGAACTGAGACCACTTGGGCAGCTTTTCTGTCCAGAAATGCTGACGGAAGATCCAAGGCTCCAGCTGGCCGTGGGGCGACACCACAAGGCGCGTGGCGCGTCTGCGTACTTTGGTCCACAACCGAGCTGCCGATCTGCGCCAACAGCCATGAATATGCAGGATGTCAATGTCTGCCAGTTGGAGGGTCTTCACGGCCTCCCGATAGTTGCTGGCAAAAAACATCGTGGTCTCATGGGAGGACACCCTTCCGAGTATGGCCATATATTGTGTGGCCATATCGTCGGACTTGTCGAAGTAATGGAGGACGTTCATGAGACGATAACGTATTATTTGCGGATGAAGTCAAAACGGTCAGCGTGTCTGTGACACCAGAGAAACCAGGCATTCTGCCAAACGGTACGCAGTTCCAGCCATGGTGCTTTCCACCAGGCGATGTGCTCACCGAACTGGCGACAGGCGGAGAGGAAGAAGCCCAGCCGCAGAGCCAGTGTCAACAGCACAGCGATGGCAGCAGCCACAGCAACTACCATGTTTTCTGTCCATACAGCCCAAACGAGAGCCGCTATGGGAAGCAACCATCCTAAATGGAGCATCCACTGGTCGATGTTGAAGAGCAGCCTGTTCGTGACACCGCGTTCCATTTGCCGACGACTCTCCAGATAGCAGAGGTGTTCATAGCGCCACGTCTTGGCGGAAGGGCATTGCTGGCGCAGTGTTGCCCGGTCGTCGTAGGCAAAAGCCGTGCGGCCGCACCGGGCCATCTCGTTGACCATGAAATCATATTCCCCACGCAGATACGGCAGGTTGCGGATGAAGCCATTCTGCTGGACAAAGGAGGCTTTGCGAAACATCAGGTTGGCTCCAACATTACGATAGACCGTGCCGCGCCGCATACGACGTAACTGGTAGCACAAGGTGCTGAGACGGTCATAACGCCAGTAGGACGGTGTGTCGGGCGTATAGCCAGTATATCCCATGATGAGGTCGTGGTCATCATCGGCATACGTGCTCATAGCCGCCAACCAGTCTGCGCCAACAGGGCGGCAGTCTACGTCGGTGACGAGTATCCACGTTCCCTTTGCAGCCTTGACGCCTATGGTAAGAGCCAACTTTCTTCGGCTGACACAATGGCTTGACGCAGGCACAAACGTGGTGTACAGACGCGGATATTGTGCCTTGAGACGGGTCAGCACATCCTGCGTGTCGTCCGTCGATGATTCGTCAACGACGATGATTTCCCAGTCTCCCTCATAGTGTTGCTCCAACAGCAGGGGCAGTTGTTCCTCCAGTTCGCAGGCGTTGTCGTGAACGGCCATAACGATGGAAATGGAGGGTGGTGACCCTTCTTCACCACTGGCCAGTTTGCGACGCGGCCTCCTCGCCATGCTACTGAACCACGGAGAGACAACGGCCAACAGTATCAGCAGGGCGGAAACAGCAATGGAGAAATCATCGAAGTAAATAGTCATAATACACTTATTGTTTTACACTTATATCTCTTCGCTCGTATAACCTTTTGGCAATGGGCGACAGTTGTATTGTGAGGCCATAATCTCACCATAGGCACCTGCCGAGCGGATGGCAATCAAGTCGCCACGGTGGCATTTGTTCAAGTCCACCTGTTTGGCAAACACGTCGCTGGACTCGCAAATCGGGCCGACTACATCGTAGGTGTCAGCAGGTTCATCGCTGGAGAGGTTCTCGATCTTGTGGTAGGCTTGATAGAGTGCCGGACGGATGAGGTCGGTCATACCTGCATCGATAATGGCGAACTGCTTGGCAGTACCTTTCTTTATATATAAGGTACGCGCGATGAGACTACCGCAAGGGGCAACGACAGCACGTCCCAGTTCAAAGTGGAGCGTCTGCCCGGGGCGTAGCCGCAATTTCTTGGCATAGACACGGAAATACGACTGGAAGTCAGCCATCGGCACACGGTTGGGATGGTGATAGTCAATGCCAAGCCCCCCTCCCACGTTGATGTTCTCAATCTGTATATGGTGTCTTTCCGCCAGGTCCTGCAACTCGTTGATTCGGTTGCAGAGGGCTTCGAAGTCCCCCATGTCCAGAATCTGACTGCCAATATGGAAATGGAGACCGACAAACTGCACGTGGGGCATCTTCGACGCTTCTTCGATGCAGTCAAGCATATCGTCCATGGCAATGCCGAACTTGTTTTCGGCCAGCCCCGTAGTGATATTGGCGTGGGTGTGCGCACCGACATTGGGGTTGATGCGCAGGGCAATGCGGGCTGTCTTCCCCTTGGTGGCGGCCAGTGCGTTGATGACCTCCAACTCGGCCATGCTTTCCACGTTGAAGGCAAAAATACCCGCATCCAGTCCGAGGTTAATCTCCCAGTCGCTCTTGCCGACACCGGCGTAGACGATCTTCGAGGCTGGAAAACCAGCTTTGAGTGCTGCCTCTATCTCACCGCCACTCACGCAGTCGGCACCCAGACCAGCCTCGCGGATGATGCGGAGCAGGCTGGGGTTGGCATTGGCCTTCACGGCGTAATGCACGCAGAAGGCCTCGTGGTGTGCGGTTTCTTGCCGGATGGTCTGTAAGGTTTGACGCAGCAGTTCCGTGTCGTAGTAGTAGAACGGCGTTTGGAGCTGTTGAAACCGGTCTGTGGGAAATTGTCCTTTTGTCATTGTGTTGTGTGTGTCGTGTCTTGTTTATTTGTTGAAGAGCGTGTCACTCAGACTTTGGAGTGCGCGCTTCTTGTCTTCCTCGCGGATGAGGAACGAGATGTTGTAGTTGGAACCGCCGTAGCTGACCATGCGCACGGGGATGTTCTTCATGGCTTCGAGCGTCAGCGTCTCAAAGCCGATGTTCGACCAGTCGAGGTCGCCCACCACGCAGATGATGCACATATTGGTGTCTACGGTCACCGTGCCGTACTTCTTCAGCTCATCAACGATTTCGCCGAGGTGTGCGGAGTTGTCGATGGACATGGAGACTCCGACTTCCGAGGTGCAGACCATGTCGATGGGGGTCTGGTAGCTCTCGAAAATCTCGAAGACCTTGCGGAGGAAACCGGTGGCCAGCAGCATACGGCTTGACTTAATCTTGATGGCGATGATGTTGTCTTTGGCGGCCACGGCTTTTATCTTTCCGTACTCGGTATGGTTGGAAATGGTCGTGCCCTCGGCTTCCGGGTCCATCGTATTGAGCAGGCGCACAGGAATCCCTGCATACTTGGCCGGCTGCACACAGGTGGGGTGGAGGATTTTTGCACCGAAATAGGCCAACTCGGCTGCCTCCTCGAAGTGGAGATGGTGGACGGGTTGCGTCTTGTCCACCACACGTGGGTCGTTGTTGTGCATCCCGTCAATGTCGGTCCATATCTGGATTTCATCGGCCTGAAGGGCTGCACCGATGAGCGAAGCCGTGTAGTCGGAACCACCGCGCTGCAGGTTGTCCACCTCGCCGTAGGCGTTGCGGCAGATGAAGCCCTGAGTGACGTACACCTGGTTGCCTTCGTTCTTCTCCATGATGGCGGCGAGTTTCTCGCGGATGTAGCTGGGGTCTGGCTCAGAGTTCTTGTCGGTGCGCATGAAGTCAAGCGCATTGAGCAGTACGGCCTTGATGCCCTGCTCCTTCATGTAGTTGACCACCATGTTGGTGGATATCATCTCGCCCTGCGCCACGATGCTCTTCTCCTCGAACGAGGTGAAGAGTTCCTTGGTGAACGAGCGCAGATAGTTCATCTCAGAGACGATGAAGTCCTGAGTGGCCTGCTTCATCTCGTCGGTGGAGTAGAGCTCCTCCACATGCTTCATGTATTTCTTTTCGAGCGCATTGATGACCTCGTTAGCCCCTTCCGGATTTTTCTTGTAGAGGTAGTCGGAGATTTCCACCAAGGCGTTTGTCGTGCCGGACATGGCTGAGAGAACGACGAAAACGGGCTGGCCGGACTTGGTGACCAGCTTGACAACTTCCTTCATGCGGCTGGGTGAACCTACTGACGTGCCGCCAAATTTCATTACTTTCATAGCGTATCTTTTTTTGTTCTTTGTTTTTTGTTGTTGTTTTGCGCACTATACGGACAAATCCTCGCGCACTTCGTAACCGCTGTCGTATGTGGCTTCGCCGTTGTTGGAATCGGCAGCAACCATCATGATTTTGTTGTAGTCGTCGGTGACGGATTCCAGGTGGTGGTCACCGCAGCGATAGACAATGCCAGGAAATTCCTTCAACAGCGGGATGTTGTGGGTGGTCATTACCACCGATGTTCCTGTCTGTGCAATGGTGCGCAGCAGTCGTACGATATTGCTGGCTGTTTCGGGATCAAGGTTGCCAGTTGGCTCATCGGCGATGATGACCTTTGGCGTGTTGAGGATGGCGCGGGCAATGGCGATGCGCTGTTGCTCGCCACCAGAGAGTTCGTGGGGCATACGGTCGGCCTTGTCCGCCATTTCCACGTCTTTCAGCACGTCACAGATGCGCTTTTCCATTTCCTGTTTGTCCTTCCACCCCGTGGCTTTAAGCACGAACAGGAGGTTGTCGTGTACATTTCTGTCGCCCAACAGTTGGAAGTCCTGGAAGATAATACCCATCTGGCGGCGCAGCGCTGGTACGTCACGGCGTTTCAGGCGGCGGATGTCGTGGCCAAAGATGGTGGCACAGTCTGCCTCGTCAAGGGTCAACTCGAAATAGAGTGTCTTGAGCAGGGTGCTCTTGCCGGAGCCGACGCGCCCGGTGATGTAGATAAATTCGCCCTCGTCAACATGGAAATCCACGTGGTCAAGGACAACGGAGCCGTCGTCCTGGCGGATGGTAGCGTTTTTGTATTCTATCAGCATATTGCGGTGAAACTTTACAGATTACTATTTCATGGTTCCCGTGGCCTTGGCCTCGCGTCGGGCTTTGTCCCAGTTGGGGTCGTGGCGTTGTTGCAGCTCTCGGGCTATGTCTTCGATGCGCAGCCCCTTAGCCGTGAGCAGTACGAGGAGGTGGTAGAGCAGGTCGGAGGCTTCATAGCGCAGGTGTTCGTCAGTACCATTGGTGGCTTCAATGACGGTTTCGAGTGCCTCTTCTCCCACTTTCTGCGCTATCTTGTTGATTCCCTTGTTGAACAGGCTTGTCGTGTAAGAGCCTTCGGGCATTTCGACCTTGCGCTTGTCGATGAAATCCTGGAGCTCAGAGAGAAACAGTATTGGATTGGCCTCGTTCGTCTCTCCCCAGCAGGTGTCAGTGCCCGTGTGGCAGGTGGGGCCGACGGGGTTTGCCTGTACGAGCAACGTATCATTGTCGCAGTCGTTTTTGATGCTGACGAGGTTGAGGTAGTGGCCCGAGGTCTCGCCTTTGGTCCACAGGGTCTGGCGGCTGCGGCTCCAGAAGGTGACGTGGCCCGTCTCTATGGTCTTCCGGTAGGCTTCCTCGTTCATAAAGCCGAGCATGAGCACTTTTCTCGTCGTTGCGTCCTGGATGATGGCAGGCACCAGACCGCCCATCTTTTCAAAATCTATCTTCATAATCTTACTTTGATGCCTTGTTGGTGTAGATACTGTTTGAGTGCCGGGATGGCGATTTCGCCGAAGTGGAACACGCTGGCGGCGAGTGCCGCGTCGGAGTGGCCGTTGGCGAAGGTGTCGCGGAAGTGTTCCATCGTACCTGCTCCGCCGCTGGCAATGACGGGGATGGACAGCGTGTCGGTGAGGCGGCGTAGGGCTTCGTTGGCAAAGCCTTCCTTCACACCATCATGATCCATACTGGTGAAGAGGATTTCGCCCGCACCGCGCTCCTGTGCCTCGTGTGCCCAGTCGAAGAGCGTGCGCTCGGTGCGCTCGCGTCCGCCTTTCAGGTAGCAGTGCCACCCGTCAGCATCGTTGCGTGCGTCAATGGCGCACACGCAGACCTGTGAGCCGAAGCGGTCGGCAATCTCCTCGATGAGTTCCGGGCGGCGCAGGGCCGCACTGTTGATGCTCACCTTGTCGGCACCAGCATAGAGTAGGCGTTCCACGTCAGCCAACTCGTTGATACCGCCGCCCACGGTGAAGGGGATGTTGATTTCCCGCGCCACGCGAGTCACCATGTCCGTGAAGGTCTTGCGCTCCTCGAATGAGGCGGTGATGTCGAGGAACACCAGTTCGTCAGCCCCCTGGCAGCTGTAGGCTTTGGCCAGTTCTACGGGGTCTCCGGCGGCCCGGAGATTGACGAAGTTCGTGCCCTTGACGGTCTGTCCGTCTTTCACGTCGAGGCAAGGTATGATGCGTTTGGCAAGTCCCATTTTCTTCTTTGTACGTTCGTTATGGTTGTACTGTTGTATTCCCTGTTTCTGCGGCGTTGCCGTAGGCCATGAGTTCGTGCAGGTCAATGCGCCCCTCGTAGATGGCTTTCCCGAACACCACGGCAGGTATTCCGGCCTGGTCAAGTGTCTTGATGTCGTCCATTGAGGAGACTCCGCCACTGGCGATGAGGTGCAGCTGTGGGTAAGCCTCCATCACCTGGCGGTAGAGGTCTGTGGCCGGTCCTTGGAGTGTTCCGTCCTTTGAGATTTCTGTGCAGAGCACGTGGCGCACACCAGCGTCAATGTAGCGGCGGAGGAAGGGCAGCAGCGGTTCGGCGGAGTCTTCTTTCCAGCCGTTGATGCTGATGAGACCGTTGCGCACATCGGCTCCGAGGATGATGCGCTCTGCACCGTATTTCTCCAGCCACGCGATGAAGCGGTCGGGGTGGGTCACGGCCACGGAACCCACCGTCACCATGCTTGCTCCGTGCCGGAATGCTGTCTCTATGTCATCGTCGGTCTTAATGCCGCCGCCGAAATCAACGGTGAGGCGCGTTGTGGCGGTGATGTCCTGCAAGGCCTGGTGGTTGACGATGTGGCGCGACTTCGCCCCGTCGAGGTCTACCACGTGGAGGCGGCGGAAACCGATTCTTTCAAATTCAGCAGCCACCTCGGCAGGACTGTCGCGGTAGACGGTCTTTTGGGCGTAGTCGCCTTTGGTCAGCCGGACGCACTGTCCGCCGATGATATCGATGGCAGGGATGAGTTCTATCATAGCTCCAGAAAGTTTCTTAGGATGGTTTCGCCCGTCGCTCCGCTCTTTTCGGGGTGGAACTGGCAGGCGTAGAAGTTGTCTTTGTGCAGGGCGGCAGAGTAGGGCAGGATGTAGTCGGAGACGGCTGCCGTCTGCGGACAGAGCGGCACGTAGTAGCTGTGGACGAAATAGGCGTAGGCTTCACCGCCGTCTTTGCCACCGAAGCCGGGTAGTCCGCGGAACAGGGCACATGGGGTCTCGCCCCCGGTGCTTTCAGGCGAAGGCTGCGTGATGGGGTTCCACCCCATACAGGGCACTTTGTCTTCGTGTCGTTGGGGACGGAAACGCTTCACCTCCGCATTGAAGATGCCGATGCAGTCTACATCGCCCTCTTCCGAGTGGCGGCAGAGCAGTTGCTGGCCAACGCAGATGCCGAGCACGGGCTGGCGGAGCGTCTTGATGACCTCGTCGAGTCGGTGCGCCCGGAGGTATTCCATGGCTCCGCGAGCCTCGCCCTGTCCGGGGAAGAGCACGCGGTCGGCGCGCTGCAACTCCTCGGCACTGTCGGTCAGCAACGGTTCAATGCCCAACCGCCGCAGGGCGTTGACCACGGAAAAGATGTTTCCGGCGTTGTATTTGACGATGGCTACCTGCATGGTTTAGGAGAAGATGACGGTCTTGTTCTTGAAGGTCAGTATCTTGCGCTGGATGTGTTTCGACACGGCGTGTGAGAGCACGATTTTCTCCAGGTCCTTGCCTTTCAGGACGAGGCTCTCCGGCGTGTCTTTGTGGGTGATGCGCGTCACGTCCTGCTCGATAATCGGGCCTGCATCGAGTTCGGCGGTCACATAGTGGCTGGTGGCTCCGATGATTTTCACGCCGCGCTCCCAGGCCTGGTGGTAGGGCTTCGCACCGACAAAGGCCGGGAGGAACGAGTGGTGGATGTTGATGATGCGGTTGGGGTAGGTGGCAATCATATCGTCACTGATAATCTGCATATAGCGAGCCAGTACGATGAAGGTGACCTGCTCCTTCTGCAGCAGTTCCATCTCGGCGGCTTCGACCTCGGCCTTGTTGGAGTGGTCTTTCTTGATGCTCCACACGTGGTAGGGAATGTCGAACTGCTCGGCCACGTAGCGCAGGTCTTCATGGTTGGAGACGATGCAGGGAATGTCCACCTCCCATTCGCCGGCCTTCCACCGTGCCAGCAGGTCGTAGAGGCAGTGGCTCATCTTCGAGACGAAGATGGCCATGCGCGGACGCTGGTCGGAGAAGTACAGGTGGCTCTCCATCTGGTAACGCTGGGCGTAGAGCGTGTTGATGTACTCCTGAATCTTGTCGCGCGGAATGGTGAAGTCTTCCAGTTCCCATTCGATGCGCATGAAGAACATCCCGTCTTGCTTGTCGACATACTGGTCCAGGTAGACGATGTTGCCCCGGTTGTCGGTGATGAAACGGGTCACCTCCGAAATAATGCCCTGTTGGTCGGGGCAGTGGAGGAGCAGGATGGCTGTCGGTTTTTTCATTTCTCGTATAGTGTGTTTGTATCTTTGCATAACTCCCTGCAAAGGTAGATAAAAAATTCGAGTTATGAGCCAATCGGAATGAAAATTTTTATGGCAGAAGGAATTGAGGGTTGAATGTTGAGTGTTGTTCAAATTGTCAAAGAACGCCCTTTTTGGGATGCCCCGTTTTTTTTCTCTGCCGAGAGGAAATTTTTTCTCTGCCGAGCGAGTGGAAATTCTGCGCGCTTTGTCCTTTCCACGGCTGCAAAGGTACACACTTCTGCTTGTTCCTGCAATAGTTTGTACCCAGCTCGTGCGCCATTTGTCACGACTTGTTGCGTAAAGTAATGATGTTTAGTTTGTTACACAGGTAGTGGTTGTGGGGGTGAGTGTTAGAGCGTGAAAAGCGGTCATTTGGTCAAAGCGGTCAAACTCGTTTTGGAAAATGAATTTCTCTCACGTACCTTATATATAAATATTTATTAATAATGTATCTCTCTATTTTGCATT
>CAVFBU010000016.1:0-32005 GCA_963620725.1 Vescimonas coprocola
TTGGCGGCAGGTAGGAAAGCATCTTTAGGTCCAAAACGTTGCGCTTAAACAACATTTTTTTGATTTGTGTTGCTTGTGCGCAACATTTTTGCTGACGACTGGGATATGTCCGATGGAGCAAAGTTGCCACTTTGGATGCTGGGATTTCCTTATAGAGGTCGAGAGGAGAGGAATCGTGGTTTTCCTTCAATGATTCGTTCTAAGAAAAAATCTTGCTATGTTTAGAATTTTTCCCTTTCGGGTGAAAAAACGAAAGAGGGGTAAAAACCTTGAGTCGACTCAATTGATCAATCGAGTCGACTCAAACGATCAATTGAGTCGACTCAAAGAATAAAATGAGTCGGCTCCGTAAACTGCAGGAGTTGGGTGTGGAAAAATTTTTTCCCTGCCCAGAGAAATATTTTTTGCTGGGCATCCCGAAAAAACGACAATTGCCTCACGCCACACCAAAATCCGCCGCGTTTTTCTTTACACCTCACCCCTACAGGGACACCTATTAAATTCCCTTGGAAAACACATTTCCCAGGAAAATGGATCGTTTTTCCCAGGAAAATGAATCGTTTTTCCTAGGAAAATAAATCCCGACCCCCGAGGCCCCCTCAAAAAATAGGAGAAGAAATACCCATATTTTTTTTACGAAGACAAACAATGAACGTGAAGAATAAGAGCTTGAGATTTAAACGAAAAAGTAAATTCTAAAAGAAAAACTAAAAATGGACTTCTACATAGACACAACAATTAAGGAACTGCACGAAATGGGTGCTATTTCCGTCCGTACATATTACCATCTTCCTGTGTGGACCAGATAGGGCTTGAACCTATGACCTCCAGATTATGAGTCTGTTGCTCTAACCAACTGAGCTACAAGTCCGGGATTGTTTTTCGTGGTGCAAAGTTACGGCTTTTTTCGTAAATACGCAACTTATTGCGTGAAATTTTGTAATTTTGCACCCGAAATGGAAATCCTGAACTACGATAAGGCACTGCACCTGGAAGACAGCGCGACGGCTACTGTCGGTGTATTCGACGGGGTGCACCGCGGCCACCAGTCTGTACTCGGACAGCTGACGGAGGAGGCACGCAGGCGGCAGATGGTGGCAACGGTCATTACCTTCGACCGCCATCCGCTCAGCGTGGTGTGTCCCGCGAAATGTCCGTCGCTGCTGACCACACTCAGCGAGCGGCTGGAGCTGTTGGAAGCGGCAGGCGTGCAGCGCTGCGTGGTGTTGCCTTTCACGGAGGAGATGGCCGGAATGTCGGCTCGCGACTTCATGCTGCTGATGCGCCGGCAGCTCGGCGTGCGCCGGCTGCTGACGGGCTACGACAACCGATTCGGTCACGACCGCGCCGCAGGGTTTCAGGACTATGTACGCTACGGCGCGGAGATGGGGATAGAGGTGGAAGTCCTGCGACCTGCCATGGTGCTGGAGGACGGAAGACCCGTGAACTCATCGGCGGTGCGCCGCCTGCTGGCCGAGGGACATCTTGACCGGGTGCGCCATTGCCTGGGGCGCGACTACAGCATGGAGGGAAGGGTCGTGGCAGGCGAACACGTTGGCCGGAAAATCGGCTGTCCGACAGCCAATATCTGTCCCGATGCCTGTAAGTTAGTGCCGAAGGAGGGGGTCTATGCCGTATGGGCATCGGTGGGGAACGACGAGACGTTGCGGCCTGCCATGATGAATATCGGGGCGTGTCCTACGTTCGGCATCCGTCCCACTACGCTGGAGGTGCACCTTTTCGACTACACGGGCGACCTCTATGGCCAGATGGTGCGTGTGCGTTTCGTGCGCCGCCTGCGCGATGAGCAGCGCTTTGCGGATGCGGACGGCCTGAAAAGGCAGTTGGCAGCCGACCGTGTCGCTGCGCTCCGCGCCTTGGATACAGAAACTAACGAACAAAAGATATGAAGAAAGCGATTTTCTATACACTGATTTTCGTTGCCGTCCAGTGGGTGGCTATGTGTGTCGTGCAAGGCTTGTTCCTGTTGCTGTCGGGGACGGCGGCAGCGGTGGCTGCGACCACCGAGCTTGTCGTGGCTTTGGCTGTCAGCAATATGGCCGTGCTGATGGTGTTTCTCTGGCGGCGGTGGACACTGTTGTCGCCGGGCTGGCTGTTGACGCGTCCGTGGAGTGTGCTGCTCTGGACTGCTGTGGCTTCGATAGGTACGGCCATCCCCTCCGTCTGGCTGCAGGAGCACCTGCCCACACTGCCCAACGTGGTGGAGGCGGAGATGCGCGAAGTCCTGTCCCACTACTGGGGCTATGCGGTGGTCGGGTTGCTGGCTCCGCTGGCAGAAGAGATGGTGTTCCGGGGCGGTGTGCTCCGTGCCCTGCTGGGCAGGATGCGCCCGTGGACGGCCATCGCCGTGTCGGCCTTGCTGTTCTGCTTGGTGCACGCCAATCCGGCACAGATGCCCCATGCCTTTGTGGCCGGCCTGCTGTTAGGCTGGATGTACTGGCGCACGGGTTCGGTAGTGCCGGGAATCGTATTCCATTGGGTCAACAACAGTCTGGCGTACATTGTTTCCCGCGTCTACAGTTATTCCGATGATGTGACGCTGGCCGACATTTTCGGCGGCGAGCGGAATGCCCTGTTGGCTGCAGGCTTCTCACTGCTGATTCTCCTTCCTGCCCTGTGGCAGTTGCACCTGCTGATGCGGCGCGCCGACGGCAGCGGCAGCCACTGACAGAAAGAAAAATCCTCCGTCCCAAAAGGGCGGAGGATGTGTTAGTTCCGACACCGGGTGTCGATGTGAAGATTAGTTCATGGCAAAGAACAGGTCGTTGCCAGCCATCATGCGAGCCTTGAAGACACCATCGTTGTTGAGCGTGAAGTTCTCCGTCTCGCCGTTGATGTTGGCCATGATGGTGCCGTCGCCGTTGAAGCGGAAGAGTTCCTTCACCTCGCCGTTCTGCTCCATGGACCAAGAGTCGGTCTTTTCGTTGTGGATGAAGCGCGTCACGTCACCGTCGGGAGACTTCACCTCGTAGCCGTTCTTGGTGGTGGTCACGGCGTAGTAGCGGCCGTCCTTGCCCATCACCTGCTTGGTCTTGCCGGTATTGGCCAGGGGGTTGGTGCCGGTCCAGAACTCAATAGAGTTGAGCACCAGTGCATCGGCCGTCATACAGAGACCACCAACAATCGGGGTGAGGATGAAGCCCACGATGGCATTGACATACTTGTTGTCGGTCATCACGGTCTCCCAGTGAGCAAACTTGTTGAACAGTGTGAACGAACCGATACAGGAACTCGTTGCAAAGCAACCGATGAGCAGCCATGCTGCCACTTTCACGTTGATTTTTTTCATTGTTTTGATGTTTTAATGAATAAAAATATGAGGGTTTTAATTCTCTCTAAAGGTAGCTGACCGCCTC
The DNA here is from genome assembly GCA_963620725.1 of Vescimonas coprocola. Classification (GTDB taxonomy): domain Bacteria; phylum Bacteroidota; class Bacteroidia; order Bacteroidales; family Bacteroidaceae; genus Prevotella. The sequence continues at coordinate 3,378 of CAVFBU010000016.1, forward strand.
TGGTCCCATACAGAAGAGGAGGTCGAGGACGGACAGGTTGGGCTGGAAGCCGTGTCGTTGCTCGAAGACCTGCCAGTAGCGGCGCGGCTGGAAGTCGGCATCGGGCAGGGGATGCTTGGCGTGGATGACGCTGCGGAAGTCGTCGGGTGTTTCGTGGCTGGCCGTTGTTGCCTGCGTGTTGTCGGCTGCTGGCTGGTAGGAAGCCGTGTAGGCAACGGCAGGACTGATGTCGAGCAGGCGGCAGACGGTTTGTCGTGCCTCTTCGTTGAAGTCGACCAGGCGGTCGATGCGGCGCTCGTAGAGTGGGCGGATGTCGTCAGCATAATACTCGAAGAACGGACTCTCGCTGTAGGCACTTTGTAGCGCGTTCCAGTGGACGCGTCGCCACTGGTTGTGGTCGCTGATGCGCAGCTCCTTCACCTCGCGGCTGTCCGTTGGCTGCTCCACGGGAACGGTCAGTGCCTGCAGGCCGTTGGCCGTAGCGATGACGTAGCGGTTGCGGTAGGTCTGTTTCTGGTAGGAGTCGTGTTGCTCAATGAGCGTGCGGTCGTAGCGGAAGAGCTTCTGATACCACTGCACGGGACCGAAACAGGCGGTTTGCAACAGTGCTGTCCTCACCATAGGCAGCTCCTTTCCGGGCGGTAGCCCTCAAAGGGACTCTTGGTGTCATCGTGGCTGTAGAGCACACCGACGACGCGTCCGATGATGCTGCACTCGCTGACGAAGCCCAAATGCTGTGAGTCGACGGGGTTGTCGTCGGCCATGGACTCCATCCAGTAGCTGTCGTACGTGTGGCAGGTGATGCGGCCAGGCACTATCAGTGGGCCGTCGTCCGTATGGATGGTGTCACCGGGAATGGCGGTGCAACGCGCCACACAGATGCCCTGCAGCGAGTCGCCGGGGATGTCAAAGGCCACGATGTCGCCGCGCCGTACAGGCTCGCACAGCAGGCGGCTGTAGGGCAGCAGACCTCCGCCACCGATGCGCAGTCCGTAGCTCCAGCGGCTGACCAGCAGGCGGTCGCCCGTGATGAATGTCGGGGCGAGGGCGCGGCCGTCCACGGTATAGAGCGTAAAGGCCAAAGTGCGGAAACCCAACACCAGCACGAATGCCGCTGCGAGTGCCATCAGAAACTTCAGCCAGTTTGCCATAGATGCCGTTATTTGATGTTGTCTACCAAGCGGAATATCCGGTTCCAGCGGATGCCCGAGAAGCCGTGGCGGTCTGGGTCACTGCTCCACCAGATGAAGATGGGCTTGCCGACGATGTGGTCTTCGGGCACGAAGCCCCAGTATCTCGAATCAAGCGAGTTGTGGCGGTTGTCGCCCATCATCCAGTAGTAGTCGAGCTTGAAGGTGTAGGAGGTGGCCACCTTCCCGTTGATGAGGATGTTGCCGTCTGCCACCTCCAGCGTGTTGCCCTCATAGGTGCGTATGCACCGCTCGTAGATGGGCAGGTTATCCAGTGTCAGTGTGATGCGCTTGCCCTTGGCAGGAATCCACACCGGGCCGTAGTTGTCGCGTGTCCAGTGCATATTGCCGTTGAGGGGATACAGGTCCAGGGTGCTGTTGTCGTCGCAGTAGCGGATTTGCTCCACCAGGTCTTTGCGCTTGGCGAGCACGCTGGCGGCGTGGTGGGTCAGCGGTAAGTAGCCGGCTGTGTTCAGCGACATCATGTCTTCCATCGTGATGCCCAGCTCCTGCATGAGTTCTTCGGGGATGTTCTGCCGGAGTTTCACCCAGTAGGCATACTGCACGTTGTCCGGTTCCTTATTGGCCTTGCCATCGAGGTAGACGATGTGGTTTTTGATCTGCAGCGTCTGTCCGGGCAGACCGACGCAACGCTTCACGTAGTTCTCGCGGCGGTCGGCCGGGCGCGTGATGATGTCACCGAACTCGCTCGGGTTCTGAGCCACCTCCTGTCTTCCGGCCTGATAGATGAGGTCGAAGTACAGGCGGCGCTGCTCGGCGGTGAGCGAGTCGGGGTTCGGGCGTTGCGGATAAATCTGGTAGCCCAACCGGTAGCAGAGCTGGTAGAAATCGTTGGCCTGGTATTGTGGGGCGGCACACACCGTGTCGCCGGCCGGGTAGTTGAACACCACGATGTCGTTGAGTTGCACCTTGCCGAACCCATTGGCGCGTCGGTATTTCCAGTGCGGCCAGTCGAGATAGCTCTTGCACTCAAACACGGGTAGCGTGTGTTGGGTGAGCGGCATGGACAGTGGGGTCTCGGGGATGCGTGGCCCGTAGCTGACCTTCGACACGAAGAGGTAGTCGCCCGTCAGCAGCGACTTCTCCAGCGAGCTGGACGGGATGACGTAGTTCTGGAAGAAGAAGAGGTTGATGAAATAGACGGCCACGAGGGCGAAGATGATGGCGTCCACCCACGACATAACGAAACGGACGGGGCCTTCCGCGTCTTTCCACCACTGCCAGCGTATCTTCTTGGTGATGTAGACATCAAAGATGAACGGCACAACGATGAGGCCGAGCCAAGACTTCAGCCACAGCAGGAACAGCAGATAGAGCAGAAGCACAGTGGCAAACTTCATCCACTGCCGCTTCATGTTGAGTTTTTCTTTTCTCTTGTCTTTCATGGTTCAGAACTTAAACATATCGGAGATGGTGAGCAGGCCCTGGTGGTCTTTCGTGTATTCGGCGGCCAGCACGGCACCGAGCGCGAAGCCCTTGCGGCTGTGTGCGTCGTGGGTGATGGTGATGAGGTCTGCCTCTGAGTCGTAGCGCACGGTGTGGATGCCCGGCACTTCGCCGCGACGGATGTGGTCTACGCGCAGTTTCTCCGGGGCGGTAGTCTCCTCCGCCCATGCCTCCTTGCGGTCGAGGCGTTCCACAATCTCGTCGGCCAGTGTGATGGCCGTGCCGCTGGGGTGGTCGAGCTTGTGGACGTGGTGGGTCTCCTCCAGTTCCACGTCGTACTGCGGAAACTGGTTCATAATGTGAGCCAGGTAGCGGTTGACGGCTGAGAAGATGGCCACGCCGATGCTGAAATTGGAGGCCCAGAACAGCGTCTGTCCCTCCTCGTTGCACATCCGGCGCACGTCGTCGCCGTGGTCTTTCATCCATCCTGTCGAACCGCTGACCACCTTCACGCCCTGCGCAAACGCCTTGAGGTAGTTGTCGTAGGCCGCCTGTGGGGCGGTGAACTCGATGGCGACCTCTGCCGAACGGAAGGCCGCCGTGTCAAAGTCCTGCCGGTTGTCAATGTCGATGATGCTCACGATTTCGTGGCCGCGTTCCTTGGCAATCTGCTCAATCATCTTGCCCATCTTGCCGTAGCCAATCAATGCTATTTTCATGTGCCTTTGTTTTTTTTGTAGGGAAAACAATAGATGTAGTTTGCAAAGGTATACAATTTATACCACAAATCACTGCTTTACAACAGAAAAAAACAATTCGGCGCGTTTTTTCGCCTGCACCGCTCAGCAGTGGATGTCGAATACGAAGCGTATGCCGGCCTCTTCGTTGCGGCAAGCACTGATGGTGCCGCCGTGCATCATCACGGCATTCTTTACGATGGCCAAGCCCAGCCCTGTGCCCCCCATCTTGCGGCTACGTCCCTTGTCAACACGGTAGAAGCGTTCGAAGATGCGAGGGAGGTGTTCCTGCGGAATGCCCACGCCGTTGTCGGAGAAGCAGAAGTGCCAGTAGTCGCCGGTCTGGCGGGCGGTCAGGGTGATGGTTGTGCCGTCTCCAGCGTAGGCAATGGCGTTGTCGGTGAGGTTGCGGAAGATGCTGTAGAGCAAGGAGGCATTGCCGCGCACCATGAGCGGTGAGGGCAGTTGGTTGCAGAAGGTCATGCGGCGACCGGACAGCTGGAGGGCAGTCTCCTGTTGGATGCGGCTGACCGTCTCGCAGATGTCGACCGGTTCAAACTCGTAGCTGACGCGCCCGGAGTCCAGGCGGTGGAGCGTGGAGATGTCCTGTAGGATGGCGGTAAGGCGCTGTGTCTGTGCAAAGCTACGCTCCAAGAAGAGGTGGCGGTTCTCCTCGCTCATGTGGTTGTCGGTCAGGATAGTCTCGATGTAGCCCTGGATGCTGGCCACGGGAGTCTTCAGTTCGTGAGCGGCATTCTGGATGAGTTCGTGCTTTAGGCGGTTCTGCTCCTCCTTGGTGTATTGCAGTCGTCGGTAAATCTTGATGATGCGTTCGGCAATCTCTCCCAACTCGTCGCCCGGGAATTTCGTCAGATCCTCCACATCGAGACTTTCGTTGGCGGCGGCGCGCTTCGCGAAGAGGCGTAGCTGGTTGATGTTGCGGTCGAGCCGCTTGCCGAAGCGGAACAGCAGGCACGACAGCAGGGCCACGATGCCCAGTGCCATCCAGATGTAGTGCTGTTCGGTCTGGAGGGCTTCGGTCAGCGTGTGGTTATAGGGCAGGGCGGAGCGCACGATGTAGTGTTGTCCGGGAAATCGGGAGGCGGAGTAGAAATATTCCTTTCCCGTGCTGGCACTCTTGCGGTCGATGTCGGAACCAGCACCGCGTGCCAGAGCCTCCTTCACCTCCTTGCGCTGCAGGTGGTTGCCCATAGTGGCATAGTCCTTCCGCGTGTTGTCGTAGAACACGTGCCCCTGCTCGTCAATCAGTGTGAGGCGCAGGCCAGGGATGTGGTGGCGGCGTTCAAAGGCGGCAACGGCAGTCTCCGAGCGGTCGCCTCCGGCGGCCAGCGACTGGCAGAGCTGCTCGTTGTAGTCCTGCAGCTGGATGTTGAGGCGTTCAATCTTGAACTCCTTCTCGCGGTGGTGCTGGAACAGGATGAACACCACGGCAAAGATGCAGAACACGGAGATAATCTGGAGGGAGAACTTGTTGCCGATGGACATGAGAGGGAGTCTTTACTTTTACGGTTGGTGGACGAAGCGCATCCGCGCTTAGGGGTTGAAGTAATAGCCGTAGCCCAAACGGGTGCTGATGCACGGGGCGTAACGCCCAATCTTCTTGCGCATACGGGTGATGTTCACGTCAACGGTGCGGTCGAGCACCATCACGTCGCTGGGCCACACCTGGTCGATGAGTTCCTGACGGGAGAAGACGCGCCCCTTGTACTCCAGCAGCAGGCGTAGCAGTTCGAACTCCGTCTTGGTGAACGCCACCTCCTCGCCGTCGACGGACACCGTCTTGGTGTTGAGGTTGAGCACCAGGTGTTCGTAGCGCAGCGTGTCGGGAGCCGTCTGCACGCTGTGCGCACTGCGGTTCAGCACGGCCTTGACGCGCGCCAGCACCTCCATGATGCGGAAGGGCTTGGCGATGTAGTCGTCGGCACCGATGCCGAATCCCTGCAGCGTGTCCTGTTCGGTATCCTTGGCCGTGAGGAAGATGATGGGCACGTGGGCCGTCTGCTCGTTGGCCTTGAGGCGGCGCGCCAGGTCGAACCCCGACAGTCCACCCATCATCACGTCGAGCAGCAGGAGGTCGAAGGATTCCAGCGGCAGCTCCAGGGCCTCCTCTGCTGAGTTGGCTTCCGTCACCTCATAGCCGTTGTTGCGCAGGTTATACGCCAGTATTTCGCAGAGGTTCTGTTCGTCGTCGACCACCAGGACTTTATAGGTCTTGTCTTCTTTCATCGGTGCAAATGTAGTGATTATTTTTCAATATCCCCACTTCCGTGTCTTAAAAATCCGTCAAAACCTCTTCTTCATCGGGTTTGAGCAGTTTCTTACCGGCACGCAGCTGGTGGCGCATGATGCTCAGCAGCTCCTGACTCTCCTGGAGGATGTTCAGATAGATGAGCGACACCTTGTACTCGCTGCTGTTGGTGGAACGCTGCATACGGTCGATGTGGCGCTTGCGGTAGGTGGACAGCATGTTCTTGCAGCTGTCGGCCTCCTGCATCGTTTCGCTGTAGCGGTCAAAGCGTCGCGTGTCCAGCATCTGTGCCGTGGCCTTCATCAGTTCGTTGATGCGCTGGCGCATAGGTTCGAACTCGTCCTTGTACGTCTGTGGGAGCGGCGTGAAGTTGTTGTCGACGTGATCCTTGGCTGGGTCGAGCATACGTTTCAGACAGTAGATATACTGTTGGTTGCTGTTGAAGCCCAGGTGGAACCACGTGTTGCGCTCGATGGAAATCTGCGAGGGGGAGCGACGCAGGGCGAGGAACTCCCGGCGGCGGAGCTTCTCCAGTTCGTCCTGCTTGTCGCTCAGGGCGCGCTGCACTCGGCGCAGGCCGCGCAGGTTTTGGCTTGAGAAGCTGTCGAGCAGGGCGTCATACTGGTCGAGGGCAAACTGGCAGGTGCCGCTCTGGGTGCGGCTGACGTGGCGGCAGAGCACGTCCCACACGATTTCTGGGTCGCGGCTGCGCATCATCAACTTGAACGAAGCTTCCTCGGGACTCTCCTTCTTGACCTTCTTGGCGTACTGTACATTGCTGCGTACCAGCAGGAAGACGGCCAAAGCCATGAAGCCGAACATGGCGATGAAACCGCCGTAATAGATGGTCAGGCAGACCAGCGCACAGGCGGCGAACGCCACGCCGGCCGTCACGAACCAGCCACCGATGACACTCATCACGCCGGTGACGCGGAAAACGGCACTCTCGCGGCTCCAGGCGCGGTCGGCCAGACTGGAACCCATGGCCACCATGAAGGTGACGTAGGTGGTGGACAGCGGCAACTTGTAGTTGGTGCCGATGATGATGAGGATGGAAGCCAGCACCAGGTTGACGGCGGCACGCACCATGTCGAAGGCCGCACCGTCGGCCATGACGGCCTCTTCCTTATTGAAGCGGCGGTCGATGGCCTGCATCAGTCCCTTGGGCAGGTACTGCATGAGGAATCCACCGCACTCCTGTGTGGCGCGCACGATGCTTCTGGCGGCACGCGACGTGCCGAACATCTCGTCGCTCTCATCCTGACGACTCAAGTCCACGGAGGTCTTCACCACGTTCTGCGCCTTCTTCGAGGTCGCCATGGCAAAAATCATGATGCCGCCAGCGATGGCCAGATAGAGGAATGGTGTTTTCGCCGATTCCATCAGAGAGGTCATCATAAACGAGTCAATGTCACCAGCACCATGGCTCGCCCAGTCCTGGAACGATGAAAGACCAGCCAGCGGCACACCGATGAAGTTGACAAGGTCGTTACCTGCGAAGGCCATGGCCAGTGCGAACGTGCCCATGAGCACGACGAGGCGGAACACGCTGACGCGCAGCATCAGCAGCAGGTAGGACAGCACGGAGGCGGCAGCAAAGACAGCGGTCAGCAGCATCGTGGTGTTTTCACTAATCCACATCTTGCTTTGGTCGCTGAAGACGGGCGACTTCGCGATGCCCTGTATGAAGACGAAGTAGGCCAGTACGGCGAAGGAAATGCCGCCGAAGACGGCCTCTGCCGCGCGGTTTCTTCCGGTGCGGAAGGTGAAGATGAGGCGCGACAGCCACTGCACGATGACACCGCAGACGAAGGCCAGGGCGACGCTGACGAAGATGGCCACGATGACCGACAGGGCCTTGTCGGTGTTCAGCAGGTCGGAGAGTTCCAGTGCAGGATTTCCCGCCATCTTGACGAGGGCGAGGACGAACGTACCTCCCAATAGTTCGAATACCAGGGAGACGGTGGTCGAGGTGGGCAGTCCCAGTGTGTTGAACACGTCGAGGATGACGACATCCGTCACCATGACAGCCAGAAAGACCACCATGACCTCATGGAAGGTGTAGTTGACGGGGTGCATGATACCGTGACGGGCCACGTCCATCATACCTGCCGACATCATGGCTCCTGCGGCCACGCCAACGGAGGCCACAATCAGTACGGTGCGGAAGCGGGCAGCTTTGGCTCCAATGGCCGACTGCAAGAAGTTGACGGCGTCGTTGCTGACACCGACAAACAGGTCGAAAACTGCCAGTATCAGCAGGAATGCGACGATAACGATGTAGATAGTTTCCATCTTTTGTATGTGTGGTTTTGTAATTTTCGCCGCAAAATTACGTCACACAAGTTACAGCAGCGTAACAATCCTGTTACAATCCTGTTACAGTTGCCGCTGTAACACGTTCTTAACGCCTTCGTCACCATTCCGTAACACGGACGGATTATCTTTGCAACGGAAACGAAAAAGCGGAAACAATGAACGAAAAATATTATATGATGGACGAGATGAAGGCGGAGCGTATCCGCAACATAGTGGGATGGATCCGGTTGGCCATCCTCTTGACACTCCTCTTTATAATAGGAGCAACGGCCTGTTAAAGGCCAGGTGTGTCAGCAGTGGCGCACGAGGTGGCGCATAGCGTGTCCGCCCCAGCTGCTGTCGTTGGCGTAGTGGAAGCCGCAGGCGTGATAGAGCCGTTCGGCCTGCGGATTTCCTGTGTCCACAAGCAGGCCGACGCAGGGGAGGTTCATCTCTTGGGCGCGTCCAAAGGAGGCTTCGAGCAGTCGGGTGGCAATGCCGCGTTTACGGTAGTCGGGGTCTACGGCCAGGCTGTCGAGGTAGAGTTCTCCGGCCTGTGTCTCATCGTCCATACTGGAATGGTCGCGGTGTAGGTATTGCTTGGCGTAGTCCACGAATTGCTGGCGCAGTGCGTGCAGCTGGCCACCATCGTAACTCACCAGGATGCCGGCCACGCGGTCGCCGTCCGTGGCCACCAGCGTGTTCCGGTAGCTGTACTGGCTGTCGGTGCGCTCCACCAGTTTCGTCATCATGATGCGAAAGTCGTCTATCGTTGCCCCCTCACCGCAGAAGTGCAGACAGCACTCCTCGGTCATGGCCGTCATAATCAGCCGGGCAATGGCCGGTGCCTGTGCAGCGGTGGCGGTCTGTATCTCTATCATCTTGTTTCTTGTTGGTTTTAGCACCCAAAGGTAGACATTTTCTTGGAATTGAGCAAATAATTTAATGCAAAAATAACTGGCAGGATGGGGGCTTTGTGCGAGTTTTTTGTTATCTTTGCGGCAAGATTTACAAAAGGACAATAGTTATGGCAAAGAAAAATGGCGGAAAACGCACTGTGAAGAAGCAGCTCGTGGAGCGGCTTCGCACCTTCTTTCAGGAGAACCCCGGCGAGACCTTCTCGCTCAAACAGATATTCCGCGCACTGCGGCTGGTAACCCATCCGGCCAAGATGCAGGCCATTGACACGATGGAGGAAATGGCGTGGGACGACTACCTCTCAAAGGTGTCGGACAACAGCTACCGCATCAACCTCAAGACGCAGGTGCAGGAAGGCACCTTCGTGCGCAAGGCCAACGGAAAGAACTCGTTCCAGCCCGACGATGGTGGCACACCTGTGTTCGTCAGTGAGCGCAACTCGATGTTCGCGCTCAACGGCGACCGTGTGAAAGTGGTCTATATGGCGCGCCGCGCCAGACACATCAAGGAGGCCATGGTGGTGGAAGTCCTCGCACACAAGCACGACCAGGCCGTGGGACGACTGAAGGTGGGGAAGGACTTTGCCTTCCTCGTGACCGAAGGGAACATCTTCGTCCACGACATTCTCGTGCCGAAGAAGAAGCTGAAGGGCGGCAAGGACGGCGACAAGGCCGTGGTGAAAATCACACAATGGCCGTCGAAGGAGTCGAAGAACATGATGGGTGAGGTCGTCGACGTGCTCGGCAAGGAGGGCGACAACAACGTGGAGATGCACGCCATCTTAGCACAGTACGGGCTACCCTACAAATATCCGAAGGCCGTGGAGGAGGCCGCTGAGAAGATTGACGCTGGCATTACGCCCGAGGAAATCAAGCGACGCGAGGACTTCCGCAGCGTGTTCACCTGCACCATCGACCCCAAGGACGCGAAGGACTTCGACGATGCACTCTCCATCCGCAAGACGAAGAACGGACTGTGGGAGGTGGGTGTCCACATCGCCGACGTGTCGCACTATGTGACCGAAGGCTCCGTCATTGACAAGGAGGCCGTCAAACGCGCCACGAGCATCTACCTCGTTGACCGCACCATCCCCATGCTGCCCGAACGCCTCTGCAACTTCATCTGTTCGCTCCGTCCCGATGAGGAGAAGCTGGCCTACTCGGCCATCTTCGAGATGGACGACGACGCGAACGTCAAGAAGTTCCACATCGCGCACACCGTCATTCGGAGCAACCGCCGCTACGCCTACGAGGAGGTGCTGGACATCCTGCAGCAGTGCGCTACCAAGCCCTCGCTCGCGAAGACCATTGAGAACGCCGAGATGCTCACGACACTGAGCCGTTTGGCACAACTCATGCGCGAACGGCGGTTCAAGGGCGGTGCCGTGCGCTTCGACCGCGAGGAGCTGCACTTCGACATCGACGCTGAGGGCAAGCCCACCCGCGCCTATTTCAAGCGGTCGAACCTCGCCACGCAGTTGGTGGAGGAGTTTATGCTCCTGGCCAATAAATGGGTGGCCGAGAGCGTGGGCAAGGTGAAGAAAAACGGCAAGGCCAAGACGCTGCCCTACCGCGTACACGACCAGCCCGACCCCACCAAGTTGGAAGCCCTGCGCAGCTTTGTGGCGAAGTTCGGCTACAAGATGAAGACAGCGGGCACGAAAGGTGCTGTGTCGCGCAGCCTGAACACGCTGATGGAGGAGTGTCAAGGGAAGCGCGAGCAGAATCTGATAGAGATTGTGGCACTGCGCTCCATGATGAAGGCCAAGTATTCCACGCACAACATCGGCCACTACGGACTGGCCTTCGACTACTACACCCATTTCACCTCGCCCATCCGTCGCTACCCCGACACCATTGTCCACCGCCTGCTGACACGCTATCAAGACGGTGGGCGCAGCGTCAACCAGGACAAGTGTGAGGAGTTGTGCGAACACTGCTCCGCCATGGAACAGGTGGCGCAGCAGGCCGAGCGCGACTCCATCAAGTACAAGATGGTGGAGTTTATGGCCGACAAACTCGGTGAGTGCTACGATGCACACATCAGTGGCATTCAGTCCTACGGCATCTATTGCGAGATTGACGAGAACCACTGCGAGGGTCTGGTGCCCATGCGCGACCTCGACGATGACTACTACGACTTCGATGAGAAGAACTATTGCCTCGTGGGTCGGCGTCACCACCATAAATACCAGTTGGGAGACCCCATCCGCATCCAGGTGGCACGCGCCAACATCGAGAAACGCCAGCTGGACTTCACACTGGCCGACGACAAATGACGCGTCGCGCCGAAGATACTCTCGCTGAAGAATACAAAATAAGCTGCAGTTTATTTTGTATTCTCTTCGCTTAGTCGTACCTTTGCACATGAAAACAACAAGAAGAACACTATGGACACAATCAAGAAACAGTTTGCCAAGAAACTGATGGACATCCAAGCCATCAAGTTGCAACCCAACGAACCCTTCACATGGGCATCGGGCTGGAAGTCACCCATCTATACCGACAACCGACAGACGCTGTCGTACCCCGACGTGCGCTCGTTCGTGAAACTCGAACTCTGCCACGCCATACAGCAACACTTTCCCGAGGCCGAGGCCGTGGCGGGAGTGGCCACGGGAGCCATTGCCCAAGGCGCACTCGTGGCTGACGAGTTAGGATTGCCCTATGCCTACGTGCGCCCGAAACCGAAAGACCACGGCATGGGCAACCAAGTGGAGGGACGCATCGGGAAGGGAGCGAAGGTCGTTGTCGTGGAAGACCTCATCTCAACGGGCGGAAGCAGTCTGAAAGCCGTGGAAGCCCTGCGCCAGTACGGCTGTGAGGTGATAGGTATGGTGGCCTCGTTCACCTACGGATTCCCCGTGGCCGAACAGGCTTTCAAGGAAGCTGGCGTGCGTTTGGTGACCCTGAGCGACTACGCCGCCGTACTTGAGCAGGCCGCCGAGACCGGCTACATCAAGGCCGAGGACGTGGAGGTGTTGAACGAATGGCGTAAGGACCCGGCAGCGTGGAAGGCATGACGAAGTTTGAAAGCAGCGTTTACCCGATTCCCTATCCGGTAGTGAACGTCTACCGCACCCTCAGCGACTTGACAAACTTAGAACGCGTTAGAGACCGTGTGCCCGAGGACAAGTTGAAGGACTTCCAGTTTGACCAGGACAGCGTGCAGGTCAGCGTAGCCCCCGTGGGGACGCTGAAGCTGCGCATCGTCGAGCGCGAGGAGAACAAGTGCGTCAAGCTGGAGGCCGAGCAGTCGCCCGTGCCCTTCAACCTCTGGATACAGATGCTTCCCGTCAGTGACCAAGAGAGCAAGCTCCGCGTCACCGTCAAGGCCGACATTCCCTTCATGCTGAAAGGTATGGTCAGCGGACCGCTGCAGGACGGCGTGGAGAAAATGGGGGCGGCACTGGCACAGGTGCCCTACACGCTTTAGGTGCTTCACGGATGACAACATACACACACGACAGATGAATAAACTTTGGGAGAAGAACTTTGAGGTGAACGGCGAAATTGAGCGGTTCACCGTCGGACGCGACCGCGAAATGGATCTCTACCTGGCCGCCTATGATGTGTTGGGCTCCATGGCGCACATCACCATGCTGGAGCACATCGGACTCTTGGAGGCCGACGAGCTGCGCCAGTTGTTGGCTGAACTCAAGCGTATCTACGACATTTGCCAACGCGGTGCGTTCAAAATAGAAGACGACGTGGAGGATGTCCATTCGCAGGTGGAGCTGATGCTGACCCGGAAATTAGGCGACATGGGCAAGAAAATCCACTCGGGACGCTCGCGCAACGACCAGGTGCTGGTGGATTTGAAGCTGTTCACGCGCCACCAGCTGATGGAAGTGGCTGACGGTGTGAAGATACTCTTCGACGAGTTGCAGGCCAAGAGTGAGCAGTACAAGGACGTGCTGATGCCGGGCTACACCCACCTACAGGTGGCTATGCCGTCGTCGTTCGGACTATGGTTCGGTGCCTATGCGGAGTCGCTGGCCGACGATATGCTCTTCCTACAGGCTGCCTACAAGATGACCAACCGCAACCCGTTAGGCTCGGCTGCCGGATACGGCTCGTCGTTCCCGCTGGACCGGCAAATGACCACCGACCTGTTGGGCTTCGACTCCATGGACTACAACGTGGTCTATGCACAGATGGGACGCGGCAAGACGGAACGCAACGTGGGATTTGCTATGGCTACCATCGCCGGGACACTGGCTAAGATGGCGTTCGATGCCTGCCTCTTCAACTCGCAGAACTTCTCGTTCGTGAAGCTGCCCAAGGAGTGTACCACGGGGAGCAGCATTATGCCCCACAAGAAGAACCCCGACGTCTTCGAACTCATCCGCGCCAAGTGCAACAAGATACAGGCGCTGCCGCAGCAGGTTACCCTCATCATGAACAACCTGCCCGTCGGCTACTTCCGCGACCTCCAGATTATCAAGGAGGTGTTCCTGCCGGCCTTCGACGAACTGAAGGACTGTCTGCAGATGGCAGCGTACATCATCAACAGGATTGAGGTGCGCAAGGATATTCTTGACAACCCGATGTACGACCCGATGTTCTCCGTCGAAGAGGTGAACCGGCTGGCGGCGGCAGGAATGCCCTTCCGCGATGCTTATCGGAAGGTGGGACTTGACATCGAGGCCGGCACGTTTACACCCGACAAGCACATCCACCATACGCACGAAGGCTCGATAGGCAACCTCTGCAACGACAAGATTGCCGGACTAATGCAACAGGTGATGGACGGCTTCGGCTTCGAGCGCGTCATTGAGGCGGAGAAGGCACTGCTCGCCAACGCCTGACGGAAACCCCACAGGGAGAAAAGAGAAGGAACGATGACTGTCCACTGCAACAAGATACGCTCACTGCTGGCCGTGACGCTAACCGCTGTGGCCTGCTCGGCAGACCCGGAATACAGTTCCTGGCCGTGCCGCTTCGTGTATGACAACAGCATCCACCTCGACCAGACGCTGGCCACCGCCACCAACAGCCTATCGCGCGGCGTGTTCTGCCACATCACGGAGAGCGTCAGACAGGGGGCGCGGTGTCTGGTGTTCACCAACTCGGAGGGACTGTCCTCTACGCAGCGCGAGACGGCTGCCGAGAACCAGAGCAACTATCAGCTCGGACTCTGCAACGGCATCATCGTGGGCTTCCAGACCTTCAACAGCCAACCGAACGGTGGCTTCGTGGCCTACGACGCGCAGTGTCCGAACTGTGTCCGAACAGGCAACGCCATGGGCAGCAGCAAATACATCGTGCGGATGGACAACAAGGGCATGGCCACCTGTCCCAACTGCAACCGCCAGTATCAGCTCAACAACCGGGGCATCGTGGTCAACGGCGAAAAAGACGATCGCAAGCTGGAACAATATGCACAGGCCAACACCACCGGGCCGACAGGCATCCTCTCCGTCTTCTCGCGGCAGTAAAGAAATGCGCCGTTTTGCCACTCCAGCATGACAAACAACACCTTATATAAGATAAATAAAGGTTAAACCGCGAGAAAAATGCTACGGGAGTATGGCCGTTTAAGAGAAAAGTGGTAACTTTGCGAACGGAAAATTACAATCATCCATTAAATAACAGATTCATTATGATTATTGAAAACATTCACGCAAGAGAGATTCTGGATTCACGTGGTAATCCTACTGTAGAGGTTGAAGTAACCCTGGAGACTGGCGATATGGGACGTGCCAGCGTTCCCTCCGGTGCTTCCACTGGTGAGAACGAGGCCCTGGAGCTCCGCGATGGTGACAAAGGCCGCTATCTGGGCAAGGGTGTCCAGAAGGCCGTGGAGAACGTCAACACCAAGATTGCTCCGGTCATCGAGGGCATGAGCGTGCTGGATCAGCGCGCCATCGATGAGAAGATGCTGGAACTTGACGGCACTCCCACCAAGAAGAACCTGGGTGCCAATGCCATCCTCGGCGTTTCGCTGGCTGTGGCTCACGCTGCTGCCAACTACCTGCAGATTCCCCTCTATCGCTATATCGGCGGTACGAACACCTATGTCCTGCCTGTTCCCATGATGAACATCGTGAACGGCGGTGCACACTCCGACGCTCCCATCGCCTTCCAGGAGTTTATGATTCGTCCGGTTGGCGCTGCCAACGAGAAGGAAGGCATCCGTATGGGTGCTGAGGTGTTCCACAACCTCGCCAAGCTGCTGAAGGCTCGCGGCCTCTCCACCGCTGTCGGCGACGAGGGCGGTTTCGCTCCCAACTTCGACGGCATCGAGGATGCACTCGACACCATCATGGAAGCCATCAAGGCTGCCGGATACGAGCCGGGCAAGGACGTGAAGATTGCCATGGACTGCGCCGCTTCGGAGTTTGCCGTGCAGGAGAACGGCGAGTGGTTCTACGACTACCGTCAGCTGAAGAACGGCAAGAAGAAGGATCCCAACGGGAAGAAGCTCAGCGCAGAGGAGCAGATTGCTTACCTTGAGCAGCTCATCACCAAGTATCCTATCGACTCCATCGAGGACGGTCTCGACGAGAACGACTGGGACAACTGGGTGAAGCTCACACAGCGCATCGGCGACCGCTGCCAGCTGGTGGGTGACGACTTGTTCGTGACCAACGTGAAATTCCTGGAGAAGGGCATCAAGATGGGTGCTGCCAACTCCATCCTGATCAAGGTGAACCAGATCGGTTCGCTGACCGAGACCCTCGACGCTATCGAGATGGCTCATCGTCACGGCTACACCACCGTCACCTCTCACCGTTCTGGCGAGACAGAGGACACGACCATTGCCGACATCGCCGTGGCCACCAACAGTGGTCAGATTAAGACGGGTTCGCTCTCTCGTACCGACCGTATGGCTAAGTACAACCAGCTGATCCGCATCGAGGAGCAGCTCGGTGGCCGTTCCGTCTATGGCTACAAGAAGTTGAAATAATCTTATACCATATCAATACGGAAAGGGGTGGAGGCCACATCGGCTTCCACCCCTTACTCTTTTAAGCACTGCTGCGACGATGTCGTGCGGGCTACTGCCGTAGCCGCTCACGACACTGTTCCAGTATCTGCATCACGTCGTCCACACGCTCGGCACGCAACATAGCGATGCGGGTCTGGCGGAAGTCGGGAATGCCCTTGAAGACGGGCGACGCGGCCAGGTGGCGGCGCGTGTGGAGGATGCCCCGGTGCTCATCGATGCGCGCCACGTTGATGCGCAACTGTTCTTCCAACACGTCAATCTTCTCGTCGAGCGTGAGTTCCTTCCGACTGAAAATCCACGGACAGCCGAAGGTGGCACGGCCAATCATCACTGCATCCACCCCATAGCGGTCGAAGGCGCGGTCGGCATCGTCCAGCGACTTGATGTCGCCGTTGCCGATGATGGGGATGTGGATGCGCGGATTGCTCTTCACCTCACCGATGAGCGTCCAGTCGGCCTCGCCCGTGTACATCTGCGCACGGGTGCGTCCGTGGATGGTCAGGGCCTTGATGCCGCAGTCCTGTAACTGCTCGGCCAGGGTGGTGATGATGAGGTTGTCGCTGTTCCAACCCAAGCGCGTCTTCACGGTGACGGGGAGGCTAACCGCGTCCACGACCTTGCGGGTGATGTCCAGCAACTTGTCGACGTTCTGCAACATACCGGCGCCGGCTCCCTTTCCGGCCACTTTCTTGACCGGGCAGCCGAAGTTGAGGTCGATGAGGTCGGGACCGGCCTGTTCCACGATTTTTGCGGCCTCGACCATCGCCTCCGTGTCGCGTCCGTAAATTTGTATGCCCACGGGGCGTTCCTCGTCGGCAATGGTCAGCTTCTGCACCGTGGACTTGATGTCGCGCACCAGTGCCTCGGCCGACACAAACTCCGTGTAGACCATTGATGCACCGAAACGCTTGCAGAGCAGCCGGAAGCCAATGTCGGTCACGTCTTCCATCGGAGCCAGAAACACGGGGCGTTCCCCCAGTGCTATATTTCCTATCTTTGTCATTCCTGTTTGTTGGGGTTGTTCTTGAGCAATCAGCTCAGCAAATGATAAGTGCCTCCGGCCATAGACCGCACCACGCCTTTCATCTCCAGGGCAAAGAGCAGGGCGGTGACTTGTCCGACGGGGAGACCAGTCTTGGCTGTTATCATATTGAGTTGTAAATCATTGGCACGCTGCAAGGCTTCAACAATGCGTTGCTCATCGTCCGTCAGGTCGGGAAAGAGCTGTCGCTCCACGGCCTGTGGCCGTTGCGTCCTATCTGCCCACCCCATTGACTCCAGGAAGTCATCGGCCGACGTGATGAGCGTTGCCCCGTTATTGCGGATAAGGCGGTTGCACCCTTTGCTGTATTCCGCCCCCACCGCACCGGGGAAGGCAAACACCTCGCGCCCGTAGTTCTGGGCAATGTCGGCAGTGATGAGGCTGCCGCCGCGCTGTGCGCTTTCCACGACAACCGTGGCATCGCTGATGCCTGCCACGATGCGGTTTCTGCGCACGAAATTCATCTTGTCCAGATGTGCTGCCGACATATACTCCGTCAGCAGGCCGCCCTGCCCGGTCATCCGCTGGGCAATGTCGCGGTGGGCGGACGGATAGAGCGTGTCCAGTCCGTGGGCCAGCACACCGACGGTCTCCATCCCGTTGTCGAGCGCATACTTGTGGGCACACACGTCTGCCCCATAGGCCAAACCACTGACGACGAGTGTGTCGGGACATTTCATCTTGAGGTCGGCGACAAAGCGCCGGATGAGGTCGTTGCCGTACATTGTACAGTGCCGTGTTCCCACGATGCTGACCACGTGGGCAGCGTTGAGTTCAGCCGTGCCACGATAGTAGAGCACGAGGGGCGCATCGACACATTCCCGCAACCGCAAAGGGTAACGCTCACTATTGAATGGCAGCACCTCAATGCCATTGGCCGCTACATATGCAGCCTCCTGGTCAGCACGCTGCAAGGCTTCGCTCCAGTCCTGCAACAGTTCCGACAGGCGCGGCGAACAATCGGGAACGGCTTCCGCGAGCCTTTTCCGGTTGTCATACACCGCCTGTGCCGAACCCAACTCACAGTAGAGCCGTTTCGCGGCAGACAGAAAGGAGGCGGCCATGCAGCTCAGCGCCAAGGCATAACGAGTCTCGCCGTCCATGGTCATCCCAATAAAGCCCGGTCATAATCCTCGCTGTTGGCGAGTTTCCCGTTTACGAGGCACACCAGCGTGATGATGCCCCGAAAGCACAACGTCTCGTCCGATGCGCGGAAGATGTCTTGATGGAACACGTATTTGACGCCGTCCTTCTCAAGCCACAGTCGCGAGATGAACTCGTCGTCGCAGCGGAGTGGAATCTTGTATTGCAGGTTCATGCGAGCCACCACAGCATCTATGCCACGTTCGTGCATTTCGGCAAAACTCAGTCCGCGCGACTGCAGGAAGCGGTGGCGTGTGTGTTCGGCATAGTGCAGGTAGTTGGCATTGTTGACAATGCCCTCAATGTCGCATTCATAGTCGCGCACTTCCATGCGCGTCTCAAAGGTGTATTTATTCATTGTTCTTGTATGGGTTGTTGGTGGTTTTGCGTATGGTTTTCTTCTGGCCTGCGCAGGTATTCATAGCCGATGCGGCAGCGCAGGCAGTCCTTCTTGTCGCAGTATTCCTTTTTCAGTTGCACGAGTGCCTGCGAGTCTCCGGCCGACCGCGCCTTCAGTCCACACTCGCTCCACATCCGAATGATGTAGTTATTCTCAGGGCGGAGTTGTTCCAGCAGGTTGAAGGCTCTGTCACAATACTCCTCCTTGCCTGTATGGCGACCGTAGGCGAAGAGCATTGGGATGCAGGTGTTGATGATTAGCAGGTTGATGGAGAAGGGCGACATATGCTTGGTGCTGATGCCGCTCTCCTGTCCGAAGGTGTAGTGGGTCTTCCAATAGTCGGACACCTCCGTACTCATCATCTCCTGCAGTTGTGCCATATTCTCGCAATCGGTCAGCTGCGAGATGCTCGTCTTGCGCTTGTGGTAGAGGAAGGCCAGCTGTGACAGGCGGATATACGGGAAGTTCTGGGGTCTCAACCGCAGGAAGCGCCAGCGGTTGTGGTCCATCGGCTGGAGGGAGAACTTATGAGCCAGATAGGCATATTCCTTGCCGAGCCGTTGGAAATAGGGATCGGCAGTGGCCTCGGCGCGGTAGCGCGGAGGGATGGACCCGGGAGTGAGCAGTCCTGCCTGCCCCATGAAGATGGCCTCCACCTGAAACAGGTCGTCGCGGTGATGTCCCACGGCAGACAGGGGGATGTGGGCTGCCCACTCCTCGAAGCTGTCGCCGTTGATGCCAAACCCGTAGTTGCGTGCTAATGTCATAAAATAGGCCGCCTCCCAAGAGCCTTCCGCCCGGCGGACACGCGCCGCAATGGCTTCCGTCTTCTGCTCCAGACGTTCGGTCTGCAGTGCAGCCATCCAGGCATGGATGGTAATGGGAGCCAGCTGGGGAATAATCCGGTAGCAGGGCGGATAACGGTCGGAACGCAGCAGTTCTTCGTAGTTGTCGGCAATGCGCTGAGGCACGTCAAGCTGTATCTGTGGGATATAATGGCCGAGCGTGTTGGTCACGTTGCAGTCAATGCATCCTGCCACGTGGAGCACCACATTGTCGTAGGCCGCATCGTGGTTGTGGTCGTGCAGGAACCAGTCGCTGGCTCTGTCGTGAATCTCCACATTGCCCACCCACAGTGTCTGGCCGATTCTCACCTTGGCGTTGAAGAAGTCGGGGCCGCTGTTGCGGTTGTGCAAGCCGGGGTCTATCACCTCCACGGGGAGTCCGTTGGTGGCGACCAGCGGACGAGCGGGCAACAGACGGTGTTTCCAGACATAGTGTAGCAGTTGTTCCATGCGGCGTGAATGATAACCGCTGCAAAGTTACGCAAATTATTCCTGTTAGGCAACTTTTACGTCCGTTCTTTTTTTATGCGTCAGCGGCCGAACCTGCTGGACGGGAAACGCCTACATCCCGTAAAAGGCGATGTATTCCTTCAGCAGACGGAGCATTTCGTCAACGGCACGTTTCCGATACACACCTTTCAGGGTGTGGAAGCAACCAATCATCTGACACGCGTCTCCCTCCAGCGGAATGGCGCGGAGGTCGGGGTTGGTCGCCACTGCCGAGCATGAGAGGATGGTCAGCATCTTGCTCTTGCGCACCAGCCGCAGCAGCGGTGTGGCAATGTTCAGTTCCACTCGCGTGTTGAGGGTGATGTCACTTGTGGCCAGGAGATGCTCCAGTACGTTGCGCGCCTGCAGTCCCTTTGCCGGAAGCGCAAAGGAGTAGTGGGCAATGTCGGCCAGCGTCAGCGATGGGCGTGAGGCCAGTTCGTGGTCTTGTGGCACGACCACTCCCAACCGGTCTCTGAACAGTTCCACCGACTCTACCTGCCTGTTGACCTGTGTGGGCTTGTACGACAGCACGACATCCAAATTATGGTGGCACAGCATATCAAGGAGTTCCTCCATCCGCCGATAGACAATCTCAATCTGTATCTTCGGGTAGAGTCGGCAGAAGGCAGTCACGACCTCAGCGGTCATCAGCGAGAAGGAGTGGGTGACACCGACGCGGAGCGTTCCACCTCTCATCTGCGTTAGGTCGGTCATCCGCGCCATACACGCATCGGCATCCGTCACCGTCCGCCGGGCATAGGCGACCAGTTCCGTACCGGCTTCTGTCAGGTGTACCTCATGGCTGTTGCGGTCGAACAGCACGACACCAAGCTCGTTTTCCAACTGCTTGACGGCCTGTGTCAGTGTGCTCTGCGTGATGTACAGCTGTTTGGATGCTTCCGAAAAGTTGAGCGTTTCAGCGACTTTCAAGAAGAAGCGGAGTTGTCTCAGTTCCATATTATGCTTTTTTAGTGTCACTCTGTTCGGTCTGTCTGCGCGCATCAACCAGGATGGGAATCGTCACTCCGAGCACCATTAGTATCACCGTAATGACGCACACCATACCATTGTAGTTGAACAGATAGAAGGCGTGGTTGAATGTGCCTTCGGTCTTGCACATGATGCATTGCAGCAGTCCCTCAACGGCGCGGTAGGCGTACATTCCCGGTATCATCGGCAGCAAGGCCGGAAAGGCCAGTGCTTCTGCCGGAATACGCCAGTGGCGGCTCGCCTTGGGTGCAAAGAACCCGATCGTCAATGCTCCGACAAAAGCCGCTGGAATCAGCCCCCAGCCACAGGCGTGCATCAGCACGAAACGGGTGGCGTGGCCTGCCGCGGCCAGCAGGGCGCATCCCTTGAAGGCTCGGACGGGAACATTACTGATGCTTCCGAAGCCGATGGCGGCAATGGCGGCGAAGAAACCATCCTGCAGGATGTCTATTATCATAACGTGGAATTTTCAGAAATATTGTATGTTCATTAGAATAATGCCGACAGACAGTCCGATGCCCAGACAGGCCGTCAGCACGCTGGCTTCGATGAAACGGCTGATGCAGCAGAGCAGGTGGCCGTGGATGAGGTCGCTGACGGAATTGATGTAGGGAATGCCAGGCACCAGATACAAGACACTGGTTCCCAAGGCGATGTCGGGCGTACTGGTGCAATGGAAGATGAAGCCGGCACTGGCGATGACTGCCGAGCAGCAGGCGGCGCAGAGGACAGCCAGGCGCATATCCCATTTCCATTCTCTGTGGAGCGCGTTCTTAATCCAGAAGCCTTCTACCGTAGCAATGAAGACGATGAGCATGGCTTTCCAGTCGCCGTCAAACAATCGGCAGAACGATGCGTTGGCCAGTCCGGTCAGCAGCGTCACCAGCCATGCGTTCAGCCGTGGCTTCGCCAGAATCTCCTGCATCTCGGCCTTTGCCTTCTCCAGGGGGAGGCTGAGGTCGCGGATGTCCCACGACAAGTGGCTCAGCCGGGAGATGATGTAGAAATTGAGTCCTGTGCCCGGCAGTTTCTCACCTACTGAGAAGGCGTGGCTGTGGGTCTCGTTCCACACCGTGACGGTGACCGTATGAGGCAGGATGATAATCTCCGCGGCCACGCCGTAGGCTGCGGCGATGCGGTGGATGGTCTTCTCGCAACGCGCCGACGTACCGCCGGAGGCCAGCATCACGGCTGCGTATTGGGACAGGAAATGGGCGATGTCCTTAAAGTTGCTCGATGTCGTAGTCGTCATAGGTCAAGCCTGTTTCCGCATCCTGTACCATCACTTCCTCTTCGACAATGTGACTGGCCGTCACCCTGTCGTAACTCTCGTTGCCGAAATAGGTCTTGTCCTCGCAGACCTTACTCCTTTCCTTGTAGTTCCTGTAGGCCACCGCCCATTTCCTCTGCATCAGAATGACCAGCGGCATTGCCAGCGAAACCATGAGAATAATCAGTCGATACATTTCCATCATCTATTTTTTTATTGTTGTTCTTTCTGTCCAAGACCCTGGAGCAGCCTGCCCGAAGGCTGCGCTCCGAAATCCGCTGCAAAGGTCTTGCTTTTTCCCCATATCTGTCCGCATTGGCTATTAAAATTTTCGAATGTCGCTATCGTTATTTTCCGGCTGTCAAGGGAAATAACCAAATTTTTGTTGTACCTTTGTGCCCGGGAACAGCCGTCTGAACGGCTCACGCCACGAGCAACAACTAAAAACAACGATACGATGAAGACCAAACTATTGGGCGTTTGCCTGGGACTGATGAGCCTGGGCGCACAGGCACAGCGCATCTCGCTGGCCGGAGAATGGAATGTCGTGCTGGACAACAGTAAGACCGAGCAACGTGCCGTGCTACCCGGCACGATTGACACCAACCGCTTGGGCACTGCGCCTACCGACAGCACCGAGACGACCCACCTGACCCGGGTCAGTGCCTACAAGGGAGCGGCGCGATATAGTCGCACCATCGACATTCCGAAGACTTGGAAGAAGAAACAGGTGGTGCTCTTCCTGGAGCGCACCAAACCCACGTGGGTGTACCTTGACGGACAACTCGTGGATTCCTGTAATTTCATCAGCACACCGCAGCGGTATCTGCTGCCCCGGAAGATGAGGCCGGGCCAGCATCTGCTGGAAATCGTGGTGGACAACTCCCGGGGTGTGCCCCAGCAGATTTATGCCTCCAGCCACGCCTACACCGAGGACACACAGACCAACTGGAACGGCATCATCGGTGAAATCCGCCTGGAACTGGCCGACGGCGCGGAACAGCAGCGGACGAAACCCAAGGTGCTGGACTGCTTCAAGGACTTCCGCATCGAGGGTAGCCATTTCTACGCCAACGGCCACCGCGTCTTCCTGCGCGGCAAGCACGATGCGGCGGTGTGGCCGCTGACGGGACACGTGGAAATGACCGTGGAGGGCTGGGTGAAATATCTCGCCACGTGTCGGGAATACGGTATCAACCACGTGCGCTTCCACTCCTGGTGTCCGCCCGAAGCTGCCTTCACGGCCGCCGACTCACTGGGTATCTACCTCCAGCCCGAGTTGCCCTTCTGGGGTGCGTTCAACAAGAAGGACTCCACGCTCATGGCCTTCCTCCACCAGGAGGGCGTGAACATCCTCCGGGAGTACGGCCACCATCCCTCCTTCCGCATGATGGCGTTGGGCAACGAGTTGTGGGGCGACATTGACCAGATGAAAGTGTTCGTGGACGACTTCCGGCGGATAGCCCCCGACAAATACTACACCTTCGGCAGCAACTACTACCTCGGCTATCGAGGCGTGAAGGAGGGCATGGACTATTTCACCACGTGCCGCATCGGTGGTGAGGAGTGGGGCAAGTTCAACACCCATACGCGCGGCTCGTTCTCCTTCGCCGACACCTTTGACGGCGGTATGATTAACCACTGTCGTCCCAACACCTCCATGAATTTCGATGAGGCGTGCGACAAGGCCGGCTTACCCATCATCTCCCACGAGACGGGACAGTTTCAGACCTATCCCGACTTTGCCGAGATGAAGAAATACACCGGGGTGCTCCGCCCCTGCAATTTCGAGGTGTTCCGCAAACGACTGGCCGCAGCTGGGATGCTGGGACAGGCGGAAGATTTCCACAAGGCTTCCGGCCTCTGGAGCGTGAAACTCTACAAGGCCGACATCGAGATGGACCTCCGCACGCGAAACATGGCGGGCTTCCAGTTGCTCGACATCCAGGACTATCCCGGACAGGGCAGTGCCTTTGTCGGCATCCTCGATGCGTTCATGGAGAGCAAGGGAATCACGACACCCGAGGAGTGGCGACAGTGGTGCTCGCCCGTTGTGCCGCTGCTCGTGACGGACGAACTCTGCTTCGAGTCGGGCGACACGCTGAAGGCCAAGGTGCAGGTGGCCAACTACGGTGGTGCTTCCCTTTGCGGCAAGACGCTGCGCTGGAAAATCGGTGAGACGGAAGGCACCCTGCGCATCGCCAGCCACGAGGAGGGCTTGTTGGACGTGGGCGCACTGGAGCAGGTGCTCCTGACGGATAAGCCGGAAAAACTACAGGTTGCGCTCCGCATCGAGGGTACGGAAGCCCACAATTCCTACGAGATATGGGTCTACCCCCGACGTTCGGTGGACAAGAGCGGTGTGGTCGTGACCAAGACGCTGACGGCCGATGTCGTCCGGCAGCTGGAACAGGGCGCGAAGGTGCTCTGGATGCCGGACAGCCTGCCCTACACCGTGGGAGGACTCTTCCAAACCGACTATTGGAACTACCGTATGTTCAAGACCATCAGCGAGAACAACAAGAAGCCGGTTTCCCCGGGCACACTGGGCATTCTCACCAATCCCGACCATCCCCTCTTCCGCAGCTTTCCCACGGAGATGCACTCCAACTGGCAGTGGTTCCCCATCGTCAAGGCCTCGCACCCTCTCGTGCTCGACAACTTCCCGAAGGACTGCCAACCCGTGGTGCAGGTCATCGATAACATCGAGCGCAACCACAGGCTCGGGCTGGTGATGGAATGGAAAGTGGGAAAGGGGAGTCTCCTTGTCTGCATGAGCGACTTGGAGCAGGCTGCGCAATATCCCGAGGGAAGGGCGTTCTACCGAAGCGTACTGGACTATATGCGCTCCACGGACTTCGCACCTGCTGCCGAAATATCGGTTGGCCGTCTGCAGAAAACGCTGTCGGAGAAACCCCGTGAAATCACGATGAAGGAGCTGAACAACATCTCGCAGTATTAAGGCGCGGTGTTGTCAGCCCCCACACCTTATTATTAATAGTCGTACAGGCGGATGTGCAGGATTTTCCAGTCGCCGCACGCGATTCGTGCGTGGCGGCCCTGGTGGTCTTGGTCGCCGTTGTGGCGGCGGACATACTGCAACTGGCCGTTGCCATCAATGCACACCTCGTCAACACTGCCGATGCCTTTGCGCTTGCCCGTGAAGCGTCCCTGCTTCCGGGCAGCGTCCTCTTGTCCGGCCAGGGCGAAACCGTCTTCTCCCAACGCCTTTTGTTCCTCACGTGCCTGCTCGTATGCCGTGGCAAAACTGATCACCACGCCCGAACCAGCTAACAGATACTCATTGGTGGCCAGCCGGATGAGCATCGCTCCGCCCTCGGGCCATGTAGAACCGTCGGTGGCACGTGGGTCCCAGGGTAGGGTGTAGTAGTGACGCGCCGTCATCACCGTGCCGTGGTCGTTGACGATTCGCTCCTTGTCCTCTTGGTCGAACAGCAGTCCCCAGGAGGTCTTCCCCATCAGTGGCTGCAACTGGCGCAACAGACCATACGCCTTTCCGATGGTCTCGGTTGAGGCCTGGTCCGCCTGGTCAATGGCGAAGGGTGAGAAGCCTAAAGCGTGATGTTCGCCGAAGGCATACATGGCGCGCACACCGCTGTTGGCGCAGCACCGCGTCTCGGGGATGAACAGGCGGTTGCCGGGCAGCGCATACTGGTCGGCCCAGTTCTTGAAGCCTGTGTCGTAGATGTCGGGGGCGAGCAACAGCAGTTGCGGTGCGCCCGCACGCCAAAGGTCGATGAGGTGGGCCAGTGGCCCTGCCGAGGGGTACTGTCCGGGCTGGCGACCGCGACTATTCATGGCGGCATTGACATAGAACGGCACGGAACTGATTTTGCGCCCCGCCTCACACAGCCTACCCACATAGCAGGCATAGTGGTAGGCCATGAACACCTCATCGGCGTAGATGTCCGAACCAAACATCGCGTTCCAGGTGCGCCCCTTGAGGTCAAGCCGCTGTTGCAGCCAGGGGTGGAGCGTCTGGCGGTGCGCCTTCAGATAGCGCACCAGTGCGTTGGGCACGGGTTTCTGCCATTCGCGCTCGGCCAGTGGCGAGTGGTCGCGAGCCTCCTCCAACATCCCGATCTCGTTCTCTACCTGCACCATAGCCACCACGTCGCGCCCCCGTTCCTCCACGCGGCGGAGCAGTGCCTCGAAGGCGCGGCAGTCGGCGCGGAACACGTTCTCGGAGAAGCAACTGGCAATCTCCAGTGGCTTGCCCTCGGCGGTCGTGGCGCGTGGGAAGCGCGGCGTGTCCTGCTTGAACCACAGCGGTGCGTAGCACGACATGGAGTTCTTCCATGCACCAAACCAAAGCAGCACCAGTTGCAGCTGGTTCTCGCGGGCCTGGTCTATGGTGCGGTCCAGTAGCGTATAGTCAAACTGTCCCTCCTGGGGTTCCAGGAACTCCCAGTAGATGGGAGCCAAGACGGTGTTCAGTCCGAGGGCTTTCATGCGCGGCATAACTGCGTCAATGTCGGCCACGGAGGTGGTGGCCGAGTTGCTGAGTTCGCCACCGAGGATGAACAGGGGTGTCTGCTGTTGCGCACGGACGGGTGTCAACAGACAGTAGAGCAGGAAAAGGGGAAATAGCTTCTTCATGGCTTCCGTTTTATCTCTTGTTGGCAGAGCGTCTTTATCTCTTGTTGGCAAAGCGTCCGAAATACTCCAGGCAGACATCGCGCCACTCGCGGGCATTGTCCAGCTGCTCCTGCAGGCGTTCGTCCACCTCGCGCCAGCGCTGTTCGTCCACATAGTGGCGCATCTTGTTGTGCCAGATGTTGCAGTACGACTCCACGTTGATGACTCCTTGGTTGTAGTGGTACTGCAGCGACTCCCAGAGTGTGCTCCCGTCCTTCATCCGGTAAGTCCAGGGCACGTGGTGAAACCACAGCAACAGGTTCTCGGGACAGGTCTCCAGCCGGTCGTACATCGAGGCGAAGGGTTCGCGATACTGGCTGACAGCATCCGTGCCCCTGGACGAGCGGTCGAAGCCGATGCCGACGGAGTCGGCCTGGTGGTAGTAGACCGGGCACCATTCCAGCGGATAGTCCGCCTTGAAGCCGTCAGGCTCGGGACCATAGTGGTGGTCGAACTTGAAGATATGGTGCAGTCCTAACGGCATCATATAGTCAACACACGTCTCGCGGCTCTCCTCCATGATGGTGGACATCATGAAGACGAAGTCCTCATCGGAGCAGAACGTCTGCTCCAGCCACTCCCGGGCAATCTGCTCGGACGACAGCGATGGGTTCCACGCCAGGCGACCGAAGGCGTACCAGTTGGCCTGCGAGAAATGGTGGCCGCACCAGTTGCGATCCTTGCCGATGTTGGCCACACCGGCCACACCAGCCAGCCACTGTGGCTCTACGTCGCGAAAAAACTCCTTCCACAGGGGAGCCAGGTAGACCAGGTGGCGCGACTGCCCGGTGTACTCCTGCGTAATCTGCAACTCGGCCATGTTGGGTGTCTCGCTAATCTGGTCGAAGACGGGGCTGTATGGCTCGCGCGGCTGGAAGTCGAGTGGTCCGTTCTTGGTCTGCAGGATGACATTCTTGCGGAACTCGCCGTCCAGTGGCTTGAACTCCGAGACGGCCTGCTTCACGCGGTCTTCGCCCTTGTGGTTGGCTCCATAGACGAAGCAACGCCAGATGACGGTGCCACCATAAGGCTCCAGTGCGTCAGCCAGCATATTCGCACCGTCGGCGTGGGTGCGGTGGTAGTCGCCCGGCCCGGGCTGTCCCTCGCTGTTGGCCTTCACCAGGAAGCCACCGAAGTCGGGGATGAGCGCGTAGATGTCCTTGGCCTTGCGCTTCCACCACTGGCGCACGCGACCATTCTTCGGGTCTGCCGTGCGTGTCTCGCCGAGCGACATGGGTGTGGCGAAATTGATGGAGAGGTAGACGCGGATGCCGTAGGGGCGCAGCAGGTCGGCAATCTTCCGCACCTCGTTCAGATACTTTGGGGTCAGCATCTGTGGCGATGCGTTCACGTTGTTCAGCACCGAGCCGTTGATGCCGATGGAGGCATTGGCGCGCGCATATTCGCGGAGCAGCGTCTCGTCCAGATGGAACCATTCGAAGATGCTCTTGCCGGCGTAGCCGCGCTCGATGCTGCCATCGAGGTTGTCCCAGTGGTTGAGCAGGCGCAGACGGAACGCCGGGTGCTGCTCCACGGGTGTCACACCGCCCTGCGTGACCTGTCGGCGCAACACGTCGTAAGCACCGTATAGCAGTCCGACATCGCGGTGGGCACGCACCACGATGCTGTCGTCGTTGCCGCTAATGGCAAAACCATCGTCGTCGGCCATCGAAGGGTCGAGGCGGAGCACGGCTTTCGTGCCGAGAAAATGGTGGGACAGTTCGGTACGTGCCAGGTCAATGGTGGGCGACTGGGCGTTGGCTTCGACACGGGCTGTCGTGTGGCTCTTGTGTGCCGGAAGCCACAATCGGTGGCCGTCTTCCGCCCGCGAAGACAGCGGCAGCATGGTCGTGCAGCACGCTGCGAGGAGTAATGAAATCAATGGTTTCTTCATTGTGCTATGGTTGTAATAGGGTTAGTTGCCTACAAAGTTACGCTTTTTCTGCCATGTATGCAAATAAATCAAGCTTTTCTCCGTTCAGTGGACCGAAAAGGTGGTTCAATGGCGAAATAT
>CAVFBU010000017.1:0-31897 GCA_963620725.1 Vescimonas coprocola
AGTGAAGGTTTTTAGCCCCCTCTTTCCAACGGCTCTCCAGCATCGGCCAAATCGGTATGGGTGACCTCGAAAAAAATCCACATTAATTTGTCTTCCGGGTCACTTCACGGGGATGTCGGCCAGCGTCTGCTTGAGCAGTTGCCAGAACGGAGCCACCGTGGCGATGAGGGCGCGCTCGGTGGTGGTGTGGGGCGACTTCAGTGTCGGGCCGAGGCTCACCACGTCGAGGTGCGGATACTTGCCGAGGATGACGGAGCACTCCAGTCCGGCATGATCCACCTGGATGAGGCCGTCGCTGCCGAACATCGTCTTGTACTCCTTGAGCAGCAGGTTTAGAATCTCAGAGTCGGGATTCGGGTCCCAGCCGCCGTAGCTGCCGCTGGTCTCCACCTTCATGCCGGCCATGTTGAAGCAGCTCTCCAGCGTGTTGACCATGTATTCCTTCATGTCCTCGCGGCTGGAGCGCACCAGGATTTGCATGGAAGCCTTGCCGTCAGCGATGTCAATGATGGCGAGGTTGCTGGAGGTCTCCACCACGTCGGGGTAGTGGGGAATCATGCGCAGCACCCCGTTGTGGCAGCCGTAGATGACGTTGACGAGATTGTCTTGAATCTCCACGGGCACTTCCTTGACAGGCGTAGCCACCTCTTCCACGGTCAGCTCAATGTGCTCCTCAATCGGGGTGTATTCGTCCTTGAAGTCGGCCAGCCATGCGTCAGCCAGCTCCTTCAGTGCGGCCACGTTCTCCTTGGGCAGCGTCAGCACCACCTCCGCCTTGAAGGGGATGGCGTTGCGCATATTGCCGCCGTGCCAGGAGGCCAGACGTGCCTCCGTCTCCTCGATGGCCTCGCGCACGAAGCGCACCATCATCTTGTTGGCGTTGCCGCGCCCTTCGTGGATTTCCAGTCCGCTGTGTCCGCCGCGCAGTCCCTGCAGCGTCACCTTGACGGCAGCATCTTCGGGGTCGGTGTCAGCCTCTTGATAGTCGAGCGAGGCGGTCACGTCAATGCCACCAGCCGAACCGATAACAAACTTACCCCACAGCTCCGAGTCGAGGTTGAGCAGGATGTCGCCCTGCAACTCGCCTTCGGGCAGGTCGTTGACGCCGCACATGTGGGTCTCCTCATCGGCCGTAATCAGTGCATCGATGGGACCATGCACCAGTGTCTTGTCCTCCATAACCGCCATGATGGCTGCCACGCCGAGTCCGTTGTCGGCACCGAGGGTGGTGTTCTTGGCCTTCACCCACTCGCCGTCAATCCACGGCTGGATGGGGTCTGTCTCGAAGTTGTGGGTGGAGTCGGGCGTTTTCTGCGGCACCATGTCCATGTGAGCCTGCAGGATGACCCCCTTGCGGTTTTCCATGCCCGGCGTTGCCGGCTTACGGAACACGATGTTGCCGGCGGGGTCTTTGAAGGCTTCGATACCGGCCTGTTTGCCGAAGTCAAGCAGGAACTGCTGGATTTTCTCCAGATGGCCGCTGGGGCGCGGCACTTGCGTGAGTGCATAGAAATTCTTCCAAATGCACTGCGGGTCGAGTTTTGCGATTTCGTTCATAGTCTTTGTTTTTTTATTTGTTGTATGGTAATGATGTTGCGGAAGGGTGGTCGTTGTCACTGCGTCTGTGGGTAAACGAGAGGGCGATGCAGGCATAGATGCCGAGTGCCACGACGAGGAGCGTCTGTATGGTGTGTACGATGAAGACGAAGCACAAGGCCTGCGTGTCTGCCACGCCGTAGAGGATGAGCATGGTCTTCACGGCGAAGTGCCAGGGACCGGCTCCGTTGGGTGTCGGCACGATGACAGCGATGCTGCCGACGATGAAGGTGACCAGGGCGCACCCCACTCCTAAATGTGCCGTGAAGTCGAAGCAGAAGAACGTCAGGTAGTAGTGGAGAAAATAGCTCAGCCAGATGCCCACCGTGAACACCACGAAGAGCGGTACATTCCTCACGTCCTTCAGTGAGACGACACCCTGCCAGATGCCCTTTAGGGTGGCTTTCACCTTATTATATAGGGACAACTTGCGCAGCAGGACGTGGAGCAGTACGAACAGTGCCAGCAGACAGACCGCTACGACGAGGTAGCCGGTTCCGGAGAAGTCATGGAGGATGGTTGGGAGGTTCGTGCCCGTCTGTCGGAAGAACATACCGAAGGTGCTCATCTCCAGCAGGAGCACCAGCGCGGTGATGCCCATGACGAGTAGCGAGTCGATGGCGCGCTCGGTCACCACGGTGCCCAGTGCCTTAGGAAACGACACACCATCGTAGCGTTTCAGTACGCCGCACCGTGTGAACTCGCCCACGCGCGGTACGAGGAGTGAGGCAGCATACGACAGGAACACGGCATGTACGCGGACAGACGTGCGCGACGGTTCGCCCATCGGTGCCAAGGTCTGCCGCCACCGCCACCCCCGGAACAGCTGTGCCAGGATGCCGAACGGAAACGACAGCAGCATCCATGTCCAGTCCATTTCGTCGGTCATAACGTGCTGCATCTCTTGCCAGTTCTCACCGCGATACATCCAGTAGAGTATCGCTCCGCCCAGCATCAGCGGCAGCAGTATCTTGATGATGATGTTTCCTGTCTTCATGTTTCGTGAGACAAAGTTAGTGCAAACCGAGCGAAAAACAAAGGAAAACGAGATTTTTCTTTGATTTCCACCCATTGATACAGGTCATTGATGCAGGTCAAAGCCGTTGACATGGGTCAAAGAATGGGGCGATTTTGCGGTGTTTGCGCACACAAAGCTTGCGCAGTCCATAAAAAGTGCATACCTTTGCAGTGCATTAAGAGAAATGCACAGGATAACAAAAAAGGATAACACTTAAAAGAAAGGAACACAAAATGACTTTAACATTGACCATTCTGGCCATCGTGGCCATCACCATCGCCCAGGCTATCCACGTGATGAACAAGATTAACCTCGGCAAGTAAACAACAGTAAAAAACTCTTAAAGCGAGGCAGACCTTCATTGAGGGTCTGCCTCGAATTTTTCTGCCCACGTCTTAAACTTGTCCACGCCTTTCGATCCGAACTTCCGAAGCGACGCGATGACTTCGTCAATGGTGGCCACGCGGTCGGGGCGCGACTTGGAGTAGAACTTATCGGCGTAGCAGATGATCTGCTCTTCGATGGTCTCCGGGACGTAGTCGGCAGGCGGCAACGGCAGGTGCTGCTCGCGAATCTCTTCGGTGGTCAGTCCCGTCCCCGTATGACGTTCGCAGACCCGCGCATGGTCGGGGAGCCCGGCCTCGCGGAGCAGTTGTCCGCCGATGAGTCCGTGGCGCAGGTACGGCTCGGTGCCCTCGCAGTGGATGGACGGTGCATAACAGCGGAACACCCCGATGTCGTGGAGCATCGCCCCCTCTTCCAAGAAACGCAGGTCGGCGTGCAGTTCGGGATGCGCCCGCGCTATCTGCAGGGCACGCTGCGCCACCTGTCTACTATGTAGCAGCAACAGGCGGCGCAGTGCGTTGTCTTGCGGATAATACCGTTCAATGACGGCTTGGTAGTCTATCATGGCTCGCGTTCAATCCAGCCGAGGTTGTCGCCACGGCGCACCTTCGTCCCCTGCTTGGCAGCCACCTCCACCAACTTGCCGCCGAGGGCAGCGGGAATGGGAACAATCTCGCCCCAGGGAGCCTGGATATAACAATAGGTGTCGCCCTCCTTGTACCGCTGTCCGACGAAGGGTTCGAGACAAGGCTCGCAGGCTCCTTCCCCCGAGAACTCATAGTACACCTGTCCGGCAACGGGAGCCGTCAGCGCATCGGCCTTGGCGTGCTTGAAGGCAGACAGCTCTTCTGCAGACAGCTGTGTGCCCAGCTTTGCATCCTTCGCCTTCTGCAGGTCGGCCAGGAAATTCTTCTTGGCCATTCCACTCTTATACACGCGGTACTGCTCGGGGTGCATGGCCAGTTCGAAGAGTTCCTCGTCGTCCTGTCCGCAGTCCCAGCCGTTGTCCTTCATCTCCTTGCGGAATCCGTCAAGGGCATCGGTCAACAGTGTGTGCGGGTCGACATCCGTAAACTCGCGGTGCTGCTTTTCGGCCAGTTCCTTCAGTTCGGGCGCAATCTCGCCGGGCACCTTGCCACTCTTGCCGAGGATCATGCCCCACATGGCGTCGTCCATCATGACGTAGCGACCCTTGCCCTGTTCCATAGTCAGCAGGTTCATCAGGGCGATGTTCTTGGTGTATTGCGAGAAGGGAGTCACCAGTGGGGGATAGCCCACACGCGGCCATACATACTCCACCTCGTTGAAGAGCTTCACCAGCATATCGTCCATCGACAGCTCGGCCTCCCCCTTCTTTACGCGCAGTTTGTTGATGGCGCTGTGGATGCCGCCGAGGTCGGCCATCATAGAACCCATCATTCCGCCGGGCAGTCCGCAGCCCAACAGCAGTGACGACATAAGTTTGTTGGCGGGATTGATGAAATAGCCCAACCAGTCGTCAATAAATTCCTGCGTCAGTGCGCGCACCTGCATATAGGCGTTCATATTGATGTCGGGCACGTCGAAGCCTTCGTTCCTCAGCATCGACTGCACCGAGATGATGTCAGGATGTACCTTGCCCCATGACAGCGGCTCGACAGCCGTGTCAATGATGTCGGCCCCGTTGTTGCACACCTCCAATATCGAGGCCATCGACAGGCCCGGACCGGAGTGACCGTGATACTGGATGAGGATGTCGGGATGCTTGGTCTTGATGAGCTTGGTCAGCTTGCCCAGTAGGGCAGGCTGTCCGATACCGGCCATGTCCTTCAGACAGATCTCCTCCGCTCCGGCGGCAATCACCTCGTCGGCAATGGCCGCATAGTATTCCGCCGTATGGATGGGCGATGTGGTGATGCAGAGGGTGGCCTGCGGAATCATGCCGGCCTCCTTGGCCCAATGGATGGAGGGAATGATGTTGCGCGTATCGTTGAGACCGCAGAAGATGCGGGTGATGTCCGTTCCCTGTGCCTTCTTCACCTTGTACATTAGGCGGCGCACATCGTCGGGGACGGGATACATCCGCAGGGCGTTGAGCCCACGGTCGAGCATGTGGGTCTGTATGCCAGCTTCGTTGAAGGGCTTGCAGAAGGCGCGCACGGCCTCGTTGGGATTCTCGCCAGCCAGCAGGTTCACCTGCTCGAAAGCGCCGCCGTTGGTCTCCACGCGGGCAAAACAACCCATGTCGATGATGGCCGGTGCCACACGTGCCAGCTGGTCCTTGCGGGGCTGGAACTTGCCAGACGACTGCCACATGTCGCGGTAGACAAGACTGAATCTGATTTTCTTCTTCATAAAGCTAATATTATAGTTAAGTTATCGCATTTCCACTGCAAAAGTACAAATAAAAACCAATACAAGTATCAAAAACCGAAGATATTTTGTACTTTTGCAACGAAAACCAAATAACGGACTGTTATGACAAAAAACATAGGAACTCTGGTGGCCATCCTGCTGTTGTTGGTGGCCTGCGGAAAGAAACAGATGCCGACACCGGCACAGACCAATAACTCCGGCAGACTGCCGGGCGATTCGACCATCTATGGACTGGCTTGCGATGGTACTACAGACTCGCTGCTGGTGCTGTTGCCCTACACGGGCGAAGACCCCGACACCTTCGACATCATCAATGCCAGTCAGCAGAAACAGGTTCTTGGCAAGCCCTTCATCGGCGATGAGTTGGCCGTGGTGCTCAACCCGGAGGATCGGGGTGAGGCATTGTCCGTTGTCAACCTGGACGACCTAAAGGGCGAGTGGGCTTTTCTGGTGAAGCCCAAACTGCGTGACTATGACAAACTGCCGCGCCGTCTCCGTCGCCGCATGATGGCCGAGATGCCCGACTCGGTCAAGGAGTCGTTGCTGGTGCCTCGGGAGTATGTGTTGCAGTTTCAGCGCGGAAACACCATGACGACCAAGGGTATGAAGCGGCAGCAGACCACCGACGAGATGGAGGCAGTGACCTATCCCGAAATCAAACGATATACCGAATGGCACCTCTACAACGGACAGCTCATCATGACTTCTGGTACGATGGATGTGCCACCCGGTAGCCAGCCACGGAAACAGCGAGTCGACCGCGACACCTGCCGCATCGTCCAGCTTTCCAAAGACACACTGGTGCTGCGCTTCGATGACGGCGACTGGGGCTTCTACCGTAAGAAAGGCCGTTGAGGCCTTACCCCCAGCAGCTCAGAACGAGAACACCTTGAAGATGTTGTAGTTGATGTCCTTGTCGTAGACATCCTCTTGGTCGTGCCGCTTGGCAAAGTCCACCACACGGATGGTCACGGGCAGCACGATGACCTCATAGAGTGTCTTGATGCACACCTGCGAGATGATGAGCGATGGCATCTCCCCCCAGGGCAGTACACCACCGAAGGCCAGTGGGAAGAAGATGAGGGAGTCGCCCAGTTCTCCGAACACCGTGCTGGCAATGGCGCGCAGCGAGAAGCCACGCCCCTCCGTCATCGTCTTCATGCGGCTCATCACGTAGGCGTTGATGAACGAACCAGTGAGGAAGGCCACAAACGAGGCTCCTGCGATGCGCGGAGCCAGTCCGAAGATTTGGTGGAAGGCTTCCTCCCCGTCCCAGTAGTCCGCACCGGGTATCCAGTCGGCCAGTGCCCCCAGTGACACGAAGAAGAAATTCATGGCGAAGCCCAGCCAGATGAGCATACGCGTGCGGCGGAATCCCCACACCTCGCACACTACATCGTTGATGATATAGCTGACCGGGAACACGAGCAGTCCACCCGTCATATTCACTCCACCAAATGATATTTGCTTTATTTCCAATACGTTTGCCGTAATCAGGCAGACGCAGAACAGAATGCCGAAAAGCATAAACAGCACACTGACTTTCTGATTGTCGTGTTTCATTGTCTTGTTTTGTTGAAGGGGGTTGAGCAAGTACCCCTTTTGTTTCCGCCTGCAAAGGTACGATTAAGTGAGGAAAAACCCAAATTAATTTGGGTTTTTCCTCACTTAATCGTTGTCCTGTCGCATTACGGTTTCCCGTTGCGGGAAGCGTAGCGTAGCATATTCAGCAGGAGTTGCCGACCTACGGCATCCGCCTTATTCATCCCCTGCGTGTTGAATGTGTTCATTGATTCATTCATGCCGTCCAGGTCCACCTTCTTGTTGTAGGCTGCCGTGCCCTTCAGACAGGCTGGAATGTCCAGTGTGGTAATCAGTACGCGTCCGCGGCCTGCCGCAATTTCCGACAGGGCCGAGTATACCTCCTTGCGATGGTCGGAAACGCAGCCCACGAGCACCTCTCCGTTGAAGTCGCGCAAGCCCAGCCTGCGGCGGTTGTAGGCTGCAAAGCACTGGTATTCCCAATTGAACACGCAGTCGGTGGGCAAGCCCTCAAAGACCGGGTGCGACCGGCAGAAGAAGTTGCCGCCGTACCAGGAGCGTCCCAGTGTCTTGCTGCCACGATAGTCCATCACCTCCTTGTCGCAAAGCAGGTCAGCCCAGCGTTCCGTGTTGTCAATCACGACGAGGGTGTGGCCGGTGTACACCCATTCGAGGATGTCGCTGAAGCCGCTGCCGAATTGTGTCGGCTCGAAAGCACCGACCACCATGAAGTCGCCCTG
Organism: Vescimonas coprocola; assembly: GCA_963620725.1. Classification (GTDB taxonomy): domain Bacteria; phylum Bacteroidota; class Bacteroidia; order Bacteroidales; family Bacteroidaceae; genus Prevotella. The sequence continues at coordinate 7,597 of CAVFBU010000017.1, forward strand.
CGGACGGCCTTTGTGGTATTCCTGCACTTCAATGCCCTGACTGCGCAGGTAGGTGGCCAGTACCCCCGTGGTGTCTGCCACTGTACACGTACCGCCGATTCCTTCGGCGTTCATGGCTACGGCATAGATGTCGTCACTGCCGGAGGCCACTACACTACCTTTCTGTATCAGCTGCGCCTCCACACGGGTGTAGCCGCTGTGGGTCACCGGCCACGACCAACCTGTCGTCAGGTTCTCGCCGTACACCACGCCACCGCTGATCTTGACGCGCTGCCGCTTTTGTGCCACCGTGCGTCCTTCGGCATCCTTCGCCGTCAGCAGTAGTTGTGCCGTTCCGTGCACGTTCTTCCGGTTGACGATATACACGTCGACCGTCGTCGTGTCACCCACGGCCAGCACCTTGTTCGTGAGCTTCACCGCCAGATAGAGCGGTTGGTTGTAGCGTGCGATGAGGTCTGCATCCCCCTTGAGGTTACGATAGTTGTCAACGATGCCCGAATGGTTCTCCAGCTTCATCGACTCCCAGCCGTTAACCGCATACGCATCCACGGTGTTGCTGATATGCACATTCTCCATCACCCGGCCTTGGTAGTAATAGGCCACATTGCCCATCTGGCGCGTCAGACTGTCCACACAGGGGAAGGCCTTGCTGAAGCCTCGGCTGCGCAGGAACTGGTCGTAGGCATCATACCATGCCAGATAGTCCTTGGCCTCCCACCCGGAGGTGCGCCCGGAACGGAGGATCTCGTCACGGATCAGCTGCAGGCGGGGTGGTGTGCCTATCGCACCCTCTTCGCCCCAATACACGATTTCCCCCTTGTTGTCGGAGAAGCGCAGGTAGTCGTCCTTACCTTTATAGATATAGTCGTGGTAGACACCGGGTCCTCCTGCGTGATGGTTGTCCCACCAACCGATGTTGTAGAACGTCGTGTCGTTAGGCATCAGGTGCAGCTTGAAGTGGTCGTCGGGCAAGCCCTCGGGATTCTTTCCATTGCACGAATTGTAGGTCAGGATGCGAGAAGGGTCCAGTGCGTGCCCCATCAGCATCTCCCGGCGGTCTTCCGCCTGCGGCGATGCGCCGCGCTCGTTGTGCAGGTTGTAGATGACCAGCGAGGGGTGTGAGCGGTCGCGGCGTATCATGCGTGCCAGCTTCTCGTTGCGGTAGTCGAAATAGAACTGCGTGTACTTGGTGCCGTCGTCAAAGCGGCCTGCCGGATACTGGTTGCCTCCCGGTTCCTCGAAATAGAGCAGTCCCAACTCGTCAGCGGCATTGAGTACGTCCGTGTTGCCTATTCCCCGGTGGAAGTTGAGCATATTCATGCCCAACCGCTTGGCATCCTGCACTTGTCGGTAGGCCAGTTCCTTCGATGGGGTGATGCCGTTGTCCGGCCAGAAGCTCCAAGAGATGGCCGTGATAAGGGTGATGCGCTTGTCGTTGAGGTAGAACTGGCGGTCGCCCTTCACGTCGCGCACCTCAAACCACCGGAAGCCAAACCGTTTCTTGACCTCGTCGTTTCCCATCTTCACCGTCAACTCGTACAGGTTCGGCTGTTCTACGCTCCACAGCTTGGCTTTAGGGATGGATATACTGATGGTCTTCTCTGCCGCGTCCACCATTCCCTTGCTGCTCCAGACGACCTGTTGCTGGCCGCACTCCCTCACCTCCAGGGCGAATGGGACTGTCTCGGACAGGCCGCCGGTTTCAAGGTGTACCTTGACCGTGGATGGAGTGGGCGTGTTCTCCACAAAGACATCGTTGATGTAGGTCGGGTCGGTGGCGCAGAGGTGCACACGTCCCGTGATGCCACCGAAGCCATGGGAGGGATTGACCAGGTAGTCGCCCCAGGAGTAGCACTGCGAGTCTTTCCAGTTGAAGTTGCCGTTCGGGTCGGTGATGCGAACCGCAATCTCGTTCTGCTGTCCCAGCTTGACGTGCGGTGTGATGTCCACCTCGAACGGGGTACTGTTTACCAGGTCGTAGCCCACCAACTGGCGGTTGACGAACACCTCGGCACGGAAGCGCACGGCATCAAACTGCAGGGTGACGCGTTTGCCCGTCCATGCGGCAGGCACCTCCACCTGCGTGCGAAACCACGACACGCCGACATAGTTTCCCGTCACGCCGTAGGTCTGTCCGTTCCATCCCCAGAGTTCTCCCTCCACGGTGGCCGGCAGATGCACGTTGCGTTTCTGTGGCTGGTCCAGCAGTTGCCATCCTCCCGTAGGCAGGTGCACCGGCAGCGTAGCTACATTCACGGGTGGTGCGAACAACTCGTCTGTCACCCATGCCGCTTTCGGGTCAAGTGTGATGTCCCAACCTTTCACAGACAAGTCAATGCGCTCGCGCGCCATAGACTGCATGGCTACAAGGGTCATGGCCAATAAGAATTTCCTTTTGATTTGCATGTTTTTGTGTTTTAGTTTGTTTAGTTTGTTTTTAAGTCCACCGCAACGGTCGCCCTGTTGCCGTTACAACGTGATGGAACAACCGATGGGTCGAAGGGCAAAGGTACGATTATATATTGAAACCACCAAATTTATTTGCCTATTTGGTGATTTATTCGTAATTTAGCGGCGTGAAACGCTAAACGATGAGCGAATATGAGTAAAAGCAATTGGATGATATGGATTCTGAAGGTCATAGTGGCCTATGGGATATACCTTATAGTATATGGACAGACCACCTCGCGCCTATCGGCATTCTGCATGGCACTCGGTATTATGATTCTGCTGGTGTTTGCGGAATATGCCGTGGAGCAGTGGGTGAAACGCTGTAGAGAACGGAAAGAAGGAAAGGAGGGGGACGATGAGGAATAGATGGTTGACGGTCGTGGCCTCGTGGCTCTGCCTCGTGGCGACAACAGTGGGACAGGGCTACCGCCCAGAGGGACGTGCCTTTGTCTGCGTGAACGGCAATAACCGCTATACGCGTGCCCTGTATGGTGGACCTACCGACTACCGCATCGAGACCAGCGACCGACCGGTGTTCGCTATTGCCAAGAAGGGACACCACCGCCATGTGGCCTTCCGCGTCAACGGCGTGGACCTGGAGCAGGTGGAGTGGTGCAAGGCTTGGTATGTGGACGGAATGCGTAGCTACAGCCTGCGCGACAGCCGATGGGGTCAGCAGGAACTACTGGTGGACGTGGTGGCACTGCACGACCAGGAGGGTGCCGTGTGGCGTTTCATGAGCAGCGAGGAGACCCTACAGGTGACCTGTACGCTGAGCCGCGTGAAGCAGCCGAAGCTCTACCGCAATGGTGACCTCGGCGTGGATCGCCGCGACTGCTTCGATGCGGCCGAAGGGGATACAGAACGGCAGGTGGTGGAGTGTCCGGCGGCCTCACCCGTCTATGTGGTCGTGATGCTCGACAAGGTGGTGACGCTGTCTGCCGACCAACAGGCGACACGCTTTGCTGAGGCCGTGTACTATAACCGACAACTGGCCTCGCGCGTAGAGTTTGACACGCCAGACCCCTACATCAACACGTTGGGCGGTGCCCTCGTGATGGCCGCCGACGGTGACTGGGACGGACAGACGTGGCTGCATGGTTGTGTGGGCTGGCGGATGCCGTTGGCCGGTTGGCGTGCCGGGTATCTGGGTGATGTGTTAGGCTGGGGCGACCGCGCCCGTTCCCATTTCGATGCGTATGCCCGCAGCCAGGTGGACACGGTGCCGGCACGGCTGGCACACCCCACACAGGACGAAACACAGCATCTGGCACGCGCCGAGAAGCGGTGGGGTACCCCCATGTACAGCAACGGCTACATCTGCCGCAACCCGAACCGCAACGACCAGATGCACCACTACGACATGAACCTCAACTACATCGATGAGTTGCTTTGGCATTTCCAGTATGATGCCGATACGGCCTATATCCGGAAGATGTGGCCTGTGGTGGAGCGGCACCTGGCGTGGGAGAAGCGGAACTTCGACCCCGACGACGACCACCTCTATGATGCCTACTGCTGCATCTGGGCTTCCGATGCCCTGTACTATAACGGCGGTGCGGTCACGCACTCGTCGGCCTACAACTACCGCGCCAACCTCTTGGCAGCGCGTATGGCGGAGCTGATTGGACGCGATGCGGCACCCTACCGGCAGGAGGCCGCCGACATCCTCGCAGCCATGAACAGTCGGCTGTGGCTTGACGGCAAGGGTCACTGGGCGGAATATGAAGACCTGATGGGACTGAAGCGCAAACACGAACACGCGGCCGTATGGTCGGTCTATACACCCATCGACTGTGGGGCGTGCTCGCCCGAACAGGCGTTCCGCGCCACACGCTATGTAGACCGTGCCATTCCGCACATTCCCGTGCGCGGCGACTATGCTACCATTGCCACCTCCGACTGGCAACCCTATGTTTGGAGCGTGAACAACGTGGCGGCGGCCGAGGTGATGCATACGGCACTGGCCTTCTATCAGGCCGGACGCACGGATGCTGCCTACCGTCTTCTGATGGGTAACGTCCTCGACCAGATGTACGAAGGACAGAGTCCGGCCAACTTCGGACAAATCAGTAAGTACGATGCGGCACGAGGAGAGTGCTACCGCGACTTCGGCGACTGCATCGGTATCTCGGCGCGGACACTCCTGCAAGGACTCTTCGGCATCCAGCCGCAGGCCCTCTACGGACAGTGTGTCATCCGTCCGGGCTTCCCCTCATCGTGGGATCGCGCATCGGTGAAGACCCCCTATCTTTCCTATTCCTTCCGTCGCATGGGGCGGCGAATCCGGATCGAGGTGACGCAAAATTTCCGCCAACCCCTGAAGATTGTGGTGCGGCAGAACACGGGGGGCGGTCACTATCGCGACATCGAAGGGACGACAGAGCAGCATCAGGTGCTGTGGATGGAAGAACCCGTGGCACTGCCCGAGGTAGAGGTGACGGAAACGGAGACAACACCCAAGGCTGTGGGCACCGACGAACCGACCTTCGACCGCAAGTTCAAGAAGCAGAAGCTCGTGCGGTATTACAACGCCAGCGTCACCGATATCTTCCGGCAGGAATACCGCTCGCCGCGTCCGCCATACACCACGCTGCAGATACCGGTGCAGGGAGTGGGGGAGTGGTGCCACCCGGACTACTGCCCCGAGGTCGTGGACACGGCCTTCCGTGCGCGTATCGTGAAGGACGAATTTGTGATGATGGGTGTGCCCTTCACCACACCGGCTGAAGGACCGAACATCGTGTTTACCTCGCTGTGGGACAACTATCCCGACAGTGTGACCGTGCCCGTGAAGGGACGGGCGGAGAAGGCCTGGCTGTTGATGACGGGTTCGACGAACCACATGCAGAGCCACATGGTCAACGCCGAGGTGGTGGCACGCTACTCCGACGGGACGACAGATATCCTGCCGCTGGTCAACCCCGACAACTGGTGTCCCATCGACCAGGACTACTATATTGATGGCAAGGCCTTCCGTGCACCGATGCCACGCCCCTACCGCGTGAGTCTCGCCACGGGACAGGTGAGCCGTGACCTCGGAAAGATGATGCGCCTCGGTGGCCCTGGCACGCGAAACATCCCCGGTGGGGCGGCGCAGATGCTCTGTATGCCGCTGAACCCGAAGAAGTCCCTGCGGTCACTGACGCTGCGCACGTGCTCCAATGATGTCGTCATCGGACTGATGGCTGTCACCCTGCAATAACAAACCCAACGGAAACGGTATGCAACAACTCCTAACACTCTATAAGGAATGGTGCGGACAGCAACCCGTACAGGTGGACCGATTGCCCGGTGCAGGCAGCAACCGCGAATACTACCGCATGACGGCCTCGGACGGGACGACGGTGGTGGGCTGTGTCGGTACCAGTCGCGACGAGAACCACGCCTTCGTCTACCTCTGCCGCCATTTCACCCAGTGTCGGTTGCCCGTGCCGAAGCTTCTGGCTGTCAGCGATGACGAGTTGCGCTACCTGCAGTCGGACTTAGGCAGCGTGTCGCTCTTCGATGCCGTCAAAAAGGGTAGGGAGGCCGGTGGTCACTACTCCCCCCACGAACAGGAACTGCTGAAGCGCACCATCCGCCTGCTGCCCGACCTACAACTGCGCGGTGCGCATGGACTTGACTTCCGCAACTGCTATCCGCAGGCGGAGTTTGATAGGGACAGTGTGCTGTTCGACCTCAACTATTTCAAATACTGTTTCCTCAAGGCTACGGAGCTGGACTTCCATGAGTTGAAGCTTGAGGCGGACTTCCGTCTATTGGCCAAAGACCTGACCGCAGAACGCTGTGATGCCTTCCTCTACCGGGACTTTCAGGCACGCAACGTGATGCTTGACGGGGCAGGCAACCCCTATTTCATCGACTTTCAGGGCGGACGGCGCGGCCCATACTACTACGATGTGGCCTCCTTCCTGTGGCAGGCATCTGCGCAGTATCCGTATAAGCTGCGCCGCGAAATGGTCTACGAGTACTACAACGCGCTGAAACAACTCACCGAGGTGCCAGCCCCCCGACATTTTGTCAACCGGCTGTCACTCTTTGTGCTGTTCCGCATCCTTCAAGTGTTGGGAGCCTATGGTTTCCGGGGCTATTTCGAGCGCAAGCAGCATTTCATCAGCAGTATTCCGCCGGCCATCCAGAACCTCCGCGAACTGCTGACCGATATGTCGTTCCCTTATCCCTATCTCGTCGGCCTGCTCCAGCGTCTCGTCGCGCTGCCGCAGTTCGCTCCGACAGCCCCTCCTGCCGACAACGCGAAAGGACCATTAGTGGTGCGGGTGTTCAGCTTCTCCTATCGTAAGGGTATTCCCGAAGATGAGAGTGGCAATGGCGGTGGTTATGTCTTTGACTGTCGCAGCACGAACAACCCTGGCCGCTATGAACCCTACAAACAACTGACGGGATTAGACGAACCCGTCATCCGCTTTTTGGAGGATGACGGGGAAATACTGACCTTCTTGGAGTCAGTCTATCGCTTGGCCGATGCCCACGTGGCACGCTACATTCGGCGTGGCTTCACCTCGCTGATGTTCTGTTTCGGCTGCACGGGTGGACAGCACCGCAGTGTCTATAGTGCGCAACATCTGGCGGAGCATCTCCACCAGAAGTTCGGCATTGAGGTGCGCATCTGTCACCGGGAGCAGCACATCACACAGACGCTGCAGGCATCCCCCCGTTAGCTTCCAGAAAGAAAAAAGGAAGGGGTCGTCCCCTTCCTTTTTATGACGGTTCCTGCATCAGGGTTCATCCCTTTTTGGCTGGAGCCTTCTTCTTCGCCGTAGTTTTTCCAGCGGCCTTTGTCGTAGCTTTTTTGGCTGCAGGTTTCTTGGCTGGTTCGGCAGTGCTGCCCTCTAACTTGGCCAACTGTGCATGCAGGCGTTCAATCTCCTTGTCCTTGTATTCGATCTCGTCGCCTTGGTTGCGGATGGTGGTCAGCAGGGCATTCAGCTCCTCATTGTCTATCTCGGCAGGATAGAGCGCGTTGACGCGGTTGATGAAGTCGCCGAGGATGTTCATGTAGTTGGTGAACGCATCAAACGGTCCGCTGTAGATGCCGCGGTCCAGTCCGACATTCGACGGCTTGGTGGTCATAAAGCGGAAGTTGTTGCTGGCCTGCAGATAGTCCCAGTCCTGATTGATGCGTGGGTCGTCAGCAATGCGCAGACGGTCGGCCACACTGTACAGCTTGTTGAAAGCCTCGCGTTGCATGGCGTTGCCCAGCCAGCAGCTCACATCGCGTTCCTCGTCCACCCACGACAGCGTATCGGGCACGTTGAGCGTGTCCACGCTCTTCACCTTCATGCAAATCTCGGTCGGGGTGGAGAAGGTGATGCCTTTCTCCTTGGCGCAGGCCGGCAGTGCCTTCAGGAACTCCAGGATATTGCTCGACAATGGTTGGGCGATGCCGAGGGCGGAGAGTTCCATGAAGATGTTGATGATCTGTTCCTCTTCCGGCATCCGCGCGATGCGTCCGATGTAGGCATCGGCAAAGAGTGGATAGCCCTCCCAACTGGAGTCGTTGAAGCGCAGCGAGATGTCGTCGGACAGTTCGATGTCGCGCAGCAGCAACTTGAGGTTGGGAGCCATGGCGCAGTGGTACACATAGTGGGGCGACTTCCAGCCGAGTACGTGCTTAGCCCCCTCGGTCAGCATCCCCTTGAAGCCCATGGCGGCAGCCTGTGCGCCGATGTCGTCACTGTAGATGAGCGACGAGTTGCGCAGTACGGTGGGGCGTTTGCCGAAATACTCCTCAATCTTCTGACACTGCTTCTTCACGTCGAGGGCGAAGGTCTCCTCGTTGGCCAGGGATGACAGGCCGTGGGAATACGGCTCGGCCAGGAATTCGACACAGCCAGTGTTGTTGAGTTCCTGCAACTTCTCCAGCACCTGCGGAGCGTGCATCTCCAGTTGCTCCATGCCGACACCCGAGAGCGAGAAGGCCACCTTGAATTGTTTGCCGTTGTCGCGAATCATGTCGCCGATGGCATTCAGTGCCGGCATATAGCTGCGTTCGGCGATGTCGCAGATGCTACGCTCGTTCTCGTAGTCGTCATAGTAGTAGTGGTCGGTACCGATGTCGAAGAAGCGGTAACGTTTCAGATGGGTAATCTGATGTATCTCAAAATATAGACAAATGGTTTTCATAATCTGTGTATTTATTTATTATGGTGTTTATAGTTCGGTTACTGTTCCCAACCTAAGGTGCGGCGGTAGAGCGTGCGAATCCACGCTCCGACTTTCTCCCAGGTAATCTGATCCACCTCCTTCTTGCCCTCCTCCTTGAGGTAGGTGAAGAGCGAGTCGTTGGCACAGATGCTGTAGATGGCATCGGCAAGGGCGTGGATGTCCCAGTAGTCCACCTTGATGCAGTTGCTGAGGATTTCGGCGCAGCCCGACTGCTTGCTGATGATGGTGGGCGTGCCGCACTGCATGGCTTCCAGTGGCGAGATGCCGAATGGCTCGGACACGGAGGGCATGACGTACACGTCGGAGTCTTTCAGACACTCGTACACCTGCTTGCCGCGCATGAAGCCGGGGAAGTGGAAGCGGTCGGCAATGCCGCGCTCAGCTGCCAACTGTATCATGGCATCCATCATATCGCCCGAACCGGCCATGCAGAAGCGCACATTACGGGTGCGCTGGATAACCATATTGGCCGCCTCAACAAAGTATTCCGGTCCCTTCTGCATGGTGATACGCCCCAAGAAGGTGACCACCTTGTCGCGCCCGGTATGGTCGGGGCGTGGGATGGCTTCGTATTCGGCAGGCAAGGGATAGACCGCGTTGTGTACGGTGAAGCACTTGCGCGGGTCTTGGTGATACTGGTTGATGACCGTTTGGCGCGTCAGTTCCGACACACACATGATGCAGTCGGCCTGGTCCATGCCGTTCTTCTCGATGGAGTAGACGGTGGGGTTCACCTTGCCGCGCGAGCGGTCGAAATCCGTGGCGTGTACATGGATGCACAGCGGCTTGCCGCTGACCTGCTTGGCATGGATGCCGGCAGGATAGGTCAGCCAGTCGTGGGCATGGATGATGTCGTAGTCGAAGGTGCGCGCCACCACGCCGGCGATGATGGAGTAGTTGTTGATTTCCTCGTGAAGGTTTCCGGGATAGCCACCGGCAAACTCCATAGCACCGAGGTCATTGACGTGCATGTAGTTGAAGTCGGCATACAGATGGTCGCGAAGCCGGAAATAAAGGTCCGGGTCCATGATGTTGCCTACACGCTGACTCACGTAGTCGCGGTTGACGTCGCGCCACGCGATGGGCACGGCATTCATGGCCACGATGCGGCAGGCCGAGCGGTCTTCGTCGCCGAACGGTTTCGGCAGACACAGGGTGATGTCCATATCGCCTTGGGCGTGCAGTCCCTGCGATATGCCGTAGTTGGCGGTGGCGAGTCCACCGAACACGTGAGGAGGATACTCCCATCCAAACATTAATACTTTCATAGTTCTGTCCTCCTGTTAGTTACTTTTGGTAAGTGTATTTCTCCAACAACTGGTGGGTGCGCAGAATCTCCGCCACGTTCATGGCGAAGGCCATCGCACCGCGTCCGTTGAACGGTGGGTTGCCGTCGAAGAGTTCGCTGATGGTGCCGACGGCGTGGTAGTACATCTCGTCTTCGTAGCCCACCATCTGTCGTTCAATGAAGCTCAGTCGGCTGCGCTTGTAGATTTTCAAGCAGGCTTCCATGTAGAAGCCCCCCAGCCAAGGCCATGCCGTGCCCTGGTGGTAGGCATAGTCGCGCTGCGTCTGCGGACCGACATACATGGGGTTGTAGCCGCCGCTCTTGGGCGACAGCGAGCGGAGTCCCTTCGGGGTCAGCAGTTCGCGGGTGCAGACATCGAGCACACTCTTCTTCTGCGCCTGGTCCAGTGGCGAATAATCGAAGGCTACGGGGAATATCATATTGGGGCGCACGCTCCAGTCCATCATGTTGCCGTCCACATAGTCGAGCAGGTAGCCGTATTCGTTGAGGAAGGTGGCTACGAACGACTCCTTGCAGCGTTCGGCGAGCTGTTCGAGTTCTTTGGCGAACTTGGCATCGCCGAACTCGGCTTCGAGTGAGGCACAGAAGCGGAGTGCGTTGTACCACAGTGCGTTGAACTCTACAATATAGCCTGAGCGCGGTACCACTGGGCGACCGTTGGCCGTGGAATTCATCCAGGTGATGGCCTTCTCTCGTCCATCGGCATAGAGCAGGCCGTTGTCGTCGAGTCGCATGGCGTCGCCTCCGCCTTCCATGACGTAGGTCACGATGTCGCGCACCAGTTTGCCGTACATCTTGTAGCCTTGGTCGCGTCCGGCATCCTTGGCATATTGCTGGATGGCCCATACGCACCAGAGCGGTACGTCGGGATGCTCGATTTCATAGAGCTTCACCGTCAGTGGCTTGCCTTCCATGTGTTCGCGCAGTCCTTTCTCTGACGTTTTCATCACCAGTTCGAAGTAGTCGCGTTCGCCGATGGCGAGGGTCAGTCCGGGTAGGGCAATGAACGTGTCGCGGGCACGCGCCTTGAACCAGGGATAGCCGGCCAGCAGGTAGCGGTCGTCGTTGGGTTGGCGGTTATGGAACTGGTGGGCGGCAGCCACGAGACAGTGGTAGAAATTGTCGCGAGGCTGGCGCAGGGCAATCTCCTCCTCGAAGAGGCTCTTCAGTTTGCTGGTCTTGATGGCCGATGTGGAGGCAGCGAAGACGATGCTCTCTCCCTTCTTGATGGGCATCTCGAAATAGCCGGGCACGTAGAGGTCCTCGTTGGAGGCGTAGCCGCGCTCCTGCTCTTTCGGGTATTCCACTCCCCGATACCAGTCGGGCTGGAAGACAAACTCGTTTTTCTTGTCAAACTGCATATAGAGGTCGGGATAGCCGGCGTACATACAGGTGCGGATGCCGTTTTCCACCTCGTGGTACTCCCTGCTGGCCACATTGTTCTCGTGCGTAAACTGGCGCACGGAACGGAAGGCGAGGAAGGGACGGAAGCGCAGCGTGGTGGCACTGTGGGCATCGACCAGCGTATAGCGGATGAGGATGCGGTCTTCATAGCACTGGAAGATGGTCTCGCGCTTCAACAGCACGCCGCCCACGCGGTAGAGCATGGTGGGCACCACATCGCAGGTGAACTCCCGGATGTATTTGTGGCCGTTGGGACTGTAATGGTTCCCTTGGTATTTGTGGAGTCCGAGATTGAACTCGGCACCGTGTTGGATCACCGTACAATCGAAGGACGAGAGCAACACATGATTCTCGTCGTCCAGTTCGGGTACGGGAACAACGAGCAGACCGTGGTACTTGCGCGTGTTGCAGTCGGCAATGGTCGAACTGCTGTAGGCTCCCGTTCGGTTTGTCCGCAGCAATTCCCGACACAGCGACTCCTGCAGGTTCGTCATTACAGCTTTTTCAAATCGTAAATAACTCATAGTTCCTGTTTAGGTTTTGTTGGTTTTTTGTCTCATTGGATTGTTCCGTCCTGTCGGATGGAACTTTATTACCCCCAAAGTTACGGATTTTAGTTGTACCGACAAAATAAAAAGCCTGTTTTTTTTGAAATTCACCGTTTTTTAATACGGATTGGCCTAAAACAGGGGGTTGATTTCAGGCCTGATTGAAATAAGGGAACAGAGGGGCGTATTTTCTTTGAGTCGACTCAATTAATCAATCGAGTCGACTCAATCGATCAATTGAGTCGACTCAAAGAAAAAAATGAGCCGTCTGATATCGTCATGTCGGACGAGTCGGTGTGGAAGGCAGTCAGTCCGGGATGAGGAAACGGATGACTTCCTGTTCCACGGTGATGCGGTAGGAGCCAACCGGTGTGCCGATGGGTCGTCCGTCAATGGACAGCAGTGCCTTGCCACCGTCCTCCACGACAATCTCCTGGGTGCGGTAGGGGTGTACCATGTGGTGGTTGAGCAACCGTCCTGTCAGCATCATCCACAGGCCGTGGAATATCTGTACGATTTTGGCCTGGTAGACCAGTGATACGTCCAGCAGTCCGTTGTAAGGCACGGCACTGGGGGTCAGTCCGTAGCCCGCTGCGTTTCCCACGCACAGCGTCATCACCCTGCGCCGGATGTCCTCGGCGTTGATTTTGAGGTGCATCTTGTAGTCCATGCGGTGGAAGATGAGCAGGATGGTCGACAGCAGGATGGACAGCAGGCGTGAACCGAGTATGGAGCGTGTCTGTTGGCGCAGGTTCATCACGTCGGCCACCATACCGATGTTGATGCAGTTGAGGAAATAGCGGCGGTGCTGCTCGCCCTTCTTGTCGGTATAGCGCACACAGCCGGCATCGATGCGGCGCACGCGTTGCTTGGTCAACCACTCAATGGTCTGGTCGAGGTTGCCCTCGCGAAGGTCCCAATAGCGAGCAAAGTCGTTCATCAGTCCGTTGGGAATGATGCCCAAGGCGATGGTGTCGCGCAGCTGTCGCTCCTCCTTCATCAGACAGTTGACCGCATCGTTGAGTGCCGAGTCGCCTCCGGCAATGATGAGGGTCTTGTAGCCGTTGTGGATCAGCATGGTGACCAGCCGTTCCACACTGTCTGTCGTCTCGCTCTGCACGAAGTCGTAAGAGACACCGTGCTCGTCCAGTGCCCGCTTGATGCGTTCACGTTGTTTGCCTGCTCCGTGTTTGGGGCAATACAGCACGCCCCATTTCTTTTCGTCTACTGACACCTTATTATATATATTATAGGGTTATTCGTCTTGATTTATCAACTGGCGTATAGCCGCCACCTTGTCCTCCATGGGCAGTAGAGCGTCTATCCAGTGGATGGTGAAGCCCCGGCGTTCCATGCCGCGAAACCACGTCATCTGTCGTTTGGCAAACTGGTGGATGGCAATCTCCAACTGCCGGAACATCTCGTCATAGGAGAACTCTCCCGTGATGTAGGCCGTCACGAATTTGTATTCGAGTCCGTAGTAGGTGAGGTCTTCGGCTGGTATGCCCCGGTCAAGGAGTCCTCGTATCTCGTCAATCATACCTTCGTCGAGGCGTGCCTGAAGTCGTTGCGTAATTTTCCGCCGGCGTTCCTCGCGGTCGATACTCACGCCGATGATGAGGGAATGGATAGCTGGCATCTCTCGCCGTGCGGTCGGCGTGTGGAGGTTGTATTCCTCTATCTCAATGGCGCGGATGGCGCGTTGCGCGGAGTCCACATCCGTCGTGTTGTGCATGGCCGAACCGTTCTGCGCCTTCAACTGCCGGAGCAGGACGGTGAGTTCGTCCAGTGTCTTCCCTTCGAGTTGGCGGCGTAGCGTGTCGTTCTGCGGAACGGGCGACAGGGCGTAGCCCTTCAGCACCGCTTCGATGTAGAGTCCCGTGCCGCCACAGAGGATAGGCCGCTTCCCCCGGTTGAGGATGTCGTTGTAGGCTTGCTGGAAGTCCTGTTGGTATTGAAACAGGTTGTATTTCGTGCCAGCCTCGCAGAGGTCTATCAGGTGGTAGGGCACGGCCGTGCCGTCCACCACGTAGTCTTTCAAGTCCTTGCCCGTGCCGATGTCCATGCCGCGATATACCTGGCGACTGTCGGCACTGATGATTTCACAGTGACCCAGCTGCGTGGCCAGGTGGGCGGCGAGTCCCGTCTTCCCGGAGGCCGTAGGACCGAGGATGGTAATCATGTCGTAGGGCATGGGCTTGGTGTGTTGCTGTTGAAAAAAGAGCCGCCCAAGGCGCGGTTGCCAAGGGCGGCTGTTATAAAAATAGAGTCTTGTAGTAAGGACTTAGCAGTTCTCAGAGAAGTACTTGATAGTACGAACCATCTGAGAGGTGTAGCTGTTCTCGTTGTCATACCAAGAAACAACCTGTACCTGATAGGTGTCGTCGTCGATCTTGCTCACCATGGTCTGGGTAGCGTCGAAGAGCGAACCGAACTTCATACCGATGATGTCGCTCGACACGATCTGATCCTCGGTGTAGCCGAAGCTCTCGGTGGAAGCGGCCTTCATGGCAGCGTTGATGCCCTCAACCGTCACATCCTTGCCCTTCACAACGGCAACGAGGATGGTGGTAGAACCGGTGGGAGTCGGAACGCGCTGTGCAGAACCGATCAGCTTACCGTTCAGCTCGGGGATAACGAGACCGATAGCCTTGGCAGCACCGGTGGAGTTGGGCACGATGTTCTGTGCGCCGGCACGAGAACGACGGAGGTCACCCTTGCGCTGAGGACCGTCGAGAATCATCTGGTCGCCCGTGTAGGCGTGGATGGTCGACATGATACCGCTGACGATGGGAGCGTACTTGTGGAGGGCAGCAGCCATAGGAGCCAAGCAGTTGGTGGTGCAGGAAGCGGCGCTGATCACGTTGTCGTTCTTGGTCAGGGTGGTGTGGTTCACGTTGTACACGATGGTGGGCAGGTCGTTGCCGGCGGGAGCGGAAATCACGCACTTGCGGGCACCAGCCTGGATGTGTGCGGAAGCCTTCTCCTTAGAGGTGTAGAAACCGGTGCACTCAAGCACTACGTCAACACCCAGCTCGCCCCAAGGCAGCTCGGCAGCGTTGGGCTTTGCGTAGATGGTGATCTTCTTGCCGTCAACCACGATGTAGTCCTCACCAGCCTCTACGGTGTGCTTGTTCTCGCCGAACTTGCCAGCGAAGCCACCCTGGGCGGTGTCATACTTCAGAAGGTGAGCCAACATTTTGGGACTTGTCAGGTCGTTGATGGCAACAACCTCGTAACCCTCTGCCTCGAACATCTGACGGAAAGCCAGACGACCAATACGGCCAAAACCGTTAATTGCTACTTTTGTCATTTTCTTAAATAATTTATAAAAGGTTTATTGTATTTTATCCTATTATCTTTGAAAATTGTGGCATAAAAGTCACTTTTTGCTTATTTCGGGTACAAAGTTACAAAAAAATATCTAATTTTGCAGCAGAAATGAGCGTTAATTCTTTTAATAAAAATAAAAAGAGACGGAAAAAGTCGGATGCCGGCGGTCTTAAACCCAGGTGTTGCCACTTGGAGTTTGCAGAATAAAGGCAAAGGCGGGATGTTCAACACACAAAAAAAGCGCGTACAAGAACAGGTAACGGAAAGTGTTATATATATAATAAGGTCGGTCACGGTGCTGCCCCCATTTATTGTTTTCAGTATAATGATTAAAACATTGGATTTCAGGCCGAAATTCCTGTCGGCCATTGCACATTACGACAAGAAGACGTTTGCCGCCGACGCGATGGCGGGAGTGATTGTGGGCATCGTAGCCCTTCCTTTGGCCATTGCCTTCGGCATTGCCAGTGGCGTATCGCCAGAGAAGGGCATCATCACGGCCATCGTGGCCGGCCTGTGCTGTTCGCTGTTTGGCGGCAGCAAGGTACAGATTGGTGGTCCGACCGGTGCCTTCATCATCATCGTCTATGGCATCATCCAGCAGTATGGCATGCAGGGACTGACCATTGCCACGCTGATGGCCGGCGTGTTTCTGATTCTGTTGGGTGTCCTGCGGTTGGGCACCATCATCAAGTACATCCCTTATCCCATCGTGGTGGGGTTCACCAGCGGTATTGCCGTCACCATCTTCACCACGCAGGTGAAGGATTTGTTGGGTATGCAGCTGGACACCGTGCCTGCCGACTTTGTGGAGAAATGGGTGGCCTATTTGAGCCATCTGAGCCATATCGACCTCTGGAGCACCATGATGGGTGTGGCCAGCGTGGTCATCATTGCCCTCACGCCGCGCTTCAGCAAGAAGGTGCCAGGCTCGCTGGTGGCCATCATCATCATCACCGTGGTGGCCCTGCTGCTCAAGCAGTATGCCGGCATCACCTCCATCGAGACCATCGGCGACCGTTTCAGCATCCATTCTGAACTGCCCGAGGCCACGGTGCCTACCCTGTCGTGGGAGACCGTCAAGAGCCTGGTAGGGCCGGCAGTGACCATTGCCGTGTTGGGAGCCATTGAGTCGTTGCTGTCCGCCACGGTGGCCGATGGTGTCATCGGCGACCACCACAACTCCAATACCGAGCTCATCGGTCAGGGACTGGCCAACATCGCCTCGCCCCTCTTCGGCGGCATTCCTGCCACGGGAGCCATTGCTCGCACGATGACCAATATCAACAACGGCGGACGCACCCCCGTGGCCGGCATCGTCCATGCCGTGGTGCTGTTGCTCATCTTCCTGTTCCTTATGCCGCTGGCACAGTATATCCCCATGGCCTGTCTGGCCGGCGTGCTGGTCGTGGTGTCGTACAATATGAGTGGATGGCGGTCGTTCTTGGCGATGCTGCGCAACCCGAAGAGCGATGTCACCGTCCTGTTGCTGACGTTCTTCCTGACCATCGTCTTCGACCTGACCGTCGCCATTGAGTTCGGACTCATCTGTGCCTGTCTGCTCTTCATGAAACGCGTGTCGGAGGTGACCGACGTGACGGCGGTCTACGACGAGATAGACCTCAACGAGGATGCCGACATGGAGCGTGGCAACCTCGTCCACCTGACGATTCCCGAGGGTGTGGAAGTGTATGAGATCAATGGTCCCTATTTCTTCGGTGCCGGCAACCGCTTCGAGGACATCATGTCGAGCTACAACGACCGTCCGAAGGTGCGCATCATTCGGATGCGCAAGGTGCCGTTCATCGATTCCACGGGACTGCACAACCTGGAGAATATGTGTCTGATGAGTCAGAAAGAGGGCATCACCGTCGTGTTGTCAGGCGTTAATGAAAAGGTCGATGCGGTACTGAGACGTAATAGTTTCGAGAAACTGTTGGGCACAGAGAACATCTGCAGCCACATCGACCTTGCACTTGCACGGGCCAACGAAATCCTTTCTTCAGCGGAGCAACGCTAAAGCACGGGCCCACGTAATCCTTTCTTCAGCGAATCAACGCTGAAGAAAGGATTACTCCCATTCAATTGTTGCGGGTGGTTTGGACGAGATGTCGTAGCAGACGCGGTTCACGCCCTTCACCTTATTGATAATCTCCGTGGACACCCCAGCCATGAAGTCGTAGGGCAGGTGTGCCCAGTCGGCCGTCATGGCATCCGTGGAGGTCACGGCACGCAGGGCCACGGGATGCTCGTAGGTGCGCTCGTCGCCCATCACGCCCACGGAACGTACCGTGGCCAGCAGCACCGCACCGGCCTGCCATACCTGGTCGTAGAGCGACACCTCGATCTCGCCGTCAGTCATCTCGGCAGGCACGCCAGCAGCCAATACGCGGCGTGCCTCGTCGCCAGAGAGTTTTACCTTGTAGTTGCGCAGTCCCCGGATGAAGATGTCGTCGGCCTCCTGCAGCACGCGGACGCGTTCGGGCGTGATGTCGCCCAGGATGCGCACGGCCAGTCCGGGACCGGGGAAGGGGTGGCGCGTAATCAGATGTTCCGGCATACCCAACGAGCGTCCCACGCGGCGCACCTCGTCCTTGAAGAGCCATTTCAGTGGTTCGCAGAGTGAGAGGTTCATCTCTTTGGGCAGTCCGCCCACGTTGTGGTGGCTCTTGATGACCTTGCCCGTGATGTTGAGCGACTCGATGCGGTCGGGATAGATGGTGCCCTGTGCCAGCCATTTGGCATCCGTAATCTTTTTGGCCTCGGCATTGAACACCTCCACGAAGTCGCGTCCGATAATCTTGCGCTTCTGCTCCGGGTCGGTCACGCCGGCCAGGTCTGCAAAGAACTTGCCACTGGCATCCACACCGATGACGTTCAGTCCGAGCACCTTATAGTCTTCCATCACCTGCGTGAACTCGTTCTTGCGGAGCATGCCGTGGTCCACGAAGATACAGGTCAGCTGGTTGCCGATGGCGCGGTTCAGCAGTACGGCGGCCACGCTGGAGTCCACACCGCCGGAGAGGCCGAGGATGACCCGGTCGCTGCCAATCTGTGCTTTCAGCTCCCGTACCGTCGTCTCGATATAGTTGTCGGCACTCCAGTCCTGTCGTCCTCCACAGATGTCCACCACGAAGTTGCGGAGCAACAGCGTGCCCTGGGTGGAGTGGAACACCTCGGGGTGGAACTGCACGCCCATCACGGGCTGGTGGCCGGCATACTTTCCCATCAGCATGGCATCGGGACAGTAGTAGGCTGCGTTCTCCACCGTTCCGGTAGAGGCCACCACCTTCGCTCCGGTGGGGATGGCGGTGATGGTGTCGCCGTGGCTCATCCATACCTGTGAGTGGTTGTCGAAGCCGTGGAAGAGCGGACAGCCCTTGTCTATGGTGGACAGGTTCTGCCGTCCGTACTCGCGGCTGCCTGCCGGTTCCACGTTGCCGCCGTTGTTGTAGGCAATGAACTGTGCACCATAGCAGATGCCGAGCACCGGGAGCCGCCCGACGAAGGCGGTGAGGTCCACCTTGAAGGCTTCGGGGTCGTAGACGCTGTAGGGGCTGCCTGCGAGAATGACACCGATGACCGCCTTGTCGTCCTGCGGAAACTTGTTGTAGGGCAGGATTTCGCAGAAGGTGTCGAGTTCGCGCAGACGGCGCGCGATGAGCTGCGTGGTCTGGCTGCCGAAGTCGAGGATAATGATTTTCTGTTGCATACCGTATTATGTGTTGTGGTTGATAAATGACACTGCATCGTCCAGCGACTGGAGCTTACCCACGTCGAGCACGTGGAGGTTGGGCTGCACGCATCCGCGGAGGCGTGCCCGGTGGCACACGCCGAGGTAGAAGTCGATGATGCCGAACCGCTCCGGGAACTCGTCCATCAGTGGGAACAGGCGCGGCGAGAAGGAGTGGATGCCCGAGAAGGCGTACCGCTGGAGCGGCCTGCCGCCGGGTGACTGCTCCGCCAGGCGGACGCTGTCGTAGGGACTGCGAATCTCGCCAGTCTCCACGTTCTTCCATCCCACTAACCGCATCTCCTCGTCAAACAGCAGGTAACGCTTCGTCTTGCGCTCGCTGACCAGCAGCACGGCATCGTCCTCCGCGCCGTGTTGCCGGGCGAACCAGCCGTAGTCAACGTTGTCAAGGATGTCCACGTTATGGATGAGGATGGGCGACAGCCTGTCGTCGAAGCAGGCCGCCGCCTTTTTCAGTCCGCCCCCGGTGTCGAGCAACTGGTCGCGCTCGTCGCTGATGCGCACCATCGGGGCATAGTCCTGCTGCGCCACGTGGTCTTCTATCATCTGTGCGAAATGGTGTACGTTGACGGTGAAGCGTTCGTAGCCCTGTGCCGTTAGCCGGCGGATGATGATATCCAGCAGCGGCACGCCGCCCACCGGCACCAGTGCCTTGGGCATCGTGTCGGTCAGGGGCTTCAGGCGCGTACCCAACCCCGCTGCGAATATCATGGCCTGCTTCATGCTTTATTTCATGTTTACCGTGATGGTCTTTAGGTCGCGGTCGGCACTCGATGTGCCCACCATCAGCTCATAGCGGCCAGGCACGACGCGCATCGTGTTGCTCTTCTCGTCCCAGCCCTCGAAGCGTTCGCGCGGCAGGGCAATCTTCACCGTCCGGCTCTCTCCGGCCTCAAGGCTGACGCGGCTGTAGGCGCGCAACGTCTTGATGGGGCCTTCGGTGTCTGCCGTGCGGCGCAGGTACACCTGCACCACCTCGGTGCCGTCCGTTGCCCCCGTGTTCTTCACCGTCACCGTCACCATGCCCTTCTTGTATTGTGGCTGTCCCACCTCAAAGGTCGTGTAGCTCAGACCATAGCCGAAGGGGTAGAGGGACGTGCCCTTGAAGTAGCGGTAGGTGCGTCCCGTCATGCGGTAGTCGAGGAAGTCGGGCAGGTCGTCCGTGCTGCGGTAGAAGGTGATGGGGAGCTTGCCCGAAGGGTTCACCGCACCAGTCAGAATCTCCGCCATGGCTTGTCCGCCACGTTCTCCGCCGTACCATCCCTGTACAATGGCGGCGCAGAGCGGCTCTTCCTCCGCCAGTGCCATCGCACCACCCGAGCAGTTGATGAACACCACGCGCTTGCCGGCCTTGTGCAGCAGTGCCAGTATGCGGCGCTGCACGGCAGGCAGGTTGATGTCGGTGCGGTCGCCGCCCTTGAAGCCCGGGTCGCTCACCTTCATCTCCTCGCCCTCGACGCGCGGTGAGATGCCGCCCACGAAGACGACGGTCTCGGCATCGCCCACCTGGGCGAGGATCTCCGCGTCGGTCGGCGTGTATTTCTTGCAGATGTCAAACTGCATGGCGGCCATGCCGCTTTCCTGCACATAGTCAATCTGGATGCGGTAGTGCTGTCCGGCCTTCACCTGAATCTGTGGGGCGGCCTCCTGGATGCGGTGGCGCACCTTCCAGATGTTGACCAGCGTGTCGCCGTTCACCATGACGCGCACCTTGTCGTCCGCTCCGATGCGCAGGGTCAGTGTCTCGTCCTTCTCGGCGATGAAGTTGCCGTCGTAGCGTGCGGAGAACTGCTCTAAGTTGACACCCGGTGCAAACACCGTGTTGCCACCATTGCTCAGATTGAGTGGAGTGGTGAGCGTCACGGTGGTGACGGGTTCACCCTCCATCTCCGTGTTGTTCCAGTAGATGGCCTGCATACCCTTGTTGCCCAAGGGTGCCTTGATGCGGTCGAAGCGGCTCTCGTAAATCTCGCCACGGGTCAGTCCGCAGCCCTGCACGTAGCGCACGTCGCCCAACTGCTGGCGCAGTCCCTGCAGGATGGTGATGGTCTGGGTCGGGTAGCCGCTGTAGTTGCCCCACATCATGATGGAGTCGTTGGCGTTGGGACCCATCACCACGAGGCGCGCGGCATCGGCCTTCTTCAGGGGCAGGATGCCGTCGTTCTTCAGCAGCACCGTACCTTCGCGAGCCATCTGCAACGACAGCAGCTTGTGTTCCGTGGAGGCGATGACGCTTTCCGGGATCTTCGTCCACGACACGAGCGAGTCTGCGTCGAAGTCGCCGAGGCGGAAGCGTGCCACCAACAGGCGGCGCAGGCTCGTGTTGATGCGCTCCTCGCTGATGTCACCGCGCTGCACGGCTTCGGGCAGGTTGCGGTACACCGAGCCGCACTCCACGTCCGTGCCGGATGCCACGGCCTTGGCGGCAGCCGCCGGGTTGTCTGCCGACACGCTGTGGAGACCCGGCAGGAAGTCGCGGATGGCTCCGCAGTCACTGGTAATCAGTCCCTGGAAGCCCCACTCGTCGCGCAGAATCTGTTGCTCATAGCGCGTGTTGCCGCAGCAGGGCTGTCCGTCGATGCGCTGGTAGGCGCACATCACTTCGGCCACGTTGCCCTTCTGCACCAGTGCCTTGAAGGCCGGCAGATAGGTTTCCCAGAGGTCGCGCTCCGGCAGTTGCTGGATGTCAAAGGTGTGGCGGTTCCATTCCGGGCCGCTGTGTACGGCAAAGTGCTTGGCGCACGCCAACAGCTTGCTGTAACGCTCCTTGGAGGGCTTGCCGTCGAAGGTCTGCCCCTGCAGACCGTTCACCACGGCCAGTCCCATGCGTTCCGTCAGGTAGGGGTCTTCGCCGTAGGTCTCCTGGCCGCGTCCCCAGCGCGGGTCGCGGAAAATGTTGATATTGGGTGTCCAGAACGACAGTCCCTGGTAGCGTGCGATGTGGCCGCTCCGCTTGGCCTGCTGGTTCTTGGCGCGTGCCTCGTCGCTCACGGCGTTGAAGACTTGGTAGAGCAGTGCGTCGTCCCAGGATGCGGCCATCATCGTGGTAATGGGGAACATCGTGGCGAAGCCGTTGCGGCCGATGCCGTGGAGTGCCTCGTTCCACCACTGGAATGCCGGGATGCCCAGTCGGGCGATGGCCGGCGACACGTCCATCATCAGTTTCGCTTTCTCTTCGAGGGTCAGTCGTCCCAGCAGGTCGTCGGCGCGTGCCTCTGCCGTGAGGGCTGGGTTTTGGTAGGGTAGGGACTGTGTCTGTGCCGTGGCGTTCAGACTCAGTGCTGCAGCTAAGGTTAGAAGTGCTTTCTTCATTTGTTTGTTGTTTTGAGTAATGATTAGATGTTGTTTTGCTTTGCAAAGGTAGTGCAAACCGAGCGAAAAACCAAATTTATTTGAGTTTTTCCGAGGTGCCGCCTACCTTCGGACGAAGACCAAAGGTACAAAAGTTTCTTGAGAAAACGGCAAAGTTTTCGGATTGTTAGCTTTTTGTGGACTAAGAATGACTTCTTTTAGGCAGAAACAGGGGCAAACCCGATGGATTTGCCCCCGTAACTTTGAAGGTTTAATGTTATGCGAATGTCGGTTATTTCAGGTCTGAAGCCTTGTAGATGACCGATTTCAGTTCCTTCACGTCCTTCACGGTCTCACCATCAGCGTTCGTACTGGAAACTTGCTCTTCGAGGGCAAACTTCACGGTGAAGTCGCTGACTCCCTGCGAGGCCACTACGGAAGCGATAATCTTCGTGAAGATTTCGTTCTCGCTGTTCGGCAGGGCTACAATCGTGTTGTAGTTGTTCTCCATGTAAGCCTTGGAACAATGGGAGAAATAGTGGGTGGTTCCACGATCCCGGCCAATGGCATCGTCGACAGCGTTATTGAAGGCTTCCACGCCTTCTGTGCTTAGGCTACCCTGACTGGCGAGGCTGATTTCGCAACGGTACCAGCCCATCGCGTCCACCTCCGGGTCGAGGTCTCTGGAGCAGCTGCTGAAAGAGAGCATCAAGGCTACGGCAGCACAGGCTGCGGTTACATATTTCAATATTTTCATAGTCGTTGTATGTTTAGATGTGTTGTTGTTACTTGCCGTTTCTCAGACGGGGTGCGCCGGCTCCGCTCTTGTAGATTTCGGAGTTGAACACCTTGTTCGTCTGCTGATAGTAGAGACCGTCAATGCCGTTGTCCGTATGGTGGTCAAGACCGGACGGTTTCTCGCCTACGAAGTGCTGCGGATTGGGCGACACCATCAGGTCGGTGGCCTTCAAATCCGGGTCACAGTGTACCTTCAGCTCGTCAGCACCGGCCGGATAGTAGGTGTCGACCACGTCAGCCCATGTCTTCAGCCATTTGCCGGGTGCATTGGAAGTGGCGTTGAACGCATTGTTGGAGAACGGCTGACCATTGGAGAGGTAAGCGTCGTTGGTGGTCCAGTTGTTGTAGATATTGAAGACCGCCTTGCCGCTTCCGTCACCGCCCTGGATGTAACGGGCATCCCAGCCGAGTGAGTTCGTGGCGCGGTTCACGTCGTTGGCATCCTTGGTCACAATCCAGATGTTGTCGTGGACTTGGAACGTAGAGCCTGCCGGAATGTAGCGAGTGTTCATCCATGCCGACTTGGTACTGCGTGTCATGAAGTTAACAAAGGTGTTGTGGTGGATGTTGATATTCCAACGCACGGAGGAATCCCATGTCAAGTTACGGTTTTGGTCGGTCAGCATACTTCCCTTCGGGCTGTCATAGAATACGTTGCCGCTGATTTCTACATTCTCCAGGATGTTCGACTTCGGCTTACCGTTATGGTCGGCGAAGATGTAGGCGTAGCCACCACCGTTGTTGTCGTAGTAACCGCTGTTGTAGTGGCAGCAGTCAATCATCTTCAGGTGCTGGATATAGAAATCATTTGGCCCCTGGATTCGGAAGAAACCACGGATGAACCCTTGGAACGTACAGTTGTTCCATTCCAGCAACGTGACGTTGATACCCATACCAGCGGGATACATATTCATGAAATAGTTGGCTGTAACACTACCGTTGCCTTGCTGGGCATCGCCATAGTTGATGGCCAAAGGTACATCGAAGTCCAGATCCACAAAGCGTACGGAGTCGATGTCGAGCGTAATCGTACTGTTCTCACCGGCATTCGGCTGACGACCCAACATGAAATTGCAGCTGTTCACGGCAGCACCAGTCTTGGTTATACCGCTCAAGTGGACTGTTGCGCGCTTGCCCTGTGCCACATCATCGGGGTTGGTGCGGAAGGTTACGCCCTTGTAGATATCTGGGTTGCTGGTAAAGTGGTAAGCCTTGCCGCCTTCC
>CAVFBU010000018.1:0-7232 GCA_963620725.1 Vescimonas coprocola
TTGTCCTTCCCACGGTGCAAAGGTACACACTTCCCCTCGTTCCTGCAATAGTTTGCACCCGGCTCGTGCGCCGTTTGTCACGACTTGTTGCCTAAAGCGGTGGGGTTTAGTTGGTTACACTGGTTGCAGTTAGATGGGTGAGTGTTTGAGCGTGAAAAGTGGTCATTTAGGTCAAAGCGGTCAAAGTCATTTTGGAAAAACAATTTTCCCTCACGTACCTTATATATAAATATTATTATTAATAATGTATCTCTCTATTTTGCATTTTTCATTTCGAGTTTGACCGCTTTGACCACTTTGACCACTTTAACCGCCCAAACCGAAACCGCTAACCATAAAACGCTGAAAGACGGGGCTTCTATACGAGATCAGCAGAAACGGATGTCGACAATCACGCGCTCGCCCACGGCGGCGTTCAACAGCTCCACATACCGCTGGCGCTGCATGGAGAGGTCAGCGCGTAAGGCCGGACTGGACAGTCGCACGAACAACGTCTGGTTGTAGACGTACGCTCCCGTCGTGTAGCTGGCAATCACCTCACCGGCCACCGCAGGCCACGACTCCACCAGGCGTTTCTGGAGCAGGTGGGTCTCCAGTCCCTGGTCGTGCAGCAGTTTCAGCACCACGTCGCGCAGCGTCTCCGTCTTCCTCCTAAACATGTTCCGTCAATAGGTTGATGTTGCCGCGCTCCACTTCAAACATCCGATAGTCGCTGGCCGCCGCAGCAACGATGGCGTCCAGGTGGGTACGGTTGGTGTCTGTCACGAAGATCTGTCCGAAAGCGTCGCCGGACACCAAGCGCACAATCTGTTCCACGCGCCCAGCATCCAACTTGTCGAAGATGTCGTCGAGCAGGAGCAGCGGCGTGGTGTGGGAGGCTGTGCGCTTGAGCAGTTCAAACTGCGCCAGTTTTAGGGCAATAACATAAGTCTTGTGCTGTCCCTGCGACCCTTCGCGGCGCATCGGCTGACCTTCGAGCGTGAACACAAGGTCGTCGCGGTGGATGCCGTGCAGCGAGAAGCCCACGGCCAGGTCCTTGGCGCGGTCGCGGGTGATGACCTCCAGCAAGGGGCCGCGCTGTCCGTGCGACAGGTACTCCAGTCCCACCGCTTCGCAGCCGGACGAAATCTGTTCGTAGAACTGCTGGAACAGTGGCTGTATCTCCTCCACGAAAGCAGCGCGCCGCCTGTAGAGGTCGTCGCCGGCCTCGGCCATCTGCTCCTCCCAAATCTGCAGGAGCGTGGGGTCTGGTCCGGGATTCTCCTGTTTCAGCAGCGTGTTGCGTTGCTGCAAGGCGTTGTTGTAGCGCGACAGCAGTGGGATATACTGGCGGTCGTACTGAGAGATGACGAGGTCCATGAGGCGGCGGCGCTCCTCCCCACCACCGTCAATCAGCAGCGTGTCCGAGGGCGACACCACCACGATGGGGATCAGTCCGATGTGCTCCGACAGGCGCTGATACTCCTTCTTGTTGCGCTTGAAGTGTTTCCTCACACCGCGTTTCAGCCCGCAGTAGACCTGCTCCTCGTGGCCGTCTTCGTCCTCGTAGCTTCCCTCCACGACACAGAAAGGCTCGCCGTGGCAGATGACCTGCGAATCCACCGGGTTGGTCAGCGAGCGGCAGAACGACAGGTAGTAGACCGCATCCAAGACGTTGGTCTTCCCCGCACCATTGTGTCCGATGAAGCAGTTCATCTTCGGAGAAAGGTCGAGCGTGGCCTCCCGGATGTTCTTATAATTAAGGATGGAAAGTTTTCTGAGTATCATTTACGGTGCAAAGTTACACCTTTTATCGTTCAAAAGCGAAAAAAGTCTGCAAGAAATTTCAGTATCTGCGATAAAATGCGTAATTTTGCCGCGCGAAACTTGGCTCTGTCCATGAGCCAACACCCAAAACGCCAATAAAAAAAAGAAAATAAGATAATGGCACAAAAAAACCAAGCAGTGGCTGCAGAGACCGAGCAGCACGTAAACAAGACCACAGCATTCTTCGAGACATACAAGAAGGCTGTCATCATCGGTGTAGTGGCAGTTGTCGTACTCATCGTAGGCGGCATCCTGGCCCACAATTACTATTTCGTTCCGCGCGAAGACGCAGCCAGCACCGAACTGGCCAAGAGCCAGGAGCTCTTCAACAACGAACAGTTCGAGCAGGCACTGGTCGGCTTCAAGAAGGTGGCCAGCGACTATTCCTCCACCGAGGCCGGCAACCTCGCCCAGCTCTACATCGGCCTCTGCCAGGCCAACCTCGGCAAGTGGCAGGAAGCCGCCGACGCGCTGGAGGACTTCAGCACCAAGGGCGACCAGATGATTAGTCCCGCAGCAGAGGGTGCACTGGGCAACGCCTACGCCAACCTCAAGCAGTACGACAAGGCCGTAGAGCACCTGAAGAAGGCCGCCAAGATGGCCGACAACAACTCGCTCTCCCCCACGTTCCTGATCCAGGCTGGTGAGATTTTGGAGAGCCAGGGCAAGAAAGACGAGGCACTGAAGCTCTACCAAGAAATCAAGCAGAAGTACTTCCAGTCGATGCAGTACCAGAGCATCGATGCCTACATCGAACGGGCTTCGGCCAAATAAACCATGGCAACAGCACTTCACAACCTGAGCGACTACGACTTCGAGGCCGTCCCCGATGCGTCGAATATGATGTTCGGCATTGTCGTGGCCGAATGGAATCCCGAGATAACGGGTGCGCTGTTGGAGGGATGCGTCAGCACGCTGGAAAAGCACGGCGCACTGTCCGAGAACATCCACGTGAAGGCGGTGCCCGGCTCCTTCGAACTCATCTACGGTGCACGGCAGATGACCCTCAACGATGGCTATGATGCGGTCATCATCCTCGGCAGCGTGATACGCGGAGAGACACCCCACTTCGACTACATCTGCCAAGGTGTGACGCAAGGCATTGCCCGTCTCAACGCCACCAACAACATCCCCGTCGTCTTCGGACTGCTCACCACCGACAACCTGCAGCAGGCGCAAGACAGGGCAGGTGGCCGACTGGGCAACAAAGGAAGCGAGTGTGCAGTGGTGGCCATCAAGATGGCGAAATTCTAAGCAACGGACTAAAGGTCAAACAATCACATGGCGGACTTCTCACGACGAGAAGTCCTTCTTGTTTAAAGAAAACGATAGAGATGAAACTGATTTCATGGAATGTCAACGGACTGAGGGCTTGCGAGGGCAAGGGCTTCAGCGAGGTGTTCAAACGGCTGGATGCAGACTTCTTCTGCCTGCAGGAAACCAAGATGCAGGCCGGACAACTCGACCTGCAGTATGAGGGCTACCAGTCCTACTGGAACTACGCCGACAAGAAGGGCTACTCAGGCACGGCCATCTTCACCCGTCAGCAGCCCCTGTCCGTCAGCTACGGCATTGGCCTCGACCAGCACGACCACGAAGGGCGCGTCATCACGCTGGAGACGGAACGCTGCTTCGTGGTGACCTGCTACACGCCCAACTCACAGGAAGAGCTGCGCCGCCTGGACTACCGCATGACGTGGGAAGACGACTTCCGGCAGTATCTGTCGGCACTGGACAGCCGGAAACCCGTCATCCTCTGTGGCGACCTCAACGTGGCCCACGAGGAGATAGACCTCAAGAACCCCAAGACCAACCGCCGCAGTGCTGGCTTCACCGACGAGGAACGCGGCAAGATGACCCAGCTGTTGACAGCAGGCTTCACCGACACCTTCCGCACGCTGCACCCCGACGACCCCACCTATTCTTGGTGGTCCTACCGCTTCCAGGCGCGGCAGAAGAACATCGGCTGGCGCATCGACTATTTCCTGGTCAGCAACCGCCTGATGCCCGACGTGGAGGATGCCGCCATCCATACCGACATCTACGGCTCAGACCACTGTCCCGTTGAACTCATCCTCAAATAACCTCCCGACGATCATCCTCAAATGAACACCGACGATATGAAAAGACTCCTCTTTATAATAATAGCGTGCCTCACCGGTCTCGCTACGGCCAACGCCCAGCTGGCAGACCCCGTCCACTTCACCACGCAGTTGAAGGCGACAGGCAACCAGGAAGCCGACATCATCTTCTCCGCCACCATCGACGAGGGTTGGCACGTGTACTCCACCGGCTTGGGCAATGGCGGTCCTGTATCGGCCACGTTCACGGCAGTGAAGATGCAGGGTGCCGTACCCGTCGGGAAGCTACAGGCGCGCGGCAAGGAAATCCGCCAGTTCGACAAGCTCTTCGACCAGCAGGTGCGCTACTTCGAGCACACGGCCACCTTCGTGCAGAAAATCCGCTTCACCGAGGCAGCCTACACCATTGAGTGCTTCCTGGAATACGGAGCCTGCAACGATGAGATGTGCCTGCCGCCCTCCACGGTGGACTTCAAGACCCACGGGACAGCCACGGTGAACACCGACGGCAAGACCGCCACCAAGGAAGCAACAGGCCGTGGCGAAGAAACAACAGATTGTGGTAAAGAAACAACAGACCGCGTTGAAGCCACGGCAGCACAGCCGGACACCCTCACTGCCGACAGCACGGCGGCGGCACAGGCTCCTGCCGACACGGCGGTGGTGGCCCTTGATGCCCTGTGGACACCCGTCACCGGCGAGCTGCAGTCGTTCAACGACACCACCGCCGACGACTCCCTGCTCTATATCTTCCTGGCCGGACTGCTCGGCGGCTTCTTAGCCCTGCTGACCCCCTGCGTGTGGCCCATCATCCCGATGACCGTGTCGTTCTTCTTGAAGCGCAACAAGAACCGCGCGAAAGCCATCCGCGAGGCACTGACCTACGCCCTGAGCATCATCGTCATCTACGTGGCCTTGGGACTGCTCGTCACCGCCCTGTTCGGTGCCAACGCCCTCAACGCGCTAAGCACCAACGCCTGGTTCAACATCTTCTTCGCCCTGCTGCTCGTGGTCTTTGCCGCCTCGTTCTTCGGTGCGTTCGAGCTGACGCTGCCCTCGTCGTGGTCCACGAAGATTGACGAGAAGGCCGACAGCCTGTCCATGCGCCAGTCGTTCCTCACCGCCCACCTCTCCATCTTCCTAATGGCGTTCACCCTCGTGCTGGTCTCCTTCTCCTGCACCGGTCCCATCATCGGCTTCCTGCTGGTGACCGTGTCCACGCAGGGAAACATCCTCGGACCGACCCTCGGTATGCTGGGCTTCAGCATCGGACTGGCCATCCCCTTCGGTGTGTTTGCCCTCTTCCCCTCCCTGTTGAAGTCGGCACCCAAGTCGGGCGAATGGATGACCACCGTCAAGGTCGTGCTGGGCTTCGTCGAACTGGCCTTCGCCTTGAAATTCCTCAGTGTGGCCGACCTGGCCTACGGCTGGCGACTGCTGGACCGCGAGGTATTCCTCGCCCTGTGGATCGCCCTGTTCGGACTGCTCGGTGCCTACCTCATGGGGTGGCTTCACTTCTCGGGTCACGGAGACAGCGCAGCGAAGGGCACACCCGTACCGCAGTTCTTCCTCGGACTGCTGAGCTTCGCCTTCACCATTTATATGATACCCGGACTGTGGGGCGCACCCCTGAAAGCCATCAGTGCCTTTGCACCCCCGATGTTCACGCAGGACTTCAACCTACAGGCCGAGAAGACCGTCGAAGCCGCCTACACAGACTATGAGCAAGGTATGGCTGCCGCACGCGAGCAGGGCAAGCCCGTCATCATTGACTTCACTGGCTTCGGCTGCGTCAACTGCCGAAAGATGGAAGCCGCCGTGTGGAGCGATGCAGGAGTGGCCGAACGACTGACCAAGGACTACGTGCTGATTTCGCTGTATGTGGACGACAAGACCCCACTGTCCCAGCCCATTGAGGTGAGCGACGGCAACCGCACCCGTACCCTGCGCACCGTGGGCGACAAGTGGAGCTACCTGCAAGCCCGCAAGTTCGGAGCCAACACCCAGCCCTTCTACGTGCTGTTGACCCCCGACGGCCACGCCCTGGCTCCCAGCCGTTCCTACGATGAAGACGTGCGGCAGTACACCGACTGGCTCGATCGTGGTCTGGAACGCTTCAAGACCATGTCGTCCACTGTCCAACCCTAAACCATATAAAACCCATCGTTCAACCCTAAACCATATAAGTTCCATCCTAAACCGTATCCGTCCAACCCTTAAAACCCCAATGAACCGATGACCCTCTATCCCCAAATGATAATAGAAGCCCTGCAGACCGTGACGTATGCAGGCACGAAGAAGAACCTGGTAGAGAGCGGTATGGTGGCCGACCAGCCTGCCGTGGCCGCCCCATCCACCGACAGCGAGCCGTGGCGCGTACACGTCGTACTGGAGTTTCCGCGCGACACCGACCCCTTCCTGAAGTCCACTGTCAAGGCCGCCGAGGCCGCCATCAAATACCACTGCGGCAAGGACACCGTGGTGGACATCACCACCGAGTACAAGTCGAAGCCCCGTCCCGAGGTCGGCAAACTGCTGCCCGAGGTAAAGAACATCGTGGCCGTGAGCAGCGGCAAGGGCGGCGTGGGCAAGAGCACCGTCTCCGCCAACCTCGCCATCGCACTGGCGCGCCTGGGCTATAAGGTAGGACTGCTCGATGCCGACATCTTCGGTCCCTCAATGCCCAAGATGTTCAAGGTAGAGGATGCGCGCCCCTATGCCGTCCAGGTGGACGGGCGCGACTTGATAGCCCCCGTGGAAGCCTACGGCGTAAAGCTCCTCTCCATCGGCTTCTTCGTGTCGCCCGAGACCGCCACACTATGGCGCGGCGGTATGGCCTCCAACGCCCTAAAGCAGCTCATTGCCGATGCTGACTGGGGCGCACTCGACTACCTGGTGCTCGACACGCCACCGGGCACGAGCGACATCCACCTCACCCTCCTGCAGACACTGGCCATCACCGGTGCCATCATCGTCTCCACGCCCCAAGAGGTAGCCTTGGCCGATGCCCGTAAAGGCATTGATATGTACCGCAACGAGAAGGTCAACGTGCCCATCCTCGGACTGGTGGAGAACATGGCGTGGTTCACGCCTGCCGAGTTGCCCGAGAACCGCTACTACATCTTCGGCAAGGAAGGTTGCAAACGGCTGGCCGAAGAGATGGGCGTACCGCTCCTGGCACAGATACCCCTCGTACAGGGCATCTGCGACGGCGGCGACCAGGGAGAGCCAGCCGCCCTCAGCAGCGAAACGGCCACGGGACTGGCCTTCATCAACCTGGCGCAGTCCGTGGTGACCGTGGTGAACAAGCGCAACCGCGAACTACCCAAAACCGAAATCGTGGGC
>CAVFBU010000018.1:7347-31584 GCA_963620725.1 Vescimonas coprocola
TGCGCCCCCATCTGCTCTTTCTGGAACGGAAGGGCTATGAGGTCGTGACCACCACCAACGGCACCGATGCCGTGGAGCTGTGCCGCCAGCAACCATTCGACGCAGTGCTGCTCGACGAGATGATGCCCGGAATCACTGGTCTGCAGGCCCTTGAGCGCATCAAGCAACTGCAACCCACCACGCCCGTCGTCATGGTCACCAAGAGCGAGGAGGAGCACATCATGGACGAGGCCGTGGGGCGCAACATTGCCGACTACCTCATCAAGCCCGTCAACCCCAACCAAATCCTGCTCTCGCTCAAGCGACTCATCCACCGCCGCGAACTCATGGCCGAGACCACGCAGACCACCTACCAGCAGCAGTTCCGCCAACTCTCCCTGCAGACGACGGAGTGCCGCACGTGGGAGGAGTGGACTGCGCTCTACCGCCAACTCGTGGACTGGGAGTTGAAGTTGGCAGACGTAGACCACACGCTGGGCGAGATGCTACAGATGCAGAAGGCCGAAGCCAACCGGGAGTTTGCCCACTTCGTGAAGCACCACTATCTGGACTGGCTACAGCAGCGCGACTTCCCGATGAGCCACGACATCCTGCGGCAGCACGTCCTTCCACTGCTACAACAGGGCGAACAGGTGTTCCTCGTGGTGTTCGACAACTTCCGCTACGACCAGTGGAAGGCCATCGCACCCGAGCTGACCGACTTTGAGGTGTCCGAACAGCTGTGTTGCAGCATCCTGCCCACCGCCACGCCCTATGCGCGCAACGCCCTGTTTGCCGGACTGATGCCCAGCGACATCCAGTGCCACTACCCCACACTGTGGACTGACGAGGATGCCGAGGGCAGTAAGAACCTCCACGAGGCAGAGCTGCTGCAGGCCTTCCTGGAACGGATGCGCAGAGCCGACACCTTCTCCTACCATAAAGTCAACACCGCCAGCGAGGCCGAGCGACTACTGGACGAGAGCTATGCACTGCTGCAACGCCACCGCCTCAACGTTGTCGTGGTCAACTTCATCGACCTGCTGTCGCACGCCCGTACCGAGTCGCAGATGGTGCGCGAGCTGGCTCACGACGAGGCCGCCTACCGCTCCCTCACCCACTCCTGGTTTCGCCATTCCGCCGTCTGCCAACTGCTCCACCGACTGGCGCAGACCGACTGCCGCATCGTGCTGACCACCGACCACGGCAGCATCCGCACCGACACCCCGGTAAAGATTGTGGGCGACCGCAACACCAACACCAATCTGCGCTACAAGTTAGGGCGCAACCTGCACTGCGAGAGCCGCGATGTGTTCACCGTTCGGAAGCCCAGCGATGCACTGCTGCCCTCGCCCAACCTCTCCACCAGCTACGTCTTCGCCACGGGCAGCGACTTCCTCGTCTATCCCAACAACTACAACCACTATACGGCCTACTACCGCAACACCCTCCAGCACGGTGGTATCTCAATGGAGGAGATGATGGTGCCACTGGTCACGATGAAAGGAAAGAACAGATAGTCCTGCCGTTCTGGAAGGAATAAGAGAACAGATAAAACCAACGATAAAGAAACAAGATATGGAAATCACCATCAACAGTCTCGACACCATCCACGCCGCCGCACGGCAGTTTGCCGACAGTATCGGCACGTCGCGCGTGTTTGCCTTCTACGGCAAGATGGGAGCCGGCAAGACCACCTTTGTCAAAGCCCTCTGCGAGGTGCTCGGATGCACCGATGTCATCACCTCCCCCACCTTCGCCATCGTCAACGAATACACCGACGGCGAGGGTAGCCCCGTCTACCATTTCGACTTCTACCGCATCAAGAAGCTCAACGAGGTCTACGATATGGGCTACGAGGAGTATTTCTATTCCGGTGCGCTCTGCCTGATCGAGTGGCCCGAGCTGATAGAAGACATCCTGCCCGAGGATGCGGTGCGCGTCACCATCGAAGAGCAAGCAGACGGAAGCCGCCTGCTCACCTTCTGAGGCTTTTCCGGGCACTGGAGGACTTCCGCCCTTCCGGCAACCCTCATCGGCTTTACAGCAGGCTTTCTATTTTCTCCTGCAGCTTCGCCTTCGACTGTGCGCCCACCAGTTTGTCGACCACCTGTCCGTCCTTGAAGAACAGCAGCGTCGGGATGTTGCGGATGCCCAGTCCGGCGGCGATGTCCTCGCACGCCTCCACGTCGCACTTAGCCACGTTGACGCGTCCCTCATACTCCTTGGCCAGTTCCTCAACGATGGGAGCTATCATGCGGCAGGGACCGCACCAGGTTGCCCAGAAGTCGATGACCAGTGGCAGGTTGGCATTTTTCAGCGATTCAAAGTTCTCGTTTGTGATTGTCATTTCCATAATGGTCTGTTTTTTCTTGTTTATAAATAATGTTCCGTTGATGTTGTAGGAGAGAGCCGGCAGAGGTCAGTTGATTTTATAGGAGAGTGCTGGCGACTGGTTGATGTAGTTGAGCAGGACGGGCTTCACGTCGATGGTCGTTGACTGGCTGCGCAGGAGGATGCGGTGTCGCTTGCGCGTGTCGACAAACTGCAGGAAGAGCTGCGTGGTGCCTGGATGTTCGCGACACAGCTCACCCAGTTCCGTGGCCACCTGCGCGTCAAGCTGCGCCACGTCCACCGATACCGTGATGCGCTCGATGGCCTTATCCTTGACGCTCTGCATGTATTCCACCGACGAGACACGGAGGTCTTTCGGACCATTGTCGTTGCGGTTGCCATACTGCTGATAGCGCGGCACCACCTTTCCCGTCACATACACCGTGACCCCCGGTTCGAACATTCCGCGCAGCTGTCCCCAACTCTCACCGAACAGCGCGAGTCGTCCCGAGCCTTCAAAGTCCTCGATGGTGACGAAGCCGCAGGGGTCTCCGCGCTTGGTGAACTTCTGCTCCACATTGGTGACGATGCCACCCAACACCACCGTTTCGCGGTCGGCCAGCGCATTGACATCAGCCAGCTCCGAGCAGCGCGTGTTGCAGAGCGCGTCGATGACCACCTTGTATTCGTCCAGCGGATGCGCCGAGAGGTAGATGCCCACCAGTTCGCGCTCCTTGTTCAGCCGCATGATGTTGCTCCACTGCTCCCCCTTCGGCACGGGCGGCGTGGCAATCTCCACCGCGTTCTCCCCTCCGAACAGCGAGTTGCGTGCCTCCTGTTGCTCGGCCTGGTACATCTGTCCGTAGCGCACCAGCGTGTCGAGGAACACCTCGTTCTTATGGTTCTTGGCGAAGTAGTCCTCGCGTGGGATGCCGAAGCTGTCGAAGCCACCGCTCAGTGCGAGGCTCTCCAGTGTCTTGCGGTTGACCGTGCCAAGGCTGATGCGCTGCACGAAGTCGAAGATGTCCTTGTAGAGTCCGTTCTTCTCGCGCTCGCCGATGATGGCCAGTGCGGCAGGGTCTCCCACGCCCTTGATGGCAGCCAGTCCGAAGCGTATCTCTCCCCGTTTGTTGACACCGAACTTTTGATAGCTCTCGTTCACGTCGGGACCCAGTGTGGCGATACCCATAGCCTTGCACTCGTCCATCAGCTTGGTGATTTCCGTGATTTGGTCGCGCCGGCGACTCATGATGGCTGCCATAAACTCCGCCGGGTAGTTGGCCTTGAGGTAAGCCGTCTGGAAAGCCACCCAGGAATAGCAGGCCGCGTGCGACTTGTTGAAGGCATAGGAGGCAAACTTCTCCCAGTCCGCCCATATCTTCTCCAGCACAGCCGGGTCGTGTCCGTTCTTCTTTCCGCCCTCAATGAATTTCGGTTTCATCGCGTCTACGATGTTCTTTTTCTTCTTACCCATAGCCTTTCGCAGTGCGTCGCTCTCGCCACGGGTGAAGTCAGCGAGCTGTCTGGACAGCAGCATGACCTGCTCCTGGTAGACGGTGATGCCGTAGGTGTCCTTGAGGTATTTCTCCATGCAGGGGATGTCGTAGGCGATTTCCTCCTTGCCGTTCTTTCGCGCGATGAAGGAAGGGATGTAGTCCATAGGGCCTGGACGGTAGAGGGCGTTCATGGCGATGAGGTCCTCGAAGACCGTGGGGTGCAGCTCGCGGAGGTATTTCTGCATACCTGCCGACTCAAACTGGAAGGTGCCGATGGTGCGCCCCTGCTGGTAGAGTTCGTAGGTCTTCGCATCGTCGATGGGAATATGGTCGAGGTCGATGTCGATGCCGCGCGTCTGCTTGACGATGGCACAGGCCTCCTTCAACTCCGAGAGCGTCTTCAGTCCGAGGAAGTCCATCTTGATGAGTCCCGTAGACTCGATGACGTGTCCATCGTACTGCGTGCAGTTGGTCTTCTCGCCCTTGAAGTCCGGGTCGTCGGCAGTGGACACGGGCACCCAGTCGCTGATGGGGTCTCGGCAGATGATGAAGCCACAGGCGTGGATGCCCGTGCCGCGCACGGTGCCCTCCAGCATCTTGGCATACTTGATGGTGTTGGCCAGCTTCGGGTCAGCGGAAGCCTCCGCATCGCGCAGCTCCGGCACACAGGCGATGGCGTTGGGAAGGTTCATCTTCTTGCCATCGGGCAGTCGGTCGGGGATGGCCTTGCAGAGGGCGTTGGCCTCGGCCAGTGGCAGTTTCTCCACGCGTGCCACGTCCTTCAGCGAGTTCTTGGTGGCCATGGAAGCGTAGGTGATGATGTGTGCGCAGTTCTCGTGTCCATACTTATCCTCCACCCATTTCAGCACCTTTCCGCGCCCGTCGTCGTCGAAGTCGGTGTCAATATCGGGCAGCGAGATGCGGTCGGGGTTGAGGAAACGTTCGAACAGCAGGTCGTATTTCAGTGGGTCTATCTTCGTGATGCCCAGACAGTAGGCCACGACAGAGCCTGCCGCCGAGCCACGTCCCGGTCCCACCATCACGCCCAGCTCGTCGCGTGCGGAGTTGATGAAGTCCTGCACGATGAGGAAGTAGCCGGGGAAGCCCATGGTCTTCATGATGTGCAGTTCGAACTTCACACGTTCATGCACCTCATCGGGCACGGGGTCTCCGTATCGGTTCTTTGCCCCTTCGTAGGCCAGTTTAGCCAGATAGTCAGCCTCGAACTTGATGCGGTAAATCTTGTCGTAGCCGCCCAGCTTTTGTATTTTCTTCTCGCCCTCGTCGGGAGGCAGGGGGTTCTGCCCATTCTCATCGGTGGTGAACTCGTCGTAGAGCTGCTGCTCGGTGAATTTTGCGCGCCACTGCTCCTCCGTGCCGAACGACTCGGGAATGGGGAAGAAGGGCATGATGGGGTCGTGGTCGAGGCAGTAGGTCTCCACCTTGTCGAGTATCTCTATGGTGTTGGAAAGTGCTTCGGGCAGGTCGGCAAACACCTGGTTCATCTCCGCCCGTGTCTTGAACCACTCCTGCTTGGTGTAGAGCAGTCGGGTGGGGTCGTCGAGGTCTTTTCCGGTGGAGAGGCAGAGCAGGTGGTCGTGGGCCTCGGCGTTGTCCTCGTCGACGAAGTGGGCATCGTTGGAGCAGACGAGTTTGATGCCGTACTCGTGTGCCAGTTCCACCAAGACCCGGTTGGCGCGCTGCTGCTCAGGGAACACCTCGCGGTTGGCGCGCTGGTTGGGGTTCTTCACCTCGTGGCGTTGCAGCTCCAGGTAGTAGTCGTCGCCGAAGACGCGGTGGTGCCACTCGACGGCCTCGCGTGCCCCTTCGAGGTCTCCGTTGCGTATCTTCTTGGGCACCTCCCCGGCGATGCAGGCAGAGCAGACGATGAGTCCCTCGTGGTATTTCTCCAGGTCGGCGCGGTCGGTGCGCGGTTTGCTGTAGAAGCCGTCCACCCAGGCGTTGCTGACGAGCTTGATGAGGTTTCGGTAGCCCTGTTGGTTCTTGGCCAGCACGATGAGGTGGTAG
Source organism: Vescimonas coprocola (assembly GCA_963620725.1). GTDB lineage: Bacteria > Bacteroidota > Bacteroidia > Bacteroidales > Bacteroidaceae > Prevotella. The sequence goes on from CAVFBU010000018.1 coordinate 13,185, forward strand.
CCGCCCTGGTCGTCCTTGCCCTGTCGCAGCGACTTGTCGCCGTGTCTCGCCACGTACATCTCGCAGCCGAAGATGGGTTTGAAGGGTTCGAGTCCCTCCTTCTTGCGCCCCTTGTTGATGTCGGCCACGTAGTCGTGGAATTCCTTGATGCCAAACATATTACCATGGTCGGTGATGGCCATGCCGCGCATGCCGTCGGCCACGGCCTTGTCCACCAGCCGCTTGATGCTGGACTGTCCGTCAAGGATGGAGTAGTAGGTGTGTACGTGTAAGTGTATGAAGTCTTGCATGGTCTGTCTCTGCGTTTGCATTAGAAGGTGTAAAGTTACGCCGAAAAGGCGAGAACGCCAAAAGAATGGTGGAAAAATTTGCGAGATAGACAAAAATAGCGTATCTTTGCACGAAGAATAAAAACCAACCGCACCATCCGCATGGGGAAGAAATTCAAGAAACTCAAGAAAATAAGGATACACCGCGAAGGCACGAGCGAGCTGACGGTCAGCATGGTGGTCATCGTTTTGGTGGCCGCAGGGCTGTGGTCTGCCTTCGACACGAAGATACCGTTTTGGGCGGTCACGGCGATACTCAGCACCGCGTGGCTCATGGCTCTCAACTTCTACCGCTGTCCCATCCGCTACTTCAACGGCGACACGAACCGTATGGTGGTGGCACCGGCTGATGGCCGCATCGTGGTCATCGAGGAGGTGGAGGAGTCGGAGTATTTCCACGACCGGCGGTTGCTCATCAGCATCTTTATGAGTCCGCTGAACGTACACGCCAACTGGTTTCCGGTGGATGGTCGCGTGAAGTTCGTGACCCACCACAACGGCAACTACCACAAGGCTTGGCTACCGAAGGCCAGTGAGGAGAACGAGCACGCCGACATCATGATCACCACACCGGAGGGCGAGGATGTGCTGGTGCGGCAGATTGCCGGAGCGATGGCGCGCCGCATCGTCACCTATGCCAAGGCTGGCGAGGAGTGCAGCATTGACGAGCACCTGGGCTTCATCAAACTCGGTTCGCGCGTGGATGTGTACCTGCCGCTGGGCGCGGAGGTGCGCGTGCGCATGGACCAGCCTACGACGGGCGACCAGACGGTGCTGGCGGTGCTGGGCTGACCCTGGCTATATGTTCCCCCTTGTCTTTTCATTTCTTTTCGCGCAATAACTATGAGCATCAAGAAACACCTTCCCAATACCATCACCTGCTGCAACCTCGTGTCCGGCTGCGTGGCCACCTACATGGCTTTCTGCTGCCGCTGGGAGGCTGCGCTGCTGTTTATCATCTTAGGTGCCGTGTTCGACTTCTTCGACGGCATGACGGCGCGGCTGCTCCGCGTCAGCTCGCCCATCGGCAAGGAGCTGGACTCGCTGGCCGACGACATCACCTTCGGCCTGGCTCCCTCGGCCATGCTGTTCAGTTTCCTGGACTGTCACGTCGACCAGCTCTGCTGCGCGTGGTTGCCCTATGTGGCCTTTGTGATGGCGGCGTTCTCGGCCTTGCGCCTGGCCAAGTTCAACCTGGACGAGCGGCAGGCAACCTCGTTCATCGGTGTGCCCACGCCAGCCAACGCCCTCTTTTGGGGTGCGCTGTTGGTGGGTAGCGGCGAGCGGATTGCAGCCCTGCCCTATGGGGTCTACGGCGTGGTGGTAGGTCTGCTCGTGGCCAGTTGGCTGTTGGTGGCAGAGATACCCCTTTTCGCCTTGAAGTTCAAGCAGTGGGGCTGGCGCGGCAACGAGGTGAAGTACGTGTTCCTGCTGTCCAGCCTTCCACTGCTTGTGGTGTTCGGGGTGAGCGGCATCGCCATGGTCATCGCCTGGTATGTGGTGCTGTCGGCGGTGTCGGCGCACTGGGGGCGTTAGACCGATGGCGGTTGCGCAGTGCCCTACGGTTAGGGGTGTACGAGAGTGCCGATGTTGTCGCCCTCCATTACCTTTCTGAGGTTGCCCACTTGGTCCATGTTGAACACGTAGATGGGCAGTTGGTTTTCCTGGCACATGCAGATGGCGGTGAGGTCCATGACCTTCAGTCCGCGCGCCAGCACCTCCTTGTATGATATGGTGTCGAACTTGGTGGCCGTGGGGTCTTTCTCCGGGTCGTCGGTGTAGATGCCGTCCACGCGTGTTCCTTTCAGCATGACGTCAGCCCCTATCTCTATGCCTCGCAGGCTGCTGCCCGTGTCGGTGGTGAAGTAGGGGCATCCGGTGCCTGCGGAGAAGATGCACACGGTGCCCTGTTCGAGGTATTCGATGGCCTTCCACTTGGTGTAGAACTCGCCGATGGGTTCCATGCGGATGGCCGTCAGCACGCGGTTTTTCACGCCTGCTGCGTCGAGTGCGGAGGAGAGTGCGAGGGAGTTGATGACGGTGGCGCACATGCCCATTTGGTCGCCCTTGACGCGGTCGAAGCCGCGCTGGCTACCGCTGAGTCCTCGGAAGATGTTTCCGCCGCCGATGACGATGCCTATCTGCACGCCCATCTGACTGACTTCCTTGATTTGTTCGGCGTAGTCGTTGAGGCGTTTGGCATCGATGCCGTAGCCTTGTTCGCCCATGAGGCTTTCGCCGGAGAGCTTCAGTAGGATTCGTTGAAATCTTGCCATTGTAGTGTTTCCTTTCTTTTTTTGTTTATTTATGGTTTTGTTGTCTCTTGGTCGGTCTGCGTGGTGGGCAGTACGAAGGCCACTTCCTTGAAGGCGTAGCGTCGCCGGTGGCCTTGGGTGTCCTGGAGCAGGAGGTGGCCGTCGTCCTCCACGTCGGCGATGGTGGCCTGGAAGGTGCCTTGGGTGTCGCGGTAGGGGTGTAGTCCGGTGCGGCGGTAGAGGACTTGCATGTAGCGTGCCTTGAGGTCGCTGTGGAGCGAGTCGCGGTTGAGGTCGCTGTGGAGCGAGTCGCGGTTGAGGTCTTGTTGGAGTCTGTCGTGGATGCGCTGTTGCAGTTCTCGGAAGAGGGTTTCGCGGTCGGTCTCTCGTCCAGTGATTTGTCGGAGGGAGACGGGGTTTGGTGCGTCGCTGCGGAAGTGCAGTTGGTTGACGTTGATGCCGATGCCGGCGATGGTGTCCTGGATGCTGTTGCCCTGCAGTCGGTGTTCGATGAGTATGCCGCCGAGCTTGCTGTCGCGCCAGTAGATGTCGTTGGGCCATTTGACGCTCAGTCCCTCGCCGGTGTAGGGTTGCAGGGTGTCGAGTGTGGCCAGTGCCACGGCCATGGAGATGCGGAACTGGCGGTTGGCGTGGATGCCCTGTGGGTGGAGCAGCAGGGAGCAGGTGAGGTTCTGTCCGCGCTCCGACTCCCAGTGGTTGTTGCCCTGTCCGCGCCCTTGGGTCTGATAGTCTGCCCAGACGGCGGTGATGCCTTCTGCGGCGTGGTGGCGCAGCCAGCGGTTGGTGGAGTCGGTTTCGTGGAGGTGCATCTTTGAATGTTGAGTGTTTGAGGATGCAAAGGTAGTGCAAACCGAGAGAAATACAAAAGAAAACATCGTTTTATTTTTATTTCAGAGGTGCAGCCTACCTAAGGTAGTTCCCAGCTCTTAGCACCATAGTAGTCGGCTCTTAGCACCGTAGTTCTCGGCTACTAACACCCATCGTTGTCCAGTACTTGTCCAGTATTTGTCCAGTATTTGTCCAGTATTTGTCCAGTGATGACTGGACAAGTACTGCATAAGTACTGCACATATACCGAACATATAGCGAGACTGCACCTTGGTGACTCGCCGACTAATGCGAGACTGCACCTTGGGTGCTCCGAGCGCAAAGGGACGCAAAAAAAGCAGGAGGAAGCCCGACAGCTCCCTCCTGCTTTTTTGCGCGGTCTCGGACGCGGCACGTCCGTTCACGGCCGCACTTACTTCCGTTTTTTCCACAGGCGCGTCATGTCCTCCAGCGTCTTGCCCTTGGTCTCCGGCACAAGCTTCCAAACGAAGAGGGCGGCAAGGATACAGATGGTACCATAGAGACCGTAGGCAAACCAGTAGCCCAGACTATTGGCCATGGGCACGAACGAGGTGGAGACAATCCAGTTGAATATCCACTGGAAGGCCACGGCGATGGCTACGGCAGCACCACGTATGGTATTGGGGAACACCTCGGCGATGAGCACCCAGCAGATGGGGCCCCACGAGAACATGAACGAGGCGGAATAGACCATGATGGACACCATGCAGAGCAGCTGCAGCTCGGGGTTGCCGAAGGTGCAGGCCACACCGAAGGCTCCCAGGGCCATGCCCAGCGAACCGGTGATGAGCAGGGGCTTGCGACCGAGCTTCTCAACGGTGAAGATGGCCACACAGGTGAAGCCGAGGTTCACCACGCCGTTGAACACGGTGAGCATCATCGGGTTGTCAAAGCCCATGGCCTCGTAGATGCGCGGCGCATAGTAGAGCACGGCATTGATGCCCACAGCCTGCTGGAACACGGAGAGCATCACACCCACGAAGAGGCAGAGCGCACCATAGGTCATGAGCGTATCGGGCTTCTCGGTCAGCTCCGTAAGGGTGTTCTTGATGTCCTGCAGAATCTGACGAGCCTCCCTTGTCCCGTTGATCTTGGCCAGGATGCGCTCGGCCTTGGCGTCCTCGCCAATCATGGCCAGATAGCGCGGCGTCTCGGGCACGATGCAGATGAGGATGGCAAACAGCCCTGCCGGCACCATCTCGGAGCCGAACATATAACGCCAGCCGGACTCGATGGCCCAGGCAGCCTCAGGGCCGTTGAGCAGCTCGTTCATGCCGCCACCCACACTGGCGATGGCCGGAGCGATATGGTCGCCGAGGATGAAGAAGTTGACAAAGTAGGTGACCAGCTGGCCGAAGATGATGGCGAACTGGTTCCACGACACCAGCATACCACGGATGCGGCTCGGCGCTATCTCACCGATATACATCGGGCAGACGGCAGAGGCCAAACCCACACCGACACCGCCGATGACGCGGTAGATGTTGAACACCACGAGCAACGTCAAGGTCGGCTTGCCCTGCGGCAGCACCATCGTCTCGGGATACATCGAACCCCACGCCGACACGAAGAACATCACACCGGCGAATATCAGTGAGCGCTTGCGACCCCAGCGCGTGGCCAGCACACCGGAGATGGCCGAGCCGATGATGCAGCCGATGAGCGCACTGGAACTCGTGAAGCCGTGCCAAAAGTCGGTGTACGTAAAGTCTTCGGCTCCCATGAAGAAGGCCTGCAAACCCTTCTCCGCACCAGAAATCACTGCCGTGTCGTAACCGAACAGCAGGCCGCCCAATACGGCCACCATCACAATCGAAATCAAATAGGACATGCTGCCCGTTTGTTGTCTTTCCATAGTTTGTCTTGTTGTTTCTTTGTTAATGAATAAGTTGTTGTTGTCTTTATTAATTATTGGTATTGATAAACAGATAACCGGACACAAAAGTAATACATTTCCGCCACTAACCGCCACTCCATGCCCACTTTTTAACGTTTTTTACTCCATCAAAGACTTTTTTTCCGCTTTTCCTTTTGCTTTTCGAAAAAAAACACGTACCTTTGCAAACACATTCGAGGAGGTGAACCGCCGTGATGAAAACGGGGAGCGTCCGAAGGATGACATAGAACAAAACATTTTTAATCATCAAAACAACATTATGTATTTAGATTCAGCTAAGAAGAAAGAGATCTTCGAGAAACACGGACAGTCGGCCACCGACACCGGTTCCGTTGAGAGCCAGGTAGCCCTGTTCACCTATCGCATCAGCCATCTGACCGAGCACCTGAAGAAGAACCGCAAGGACTTCGGCACCGCACGCAGCCTAACCAAGATGGTAGGTCGCCGCCGCAAGCTCCTGAAGTATCTCTACAACAAGGACGTGACGCGCTACCGCGAACTCATCAAGGCACTCGGACTGCGCAAGTAAGACTTTGCCAATTTTACAACATAGCGTAACAAGCGTAACAAGGTTAATAGATTTATATACGCCGTCTCACCCACCCGCGAGGGCATGGTGAGACTTTTTTTTGTGCGTAAGCAGTGCGTTGGACGTGCCCGTCACGGACGGATTTCGCGCAGGGGCACCATCACGAAGTCGCGCTGCTCCATCAACGGATGGGGAATGGTGAGGTCGGGGCTGTCCAAACGCAGGTCGTCGTAGAACAGGATGTCGATGTCTATCGTGCGGTCGGCATAGCCCTGACTGCCGGTCTTGCTCTTCCGCCCCATGTCGCGCTCAATGGCCTGCGTCAGCCGGAGCACCTCGTGCGGCGCAAGGGCGGTAAGGCAGCACACCACCCCGTTGAGGAAACGATGGGCGGACGCGAAGCCCCACGGCTCCGTCTCTATCCACGACGACTGCCGCACCACCCTGCCCACGCGGCGGTCTATCAAGCGGACAGCCTCGTCAAGCAGCCGCCGGCGGTTGCCGAGGTTGGAACCCAAGGCGAGATACACCTCATGGAGCGTCTGCGGCACAGAATCTCTTCCGTCACCCTGGCTCGCGGTCTGCGGCACAGGCACTCTTCCGTCAGTCATCGAGCACCAGCATGGCATCGCCAAAGCAACCGAACAGGAAGCCGTTTTCGAGTGCCACCTCGTAAGCCTTGCAAATCAGGTCGTAGCCCCCGAAGGCGGCAGCGGCCATCATCATGGTGGACTCGGGATGGTAGAAATTGGCTACCAGCGCATTGGCCACATTGAAATTGTAGGGAGGGAAGATGAACTTGTTGGTCCAGCCGTCAAACTCCTTCAGCATACCATCGGTGCCCACGGCGGTCTCCGTGGCACGCAGCGTGGAGATGCCCACGGCGCAGATGCGTCCACCGCCCTGCTTGGCCTTGTTGACGATGCGGCAGGCTTCGCCATCCACCATAATCTGCTCGGAGTTCATCTTGTGCTTGGTCAAGTCTTCCACCTCAATGTTGTCGAAACTGCCCAAACCGCAATGCACGGTGAGGAAGGCGAAGTCGACACCTAAGATTTCCAAACGCTTCATCAGCTCGCGGCTGAAATGCAGTCCGGCAGCAGGTGCCGTCACCGCACCCTCATGGCGCGCATAGATGGTTTGGAAGTTCTCGCTGTCGTCGGGTGTCGGCTCGCGACGGTCTACGATGTAGTGGGGCAACGGCGCGGAACCCAGTGCAAACAACTCGCGCTTGAACTCGTCGTGGGGACAGTCGTAGAGGAAGCGCAGGGTGCGACCGCGACTGGTGGTGTTGTCGATGACCTCGGCCACCATGGGACCATCATCGTCGAAGAACAGCTTGTTGCCGATGCGTATCTTGCGGGCAGGCTCCACCAGCACGTCCCAAAGGCGCAGCTCCTCGTTGAGCTCGCGCAGCAGGAACACCTCAATCTTCGCGTCGGTCTTCTCCTTCATACCATAGAGGCGTGCCGGAAACACCTTCGTGTCGTTGAGCACTATCGTGTCACCCTCGTCGAAATAGTTGATGAGGTCGCGGAAGAGCAGTGGCTCGTTGGTGTCCTTACCCTCGGCATCCTTCTTGCAGATGTCAATGGTCTGACTCTTGCGGTGTATGACCATCAGGCGACACTCGTCGCGGCGGTACACCTTGTCCACGGTGCCGTCTTCGTTCTCGAAGGTCTTGTGGGGCAGCTCCAGTGCCACCTGCGACTCGGGCAACTTGAATTTGAATTGTGACAGTTTCATAGTCTTCTGTATCTCGTTTTTTCTTTTTCTTTTCTTTTCAGCGTCTGCTATTTACTCCGGAGGTCTTCAATCTCCTGCGCGGCCAGCCACGCCGGGAAGTCGTCCACCAGGATGCAGTCGTCAACGCTGACCTCGCCCAGACGCGTGCGGCGCAGCGCGGTGAGGAAGGCTCCGCTGCCCAGGGCGCGCCCGATGTCGCGTGCCAGGGAACGGATGTAGGTGCCCTTGCCACACACCACGCGGATGGAGAGCTGCATGAGGTGCTCGTCGAAGTCGGTCACCGCTATCTCGTCGATGCGAACCGTCTTGGCGGCCAGCTGCACGTGCTCACCGTTGCGCTTCATGCGGTAGGCGCGTTCGCCGCCCACCTTCACCGCCGAATACTGTGGGGGCACTTGCTGGATGTCGCCCACGAACTGCGGCAGCACTTGGTCGATGAGCTGGCGCGTGATGTGGCGCGTGGGGTAGGTGGCATCCACCGTGTGCTCGCGGTCGTAGCTGGGCGTGGTAGCTCCGAGCTGCAGCGTGGCGGTGTATTCCTTGCTGTGGTACTGCATGCGCTCTATCTCCTTGGTCTTGCCACCCGTGCAGAGTATCAAGACACCAGTGGCCAGGGGGTCGAGGGTGCCGGCGTGCCCCATCTTCACCCGTCTCACACCGATTTTCCGCGAGACGAGGTAGCGGATGTGGGCCAGTGCACCGAAGCTCGACATGCGGTAGGGCTTGTCAATGCAGATGACGGCTCCTTGGGTGAAGTTCATGCGGCGTTCCTTCTTGTTAGCGTGTTATAGGAGCGAATAGATGTTAGCATATTATAGGAGCGAATAGATGACGGTGGCCGCACCTGCCACGGCACAGTAGAGGCCGAAGTAGATGAGCTTGCCTTTCTTCACGATGTTTATCATCCACTTGCAGGCCAGGCAACCCGACACGAACGCAGCCACGAAGCCCACCGCCATGGGGAACGCATCAATGCCGCCCAGCGTCTCCTCGCCGCTCAGTCCCTTCAGCAGGTCGAGCAGGGCCTCGCCCAGTATCGGGGGGATGACCATGAGGAACGAGAACTGCGCCATCTTCTCCTTCTTGTTGCCCAAGAGCAGACCCGTGGCGATGGTGGTGCCGGAACGGGACAGACCGGGCAGCACGGCCACAGCCTGGCTGAGACCGATGATGAAGGCGTGCCAGGGACTGATGGTCTCGCGCTGGCGGGGCTTGGCCAGATAGGAGAAGGTGAGCAGCAGGGCGGTCACGATGAGCATGCAGCCCACGATGAGCAGTCCCGAGCCGAACACGGCTTCCACCTGGTCTTTGAAGAACACGCCGATGATGCCGATGGGTATCATGGTGATGACGATATTAAGCGCGTATTTCGTCTCTTCGTTCATCTGAAAACGGAAGAGCCCTTTCAGTATCCAGTCTATCTCCTTCCACAGCACCACGAGCGTGCTCAGCACGGTGGCGATGTGTACCATGATGGTGAAGGTCAGGTTGTCCTCGGCGTTGACACCGAACAGGTGGGAGCCGATGGCCAGATGGCCGCTACTGCTGACGGGGAGATATTCGGTCAGACCCTGTATGAGTCCGAGCACCAGTGCTTCAAACCAACTCATTGCTTGTCGCCCTCCTCCGTTTCGTGTATAGAAGGTTCAGTGTCCTTGGGTTTGTGCATGACCCCATAGACCATAAAGACGAAGCCCAACAGGCAGGTGAGCGGAGCCACTGTGATGCGGCGCGTGCTGAAGATGTCGGCGTTGTAGGCCTCCACAGTGGAGCCACTGCCGCTCATCAGCAGGAAGCCGATGATGACGACGGCCATACCCACTGCCAGCAGCAGATAGTTGACGCGGTCGAAAGCGAAATTTTTCTTATCCATAGTGTTATTGTCGATTCAGAACGTATGATTGTTGATTCATATAGTGATTATTGTCGTTTCAGCATGTGAGGTCAGATTTTGTAGAGCTGTCCAGCCGTCATCCGCAGGAAGCGGTTCACGGAAGCCCAGGCGCACACGGCCGTGATGAGCAGTCCGAAGAGGAACACGGCAACGGCGGTGATGGTCAGCTCCACCCACGTGATGACGTTGAGGATGCCGGGCTGCATGACGTAAAGTCCGTAGAAGCAACCGCCCAACACACCGATGGCTATCAGCGAGGCGATGACCCCGACACCCATGGCCTGGCAGAGGAACGGTCGGCGGATGAAGCCCCACGAGGCTCCCACCAACTTCATGGTGTGGATGAGGAAACGGCGCGCATAGACGCTCAAGCGCACGGTGTTGCTGATGAGCGAGAACGACACGCAGGTGAGCAGCACGGCCAGCACCAACAGGATGCCGCTGATGCGGCTGAGGTTGTAGTTGACTTGGTCCACCAGGTCTTCCATGTAGGCCACATCACTGACGCGCGCGTCCTTGCGCAGCTCCTTGGAGATGATGCGCAGGGAGTCGCGGTTGGCATAGTCGGCATTGAGCCATATCTCCAGCGTAGCAGGAAACGGGTTGAAGCCTAAGAACTCCGAGGGGTCGCTGCCCAGCTCCTTCACCTGCTCGCGCTGCGCCTGTTCCTTGCTGATGTAGTCGATATGGTGCGACCACGGCTTGTGGTAGAGGTCGCGACAGAGCTGGTGGCCTTGGTTCACGGTGACGTAGTCCTTCAGCATGACACTCACGGTTAGGTTCTCCTTCATGTGGGTGGACAGGTTGCGCGCCAGCAGCACGGAGAACACCACCATTCCGAGCAGGATGAGCACCATGGCGGTGCTGATGCACAACGTCACTCCCTGTATGCCCCGACGGCCTCCTGAAGCCTTTCTTTCCTTTACCTTTCTTCCCATAAGCCGATAATACGCCAAATTTGGCGCAAAATTACAACAATTCAGTCAGAATGCAAAACAAATTACGTTTTTATTTGCTAATTTTGCAGTCAGCAACAAAACATACAGACAAAATTATATGAGTACCGTCATCTATCCCTCCCCCGTCTTCGGCCCGGTACACAGCCGGCGACTGGGCATTTCTCTGGGCATCAACCTGCTGCCGGCAGACGGCAAGGTGTGCTCCTTCGACTGCATCTACTGCGAGTGTGGCTTCAACGAAGACCACCGTCCCTCGCTGCCGCTCCCCACACGGCAACAGGTGGCGGAAAAGCTGGAAGAGACGCTGCGCCGCATGAAGGGTGAAGGACAGCTGCCCGACGTGCTGACGTTTGCTGGCAACGGCGAGCCGACCTGCCATCCCCACTTCCCGGAGATTATCGACGACACCATACTGCTGCGCGACCGCTACTGCCCGGAGGCCAAGATCTGCGTGCTGAGCAACTCGACGATGATACACCGCCAGTCGGTACACGACGCACTGATGAAGGTGGACGACAACATCCTCAAGCTCGACACCGTGGACAGCGACTACATCCGCCGCGTGGACCATCCGGCAGGCACCTACGACGTGCAGCAAATCATTGAGCGCATGAAGGCGTTCCATGGTCACCTCATCATTCAGACGATGTTCATGCAGGGCGCGTGCGACGGCGACAGCGTGGACAACACCGGCGAGGAGTATGTCGCACCGTGGCTGGAGGCCGTCAAGGCCATCGCCCCACAGCAGGTGATGGTCTACACCATTGACCGCGAGACACCGGCACAGGGACTGCAGAAGGCTACGCACCAACAGCTTGATGCCATCCGCGACAGGGTCATCAACGCAGGCATCCCCTGCACAGCCAGTTATTAGGCGGCAGGGGATGATAAAGCAGCCGTTTTGTCTTACAGCTTGGAGATGATGCCAAGTTCGGTGGCCTCGATGAACGAGATGATGTTGCGCACCTCCTGCCCATCGGGCACCTGGTCCTTGATTTGGTTCACGGCATCGAACACTGAGGTTTGGCCGTGGAACACCAGTCGGTAGGCGTTGGCCACGTGCTTGCGCACCCGCGCATCGAAGCCGGCAGCCTCCATGATGACGTTGTTCGGACCGCTGTACTTCACGGGCTTGCCACTGGCGATGATGTAGGGAGGAATGTCCTTCGAGAACGTGGTGCCGGCCTGTATCATGGCCATGTCGCCCACGCGCGTCTTGGCGTTCTCCACCACCGACGTACTGTATATCACACCATTGCCTATCACGCAGTCGCCGGCAATCTTCGTGCCGTAGCCGAACACGCAGCCGTCGCCCACCACCGTGTCGTGGGAGATGTGGACACCCTCCATCAGGAAGTTTCGGTTGCCCAGCACGGTCTTACCCCCGGCATACGTGCCGCGGTTGATGACCACGTTCTCGCGGATGGTGTTGTTGTCGCCGATGGACACGAAGCTCTCCGCACCATCGAAATTGAAGTCCTGCGGCAGGGCGGCAATCACCGCGCCCTGGAACACCTTGTTGTCCTTGCCCATGCGCGTACCGCTGAGTATGCTGACGAATGGATAGAGGACGCAGTTGTCGCCTATCTCCACATCGTCCTCAATGTAGACGAAGGGATATATCTTGCAGTTGTCGCCGATTTTCGCCTTGGGCGAGATGTCGGCCTTGGGACTGATATTACTTGCCATAATTATTCATTCTTAATTATTAATTCTTAATTATGAATTACTTCGCTCCTCCGCCCAACGCATAGTAGAGGTTGACCACGGCCTGCATCTTTGAGAAGTCGTCCGTCACCTTGTTCAGCTCGGCGTTGAGCAGGTTGGTCTGGGCGGTGATGACTTCGAGATAGGAGCTTCCGGCACTGGCCATGAGGGCTTTGGTGTCTTCCACGTTCTGCTTCAGCACGTCTACGCGCTTGCCCTCAATGACGCTCTTCTCTGCCGAGGCGTTGTAGAGCACGAGGGCGTTGCTCACCTCGCTGCCTGCCGTGAGGATGGCGTTCTGCCAGGTGTTGTAGGCCTGCTCATACTGCGCCTTGGCCACCTTCAGTCCAGCCACGAGTTTGCCGTTTTGGAAGATGGGCTGCACCAGCGAGCCGACGGCGGACAGCAGCCACTTGCCGGGGTTCACAATGCCCATGCCGCTGCTGTTGGTGAAGGCACCGCTGCCCGAGATGGTGATGCTGGGATAGAAGCGGCTACGTGCCGTCTCCACGCCGTAGAAGCACTGTGCCAGCGACATCTCTGCCGAGTGTACGTCGGCGCGGTTGCTGAGCAGCTGGATGCCGATGCCGGTGGAGAAGTTCGTGGGCAGGCTCTGCTGCTCCAGTGGGTTGCGACGGATGGTCTGCGCCTGCTGTCCGATGAGGAGGCTCAGCGTGTTCTCCGTCTCACGTATCTGCCGCTGCATATCCACGCGCTGCGTCTGCACGGAATAGTAGCTGGCTTCCGCTGCCTGCACAGAGGTGGAACGGATGCCGCGCGTGGCTTCCTTGCGCAGCTTCATGATGTCCCACGTCTCCTTGGTCAGCTGCTCCATCTCGGTGATGATGTCCATCTGCTTGTCGAGCATGCAGAGCGTGTAGTACAGGTTGGCGATGTTGGCGATGAGGTTGGTCTGCACGGCCACCTGGTAGTCCTTCGTCTGCAACAGGGCGGCCTGTGCGGCGCGCTTCTGCGAGAGCAGGTTGCCGAAGAGGTCGATGCTCCAGCTGGCACTGACGGGCAGGCTGTATATCTTGCTGGTCTTCGCCCCGTCCCACGAGGAGAGCGTGCCCTGCGGCGTGAGGCTGAACGAGGGCAGGAAGGCCAGTTTCGCGGAGGTCAGCTGTGCCTCAGCCATCTTCACGTTGAGGGCGGCATTGAGCAGGTTGGGGTTGTGGGCCAGTCCTTGCTCTATCAGGTGCTGCAGCTGTGGGTCGGTGAACACGCTGCGCCAGGGGATGTTGGCAAACGAGGCCGTGTCGCTGGCGGCGAGGGTGTCGGCAGCGGATGCCGGGTCGCGCACCAGTCCGCTGGCCGTGACATCTGGCCGATGGTATTTCCCGTAGAGTGTCTTGCAACCGCTCAGCGAGAGGGTGGCCAGACACAATATGATGTATGTGATGTTCTTTTTCATTGTTGTCTTTCGGTTATGGTTCTACACTTCCAGGGTCTGCCTTATTTCTTCTTGCAGGCTGCGGCCTCGGCATACTGGAGCAGCTCGGCGTTGGCCTCCTCGTTCTCCTCGTCCTCGAAGCGGAGCGGAGTGAGCTTCTCCTGCAACCACTGGAACACGGTGAACAGGGCAGGCACGATGAATATCTGGAGCAGTGTGCCTATCAGCATACCGCCGACGGCTGCCGCACCCAGTGTCTGGTTACCATTCTTGCCCACACCGGAGGCGAACATCAGCGGCAGCAGACCGATGACCATGGCCAGTGAGGTCATCAGGATAGGACGGAGACGTGCTCCGGCACCCAGGATGGCCGAGTACTTGATGGCCATACCCGTGCGCCGCCGCTCCAGGGCGAACTGCACGATAAGGATGGCGTTCTTGGCCAGCAGTCCGACCAGCATGATGAGCGAGATCTGCATATAGATGTCGTTGGAGTGGCCGAAGAGGTTGGTGAAGATGAACGCGCCAGCCAGGCCGAACGGGATGGACAATACCACGGACAGGGGCAGGATGTAGCTCTCGTACTGCGCACTCAGAATCAAGTAGACGAAGACGATACAGAGGGCGAAGATGAGTCCGGTGGAGTTGCTGGACTCGGCCTCGGAACGGGTCAGTCCGGAGTACTCGTAGCTGTAGCCCTCGGGCAGTGTCTCCTTGGCCACCTCGGCGATGGCCTTCATGCCGTCACCCGTGGAGTAGCCACTGTTCGGTGTCACGGACACGTCCATGGAGGTGAACAGGTTGAAACGGGTGATGTTGGCCGGGCCGTACACCTTGCGCAGGTTGACGAACTCGCTGACGGGACTCATCGTGCCGTCTGCACAGCGCACGTACATCTTGCTCAGGTCGTCGGGGCGCATACGGCTCTCGGGACCTGCCTGGATCATCACGCGGTAGAGCTTACCGAAGGAGTTGAAGTTGGAGGCGTAGAGACCGCCGAGGTAGCCCTGCATCACGGAGAGCACGGAGGAGGGCGAGATGCCGGCCTGCTTGGTCTTGGCCACGTCCACATCCACCATGTACTGCGGATAGTTCGGGTTGTACTGGGTCTGCGCCGTCTGGATTTCTGGACGCTTGTTGAGGGCGGTCAGGAAGGTCTTGACGTTCTCGAAGAACTTGTTCAGGTCGCCGCCCGTCTTGTCCTGCATGGTCATAGTGATACCGCTCTGTGCGGAGAAACCCGTAATCATCGGGGGACCGAAGGCCAGTATCTGTGCGTCCTTGATGGTGGCGGTCTGCTTGTAGATCATGCCCAACACGGAGGTGGACTCCATCGGGTTGACGAACAGGGCCTCGATGCCGCCGCCCGTCAGGGCACTCTTGACGCGGTGGAAGAAGCCGCCCGGACGTTCGTCGAAGGGTTTCAGCTTGATGATGATGGTACCTTGGTTGGAGCCGGCACCACCGATGAAGCTGTAGCCCATGATGGCCTCGCGGCGCTGGATGGCGGGGTTGGCAGCCAGCATCTTGTCCACCTGCTTCACAATCTCGGACGTGCGCTCCTGCGACGTACCGGGGGCGGTGGAGATACAGGCGAACAGTGTGCCGGTGTCTTCGTCGGGCACCAGTCCCGTCTTGGTGGTGTTCATCAGGATGACCATCACGGCGATACCTGCCGTCACGATGCCAGCAGCCACCATGCCGTGGCCGATAACCCACTGCACACCCTTCTTGTATTTGTTGGTGATTTTGTCAAACTGGTAGTTGAATCCGGCGTGGAAGCGGTCGAGGAGCGACAGCTTCTTCTCTCCTCCCTCCTCGTGCGGCTTCAGGAAGATGGCGCAGAGGGCTGGCGAGAGCGTCAAGGCGTTGACGGCGGAAATCAAGATGGACACGGCCATCGTCACACCGAACTCGCGGTAGAAGTAGCCGGAGGTGCCGCCAATGAACGACACGGGGATGAACACGGCAGACATCACGAGTGTGATGGAGATGATGGCACCGGAGATTTCGTTCATGGCGTCGATGGAGGCCGTCAGTGCGCTCTTGTAGCCCTGGTCGAGCTTGGCGTGGACGGCTTCAACCACCACGATGGCATCATCCACCACGATGGCGATGGCCAGCAGTAGGGCGGACAGCGTCAGCAGGTTGATGGAGAAGCCGAACACCCACAGGAAGAAGAACGCACCAATCAGAGCCACCGGCACGGCAATCATAGGAATCAGCGTGGAGCGGAAGTCCTGCAGGAAGATGTACACCACGAAGAACACCAGCACCAACGTGATAATCAGCGTGAAGACCACCTCCTCGATGGAGGCAAAGAGGAACTCGGTGATGTCCTGCTCGATGGTGTACTCCAGTCCCGGAGGGAAGTTCTTGCTCAGCTCCTTCAGCTCCTTCTTCACGTCGCTCGCAATCTGCGTGGCGTTCGAGCCGGCTATCTGTTGCACCATACCCATCACGGCAGGCTGTCCGTTGTTGAGCAGGTTGACGCTGTAGGTCAGTCCGCCCAGTTCCACCTTGGCCACATCGCCCAGGCGCAGGGTCTGTCCAGAGGTGTTGCTCTTGATGAGGATGTTCTCATATTCCGTAGGAGTCTTCAGACGACCCTTGTAGCGCAGCGTGTATTCATACTGCATATCCGTGCTCTCACCGAAGCTACCCGGTGCGGCCTCAATGTTCTGCTCGGCCAAGGCCACCGTGATGTCAGAAGGCATCAGCCCGAACTCCTTCATCTTCTCCGGCTTCAGCCAGATGCGCATGGAGTAGCTACGGGTGGAGGGGCTTTGCACGTCGCCCACACCGGTGATACGCTTCAACTGCGGCACGACGTTAATCAGCGCGTAGTTCGTCACGAACTCGTCATCGTAGCGGCCATCCTCAGAGGTCAGCGAGAACAATATCACGTTGGAACTCTGACGCTTGGTCACGGTCACACCCACCTTGGTCACCTCGGCGGGCAGCAGGGCCTGCGCCTGCGACACGCGATTCTGCACGTTCACGGCAGCCATGTCCGGGTCGGAGCCTTGCTTGAAGTAGACGGTGATGCTGGCACTGCCCGAGTTGGAGGCGGAGGAGGTCATGTAGGTCATGTTCTCCACACCGTTGATGCTCTCCTCCAGCGGCGCGATGACGGAGTTCAGCACCGTCTGGGCATCGGCACCCTGGTAGGTGGTGAACACCGAGATGGTGGGCGGCGCGATATTCGGATACTGCTCCACGGGCAGCGATATCAGGCCGATGGTGCCCAGTAGGACGAAGAAGACGGAAATCACCGTCGACAGTACCGGGCGTTTTATAAAGTTTGTAAATGTCATAGTCCTTTCTAATTAAGAATTACTTCTTCCCGCTCATGGTCTTCGCAAAGTCGTGGGCATTGTCCTGCGACTCTGCCAACTTGGCAGCTTCGTCAATCTTTTGGTTGTAGCGTTCCAGTGTGATGGGCTTGATTTCCTGGCCGTCGGTCAGCTTGGTAATGCCCTTCAGCACGATGCGGTCGCCCGTACGCAGCCCAGAGGTCACGATGTAGTTCTTGCCATCGTTCTGCGGATTCACCTTGATTTCGGTGTACTTCACCTTGTTGCTCTTATCCACGGCATAGACGAAAATCTTGTCCTGCACCTGCGAGCAGGCATCCTGCGGAATGACGATGGCACTGCTGTCGCTGTTGTCCACCACGATGGCTCCTGCACCACCGCTCTTGAGCAGCTTGCCAGGGTTGGCAAAGTGGGCTATCAGCGACACGGCACCCGTCGAGGCGTCTATCACACCGCTCATCTTGACCACCTTGCCCGGCTCGTCGTAGAACGTACCGTCGGCCAGCTGCAGCCGCACGGCAGGGAAGGCGGCAATGGCGGCCTGGATGTCGCCGTTATCCTTGGTCATGTTCAGTATCTGCGACTCGGAGACGGAGAAGAACACCTCCATCGTACTGATGTTCGACACGGTGGTCAAGGCCTGTCCGGAGGCACTCACCAGTGCGCCCTCCTTGAAGGGCAGGTTGCCCACGACACCGGCGGCGGGACTCTTCACCGTACACCAGGCCAGCTGCTCACGGGCGGAAGCCAGTGAGGCCTCGGCCTGTGCTACCTGCGCCTCGGCGGTGGCCAGCGTGTTGGCAGCGGTAGACAACTCGTACTCACCGATGACGTGGCTGTCGAAGAGGCTCTTGTTGTTCGTGTAGGTCAGCTGAGCCGTCTTCAACTGCGCCTTGGCGGTATTGACGGCGGCGGCGGCAGAGCGTGCTGCAGCCTGGTAGGTCTCGCTATCAATGGAGAACAAGGGTTGGCCAGCCGTCACGGTCTGTCCTTCGTGTACGAACACCTTGGTGAGGAAGCCCGACACCTTCGGTCGCACCTCCACGTCCTGAATACCCTTGATGGTGGCGGGATACGTGGTCTGCAGCGTGGCACTGGACGTACCTATCGTGCCCACGGCAAATTCATCGTCGCCGAAGTTGGGCAGACCGCCCTTCTTGCTTCCGCCACATGACGTCAACGTTGCGATTGCAGCAAAGGCCGCAATGATAATGACATTTTTACTTTTCATACCTATTTATATTAAACTGTTCTATATTTCTGTTTTATAATTCGTTATCTCGGAAACCGAAAAACCACTTTTAGTTTTCTGCGTGCAAAGTTACGAAAAAATCGCATCCCATTGCGCTATTCCTCCCTACATTTAACAATCTTTATGCCAAATTCATTTTCTCGCCATTGCCGAACTGACGAACGAAGCAAGGTACGAAATAAATGCCAATTTATTTTTATAATACCCCCGATTTTTCGGACCAGTGCATAAGTCAAACAAAAAAATAGTAAC
>CAVFBU010000019.1:0-30004 GCA_963620725.1 Vescimonas coprocola
CGTACCTTTGGCCTGCGGCCGAAGGTAGGCGGCACCTCGGAAATAAAAGAAAAACGCGGTTTTTCTTTGTATTTCACTCGGTTTGCACTACCTTTGCAACAAAATTGAAAAAAGGAAGGTTTTGATAGAGAAACATATCGTATTGGAGGATATAGACCCGGGCGTGTTCTACGGGGCGGGGAATGCTCATCTGCAGATGATGAGAGCCTTGTTTCCCAAGCTGCGCATCGTGGCACGCGGCAACGTGATGCGGATTCTCGGCAACGAGGAGCAGATGGCCGCCTTCGAGACCAGTGCGGAGAAGATGCGGCAGCACGTGCTGGAGTTCAATGCGCTGAAGGAGGAGGACATCCTCGACATCGTGAAGGGACACCGCGCAAATGATGAAGTGCCGGACGGCGTGGTGTGCTACTCCATGGCCGGACGACCCATCAAGGCACGCTCGGCCAACCAGCAGGCACTGGTCAATGCCTTCGCCGAAAACGACATGGTGTTCGCCGTAGGTCCGGCAGGAACGGGAAAGACCTACCTCTCCATCGCACTGGCCGTGAGGGCACTGAAGAAGAAGACCGCCAAGAAGATTATCCTGTCGCGCCCCGCCGTGGAGGCCGGTGAGAAACTGGGGTTCCTGCCTGGCGACATGAAGGACAAGATAGACCCCTACCTGCAGCCCCTCTACGATGCGCTGGAGGACATGCTGCCGCAGGTGAAGCTGCAGGACATGATGGAGAAACACGTCATACAGATTGCGCCGCTGGCCTTCATGCGCGGCCGGACGCTCTCCGATGCCGTCGTGATACTGGACGAGGCGCAGAACACCACGCCGCAGCAGATACGGATGTTTCTGACGCGCATGGGGTGGAACACCAAGATGATTATCACCGGCGACATGACGCAGATAGACCTGCCGCGCGAGCAGCGCAGCGGACTGCGCGAAGCCCTCTCCATCCTCAAGGGTATCGAGGGCATCGGTGTGGTGGAACTGGACCGGAAGGACATCGTGCGCCACAAACTCGTGACGCGCATCGTCAATGCCTACGAGAAATTCGACAAAAAACAGCATAGCAATGAAAGCACTAACAAGGACTGACTTCAACTTCGAAGGACAAAAGAGCGTGTACCACGGAAAGGTACGCGACGTGTACAACATCAACGACGACCTCATGGTCATGGTAGCCACAGACCGCATCTCGGCCTTTGACGTAATCCTGCCAAAGGGTATTCCCTTCAAGGGACAGGTGCTCAACCAGATTGCCGCACGCTTCCTCGACGCTACGGCTGACATCTGCCCCAACTGGAAGCTGGCCACACCCGACCCCATGGTGACCGTTGGACTGAAGTGTGAGGGCTTCCGCGTGGAGATGATTATCCGGGGCATCCTCACCGGCTCGGCCTGGAGAGAGTACAAGAACGGATGTCGGGAGATTTGCGGTGTGAAGCTGCCAGACGGGATGAAGGAAAACCAGCGGTTCCCCGAACCCATCATCACCCCCACCACCAAGGCCGACGAAGGCCACGACCTCAACATCTCGAAGGAGGAAATCATCGCGCAGGGCATCGTCTCCGCCGAAGACTACGCCGTGATGGAGGACTACACGCGCAAGCTCTTCCAGCGCGGACAGGAGATAGCCGCGCAGCGCGGACTCATCCTCGTGGACACGAAGTACGAGTTTGGCAAGCGCGACGGAAAGGTCTACCTCATTGACGAAATCCACACGCCCGACTCCTCGCGCTACTTCTACGCCGACGGCTACGAAGAGAAGTTTGCCAAGGGCGAGCCGCAGCGACAGCTCTCCAAGGAGTTTGTGCGCCAGTGGCTCATCGAGCACAACTTCATGAACGAGCCAGGACAGACCATGCCCGAAATCACCGACGCATACGCCGAGAGCGTCAGCGAACGCTACATCGAGCTGTATGAGCACATCACCGGCGAGCCGTTCGTCAAGAGCAGCGACAGCGACAACCTGGCCGCACGCATCGAGAAGAACGTGGCAGACTATCTGAAAACAAGATAAGGATTAAGAAGATGTATAGGCAGGAGGCCATCAAGCCCTACCACGACGGGGGAGAAAAGACCGCACAGGTGGCGCAGATGTTCGACAACATCGCGCCCACCTACGATGCGCTCAACCACCGCCTCTCGTGGGACATTGACAAGGCGTGGCGCAGGAAGGCCATCAGCTGGCTGGCCGTCTATCGTCCACAGACCATCCTCGACATGGCCACCGGCACGGGCGACTTCGCCATCCTGGCCGCCAAGATGCTCAAGCCCCACCGCCTGGTGGGAGCCGACATCAGCGAGGGTATGATGGACATAGGGCGCAGGAAGGTGGAGCGCGAGGGACTGCAAGACACCATCACCTTCCACCGGGAAGACTGCCTCCACCTGTCCTACGCCGACGGGAGCTTCGACGCCGTCACAGCGGCCTTCGGCATCCGCAACTTCGCAGACCTCGACCAAGGACTGAAGGAAATCTGCCGCGTGCTGAAGCCGGACGGCCACCTGAGCATCGTGGAGCTGACCACACCCGTGCGCTCCCCCATGCGCCAGCTCTTCCGCCTCTACGCCCACACCGTGCTGCCCCTCTACGGACGACTCGTCTCCAAAGACCCTGCCGCCTACTCCTACCTCACGCAGACCATCGAAGCCTTCCCACAGGGCGAGCAGATGGTGGAAATCCTGAAAAAGGCCGGGTTCCGACAGGCTACCTTCCGCCGCCTCACCTTCGGCATCTGCACCATGTACCAAGCAACGAAATAAACCCCATAGACAAGAAGAGAAATGGACAAATACGGACTTATCGGCTACCCACTCGGACACTCCTTCTCCGTCAGCTATTTCAACCAGAAATTCGCCGACGAACACATCGATGCTACCTACGAAAACTTTGAAATCCCGAGCATCGACCTACTGCCCGAAGTGCTCGACTCCAACCCCGAGCTGCGAGGACTCAACGTGACCATCCCCTACAAGGAAAAGGTCATCCCCTTTCTGGACAGCGTCACACCCGAGGCTCGCGCCATCGGAGCCGTCAACGTCATCCGCGTGACGCACACGGGGAAGAAACAGGTCACCCTGAAGGGCTACAACACCGATGCCGTCGGCTTCACCAAGAGCATAGAACCCATGCTCGACAACAAATGGCACAAGAAAGCCCTCATCCTGGGCACGGGAGGTGCTTCGAAAGCCGTCAACTACGGACTGCGCAGCCTCGGACTTGAGACGCTCTTCGTCAGCCGCTTCGAACGCCCCGGCACGATACAGTACGGCAGCATCACGCCGGAGGTCATCCAGGAGTACAACGTCATCGTCAACTGCACCCCCGTGGGGATGTACCCCAACACCGAAGCCTGTCCGCCGCTGCCCTACGAGGCCATGGACAACCACACCATCCTCTACGACCTCATCTACAACCCCGACACGACGCTTTTCATGAAGAAGGGTGAGGCGCACGGGGCCAACGTGAAAAACGGACTGGAGATGCTGCTGCTGCAAGCCTTCGCCAGCTGGGAGTTCTGGAGGAATTAATAATTAAGAATTAAGAATTAATAATTAATGAAAAGCAGATATATGATGCGCGGTGTGAGTGCCGCCAAGGAAGACGTACACAACGCCATCAAGAACATTGACAAGGGAATATTCCCGCAGGCCTTCTGCAAAATCATTCCCGACATCTTAGGAGGTGACCCCGACTACTGCAACATCATGCACGCAGACGGAGCCGGCACGAAGTCGTCGCTGGCCTACCTCTACTGGAAAGAGACGGGAGACCTCAGCGTATGGAAGGGTATTGCACAGGACGCTGTCGTGATGAACACCGACGACCTGCTCTGTGTCGGTGCTACGGACAACATCCTGGTCAGCTCGACCATCGGACGCAACAAGAAGCTCATCCCCGGCGAGGTCATCTCCGCCATCATCAACGGCACGGACGAACTGCTGGAAGAGCTGCGACAGATGGGTGTCGGCATCTGGCCCACCGGCGGCGAGACGGCCGATGTGGGAGACCTCGTGCGCACCATCATCGTGGACTCGACCGTCACCTGCCGCATGAAACGGAGCGATGTCATTGACAACGCCAACATCCAGCCGGGCGACGTCATCGTGGGACTCTCCTCAACGGGACAGGCCACCTACGAGAAACGCTACAACGGCGGAATGGGAAGCAACGGTCTCACCTCGGCACGCCACGACGTGTTTGCCAAATACCTCGCGGAGAAATACCCCGAGAGCTACGACCACGCCGTGCCCGACGAACTCGTCTACAGCGGACGCTACAGGCTGACCGACCCCGTAGAGGGCGCACCCGTGGATGCTGGACAACTCGTGCTCTCCCCCACCCGTACCTATGCGCCCGTCATCAAGAAAATCCTTGACGAGCTGCGCCCCGAAATCCATGGTATGGTACACTGTACTGGTGGCGCACAGACTAAGGTGTTGCACTTCGTGGGTGAGCACTGCCGCGTCGTCAAGGACAATATGTTCCCCGTGCCGCCGCTGTTCCGCGCCATCCACGAGTGCTCGGACACCGACTGGAAGGAAATGTACCAGGTGTTCAACATGGGACACCGCATGGAAATCTACGTCCGCCCCGAACAGGCCGAGCGCATCATCGCCATCAGCAAGTCGTTCAACATCGATGCGAAGGTGGTGGGACACATCGAGGAAGGCACCAAGAGCCTGACCATCCAATCAGAATTCGGAACATTCAACTATTAAATGGAAAGCAACAGCATACTACAAAAGCTCGATGGGCTGGAAGCACGCTTCGAGGAAGTGGCAACACTCATCACAGACCCTGCCGTCATTGCCGACCAGAACCGCTTTGTCAAACTCACCAAGGAATACAAAGACCTCGGCGACATCATGGACGCACGGAAACGCTACATCGCCTGTCTGAACGGCATCCGGGAGGCCAAGGACATCCTGGCCAACGAGAGCGATGCGGAGATGAAGGAGATGGCACGCGCCGAACTGGCGGAAAACGAACGCCTCCAACCGCAACTGGAGGAGGAAATAAAAATCGCGCTGATACCGAAAGACCCGGAGGACGCGAAGAACGTGCAGATGGAGATACGCGCAGGAACAGGTGGCGACGAAGCCGCCCTCTTCGCTGGCGACCTCTTCAAGATGTACAAGAACTACTGCGACTCGAAGGGATGGACACTCTCCGTCACGTCGGTGTCGGAAGGAGCCGTGGGCGGATACAAGGAAATAGACTTCGCCGTCAGCGGAGCCGATGTCTACGGCACACTGAAATACGAGTCGGGAGTCCACCGCGTACAGCGCGTACCAGCCACCGAGACGCAGGGACGTATGCACACCAGTGCAGCCACCGTGGCCGTGCTGCCCGAAGCCGATAAGTTTGAGGTACACATCAACGAAGGCGAAATCAAGTGGGACACCTTCCGCAGCTCGGGAGCCGGCGGACAGAACGTCAACAAGGTAGAATCGGGCGTGCGCCTCCGCTATATGTGGAAAAACCCGAACACGGGCGAGACCGAGGAAATACTCATCGAATGTACGGAAACGCGCGACCAGCCGAAAAACAAGGAACGCGCACTCTCGCGCCTCTACACCTTCATCTACGACAAGGAGCACCAGAAATACATGGACGACATCTCGTCGCGCCGTAAATCGCTCGTCTCCACGGGCGACCGCTCGGCCAAGATACGCACCTACAACTTCCCACAGGGGCGCGTCACCGACCACCGCATTGGCTACACGACCCACGACCTGCAGGGATTCTTAGGAGGCGACATCCAGTCCATGATTGACGCACTCACCGTGGCGGAAAATGCCGAACGCATGAAGGAAAGTGAACTTTGACAACCAACTAACGACAGCATTATGAACAGACAACAACTCATCGAACAAATCAAGACCAAGCAGTCGTTCCTCTGCGTGGGACTCGACACAGACTTAAAGAAAGTACCACAACACCTTCTGAATGAGGAAGACGCCATCTTCTCGTTCAACAAAGCCATTATCGACGCTACAGCCCCGTACTGCGTGGCCTACAAGCCCAATATGGCCTTCTATGAGGCCTTCGGTGTGAAGGGACTGATGTCCTTTGAACGCACCATCAAATACCTCAAGGAACATTTCCCCAACCATTTCATCATCGCGGATGCCAAGCGCGGCGACATCGGCAACACGTCGGCCATGTATGCACGTACCTTCTTCGAGGAATACGATGTAGACTCGCTGACCGTTGCACCCTATATGGGCGAAGACAGCGTGACACCATTCCTGCAGCATGAAGGCCACTGGGTCATCCTGCTGGCTCTCACCTCCAACAAGGGTTCGCACGATTTCCAACTGACCACCGATGCGGACGGGGAACGGCTCTTCGAGAAGGTGTTGAAGCAGAGCCAGCAGTGGGGAACAAAGGACAACATGATGTATGTGGTGGGAGCCACCCAAGGACGGATGTTCGAGGACATCCGCAAACTCGCTCCCGACCATTTCCTATTAGTGCCCGGAGTGGGCGCACAAGGCGGAAGCCTTGAGGAGGTCTGCCGCTACGGAATGAACAGCGACTGCGGCCTGCTGGTCAACTCATCGCGAGGCATCATCTACGCCTCCAGCGGACAGGACTTTGCACAGGTGGCCGGGGAGAAGGCCAAGGAGATGCAGGAGCAGATGGCCATGCTGCTGCGACAGGGCGGAGTGACCGCATAAGACAGCGCGACTGCTCACTCGGACTGACGCTGGCGCACCGCTTCAAAGAGCAGGATAGCAGCAGACACGCTGACGTTGAGGGAGTCGAGCTGGCCGAGCATGGGAATACGGATGTGCGCCGAGGCCGCCTCGCGCCATTGGTTCGTAAGCCCCGTGGACTCCGTTCCCATAACGATGGCCGTCGGGCGGCGCATATCCACATCGTAGTAGAGGCTGGAGTCCTGTAGCTGAGCCGTCAGTATTTGGATGTGACGCTCGTGCAGGAAGCGGATGCACGCCTCCGAGGAACACGCCACCGTCGGCATGGTGAAGACCGCACCGAGGCTGCTACGGATGAGGTTCGGGTTGTGAAGGTCGGTCAACGGGTCGCAGACGATGACCGCATCGGCACGAGCCGCATCGGCAGAACGCAGCACAGCACCGAGGTTGCCCGGCTTCTCTACCCGTTCCAGAACCATCAGCAACGGAGAGTCGGACAACTGCAAATCGTCCAGCGACAATGGTCGGTCGCGCACAATGGCTACAATGCCCTCGGTAGAGTCGCGGTAGGCTATCTTCTCGTAGACCTTGCGCGTCACCTGGAAAACACGGGGAAACGGCAGCTCGGTCTCTGCCAGCAATTCCGGACACTGGTAGACGGACTCTATCTGGTAGCCGGCCTCCCAACAGTGGCGCACCTCGCGCAGCCCCTCTACCACAAAAACGCCCTGACTGCGCCGTTCGGACGATTTCTGCTGCAAAAGAACCAACCGCTTGACCTGCGGATTCTGCACACTGGAAAGGAGCATTTCATTCATCTTCTCTGTCATTGACACGATTTTTCATCCACCGACAACAATGCCGGCAATTTCTTCGGACTGCAAAGTTACGACTTTCTCCAAAAAATACGCGCTGTTTTCAAAGAGTTTGGGAAAAAAATCGTAACTTTGCAGAAAATTTATCTAATCTCGAATAGAATGATGGAGTTTACAGCCAAACAAATCGCAGATTTCATTGGTGGACGCGTAGAAGGAAACGAGAACACCACGGTACATACTTTTGCAAAAATCGAGGAAGGCACAACGGGTTCTATCACCTTCCTTTCCAATCCCAAATACACCCATTACATCTATGACACCAAGGCCAGCATCGTGTTGCTGAACAACGACCTGGAACTGGAACACCCCGTGGAGACCACGCTGATACGTGTGGAAAACGCCTATGAGTGCGTGGCCAAGTTGTTGCAGCTCTACGCGGCCAGTATGCCCAAGAAGAAGGGCATTGACCCATTGGCTTTTGTCAGCCCCAGTGCCAAAATCGGCAATGATGTCTATGTGGGTGCTTTCGCCTATGTTGGCGACAACGCCACGGTGGGCGACAACACGCAAATCTATCCGCACACGGTGATTGGCGACGGCGTGAACATCGGAACAGACTGTCTGCTCTACCCCAACGTCACCATCTATCAAGGATGTCGGTTGGGCAACCAAGTCACCATCCACGCTGGCAGCGTCATCGGAGCAGACGGCTTCGGCTTTGCCCCCAACCAGGAAGGCTACGACAAGATTCCGCAGATAGGCATTGTCGTGATTGAAGACAACGTGGAAATCGGTGCCAACACGTGCGTAGATCGCTCCACTATGGGACAGACCGTCATCCACAAGGGTGTGAAGCTGGACAACCTCATTCAGGTGGCTCACAACTGTGAGATTGGCGAGAATACCGTGATGTCTGCACAGGTCGGAATGGCCGGTTCCACCAAGATAGGAGCATGGTGTATGGTAGGCGGACAGGCTGGCTTTGCCGGACACATACACATCGCCGACAAGACCTTCATCGGGGCACAGGCCGGTGTGTTAGGAAACACGAAGGGCAACGGCGAACAACTCATCGGCTCGCCGGCCATCGAGCCAAAGGGTTTCTTCAAATCCTCAGCCATCTTCCGCAAGTTGCCGGAAATGTACCGCGAACTCAATATGCTCCGCAAAGAACTCGACGAACTGAAAAAACAGAAATAAGATATGAAACAGAAAACCTTGAAAGGCAGTTTCTCGCTCTTCGGAAAAGGACTGCACACTGGTCTGAACCTCACCGTGACTTTCAATCCTGCTCCAGAAAACACGGGGTATAAAATCCAGCGCATCGACCTGGAAGGTGAACCCGTCATTGATGCCATTGCGGAAAATGTCGTTGACACCCAGCGTGGAACGGTGTTGGCTAAAGACGAAGCAAGGGTCAGCACGGTGGAACACGGACTGGCCGCGCTCTACGCCATGGGCATTGACAACTGCCGCATCCAGGTCAACGGACCGGAGTTCCCCATTCTCGACGGCAGTGCCATACAGTATGTAGACAAAATCAACGAAGTGGGCATTGAGGAACAGAACGCTCCGAAAGACTACTACGTGATACGCAAGAAGATAGAGGTGGCCGACGAGAACACGGGGTCTATCATCACCATACTGCCCGACGAGGAGTTCTCCCTCACGGCCATGTGCTCGTTTGAGTCGAAATTCATCAACTCGCAGTTTGCCACGCTCGGTAAGATTGAGGACTTCCCGACCGAAATCGCTGCAGCGCGCACCTTCGTCTTCGTCAGAGACATCCAACCGTTGCTCCAGGCCAACCTCATCAAGGGCGGCGACATGGACAACGCCATCGTCATCTACGAACGGAAAATCAGTCAGGAGCAGCTGGATCAGCTGGCAGATATGCTCCATGTGCCCCACCTCAACGCTGAAGACCTCGGCTACATCCAGCACAAACCACTCGTGTGGGAAAACGAATGTACCCGACACAAGTTGCTGGACATCATCGGCGACATGGCCCTCATCGGGAAACCCATCAAGGGACGCATCATCGCCACCCGTCCCGGCCACACCATCAACAACAAGTTTGCACGGCAGATGCGCCGGGAAATACGGAAGCACGAAATACAAGCCCCGATTTACGACCCCAACGACGAACCGGTGATGGACATCAACCGCATCCGCGAACTGCTGCCCCATCGTTATCCCATGCAACTGGTAGACAAGGTCGTCGCTCTGGGAGCCAACAGCATCGTGGGTGTGAAGAACGTGACGGGCAACGAACCATTCTTCCAGGGACACTTCCCGAACGAACCCGTAATGCCCGGTGTACTGCAGATAGAAGCCATGGCGCAGTGCGGAGGACTGTTGGTGCTCAACACCCTCGAAGAGCCTGAACGCTGGTCCACCTATTTTATGCGCATTGACGGCGTGAAATTCCGGCAGAAAGTTGTACCGGGCGACACCCTGCTCTTCAAGGTAGACCTGTTGGCACCGGTGCGCCACGGAATCTCCAGTATGAAAGGCTACATCTTCGTGGGAGACCACATCGTGGCAGAAGCCACCTTTACCGCTCAAATCGTAAAAAACAAATAACTGCAAAGCTATGAATCAGATACATCCTATGGCCATCGTTGACCCTGAGGCCAAACTCGGAGACAACAATGTAATCGGACCTTTCTGTGTCATTGACAAGAACGTTGTCATCGGCGACAACAACAAACTCTACAATGGGGTGACCCTGCACTATGGCACGCGCTTGGGCAACGGAAACGAGATATTCCCCGGGGCTTCCATCGCAACCAAACCACAGGACTTGAAGTTCAAGGGAGAAGACACGACCTGCGAAATCGGTGACAACAACTCCATACGCGAGAATGTGACCATCAGCCGGGGCACGGCCTCGAAAGGCAAGACCGTGGTAGGAAACGGCAACCTGCTGATGGAAAACATGCACATCGGACACGACTGCGTCATCGGCAACGGCTGCATCATCGGCAACTCCACGAAATTTGCTGGAGAAGTGATCGTCGACGATTACGCCATCATCTCCGCCTGCTGCCTGTTCCACCAGTTCATCCACATTGGCAGTTACATCATGTTCCAGGGCGGCTCACGTACCAGTCAGGACATCCCACCTTACGTAATAGCCGGCAAGGAACCCATCCGCTATGCGGGGGTCAACCTGATAGGGCTGCGCCGTCGCGGATTCTCCAACGAAACCATTGAGTCCATACACGATTCATACCGGATCAACTACTCCAAGGGACTCCTGAAGGAAGGTGTCGCGGAGGCAAGGGCTAAATACCCCGACTCCAAGGAGGTGGACTACATCTGCTCGTTCATCGAGAACTCCAAGCGAGGAATCATCCGCTGACACAATGCACACGTTGATTGTCGTTACGGGTCCGACGGCAGTGGGAAAAACCGCGCTGGCCATACGGTTGGCCGAACACCTGGAAATCCCCGTCATCAATGCCGACTCGCGCCAGATTTATCGCGAAATGAAAATCGGCACGGCAGCACCGACAGCGGAACAGTTGCAACGGGTGCGGCATTATTTCGTGGGCAGCAAGAGCATTGCAGACTACTACAATGCCTCTATGTATGAACAGGACGTGATGCGGCTGCTCGACAACGACGAGCACTCCTATGCCCTCCTCGCAGGGGGAAGCATGATGTATATTGATGCGGTGTGCAACGGCATTGACGATATTCCCACCATCCGGGAGGATGTCCGGGAAGAAATGAAGCAACGCTATGCGACGGAAGGACTGGAAGCCTTGTGTGAAGAACTGAAACGCCTTGACCCGGAGCATTACGAGATTGTAGACCGAAAAAACCACCGGCGAGTGATACACGCACTGGAAATATGCCGTCAGACTGGAAGGACATACACCTCGTTCCGAAAACAGGAAAAGAAGCAACGCCCTTTCCGTATCGTCAAGATAGGAATCAACTGCGACCGCGAACGACTCTACCAACGCATCAACGACAGGG
The DNA here is from genome assembly GCA_963620725.1 of Vescimonas coprocola. Lineage (GTDB taxonomy): Bacteria > Bacteroidota > Bacteroidia > Bacteroidales > Bacteroidaceae > Prevotella. The sequence goes on from CAVFBU010000019.1 coordinate 11,473, forward strand.
TGGACACGATGATGGAACAAGGATTTCTGGAAGAAGCCGAGTCGCTCCACAACTATCGTCACCTCAATGCACTCAACACCGTAGGCTACAAGGAACTATTCGACTATATGGACGGGCGGTGGACACTGCAGGAAGCCGTTGAACGCATCAAGGGGAACACGCGGCGTTACGCCCGCAAACAACTGACATGGTACAAACGAGACGAAACGATGAAATGGTTCTGTCCCGAACAGGAAAAAGACATTTTGAAATTTATAGATAGTCTATGAAAGAAAAAATCATTGAGCTTGCAGCAAAAGGACGCCAGTGGCTCAAGAAGACGTGGCTGTGGTACAAGAGCCTGTATCAAGGACGTACATGGTACGTGAAGGGCGGTATAGGACTGGCCTCCTTCGTGGTATTTTTCGTCTTCTACCTCTTCATGGTAGACATCAATTTCCTCTGGCTCTTCGGCAAGTCGCCGTCATTGAGTGCCATCATGCACCCCAAGACGACACAGGCTTCCGAATTGTACAGCGCCGACGGCGTGATGATAGGAAAATATTTCAGCGAGAACCGCACACCGGTAACCTATGAGGAGATAAACCCCGTCTTTTGGAAAGCCCTTATCGACACCGAAGACGAGCGTTTCTACCACCATTTCGGCATAGACTTCCAAGGTGTGTTTGCTGCCGCCAAGGATTTTGTGGTGCACCACGATGCACGCGGTGCTTCGACCATCACCCAACAGCTGGTAAAGAATATGTTCCGTGTCCGCACAGAATATTCCACGGGACTGCTGGGGAAAATTCCGGGCTTGAAACTGCTCATCATGAAAAGTAAGGAGTGGATAACAGCCGTGAAGATAGAACTGTTTTTCGACAAGAAGGATATTCTCACCATGTACGCCAACACGGTGGATTTCGGCTCCAACGCGTATGGGATCAAGACCGCTGCGAAAACCTACTTCGGAACGACACCGAAGGAACTGACCCCAGAACAGGCGGCCATCCTGGTAGGCTTGCTCAAGGCCACCACCTATTACAATCCGCGAATCAATCCCGACAACTCGTTCAAACGCCGCAACGTGGTGTTGGATAATATGTGTCGACACAAAGACCTTACCCGCGAAGCCTACGACACGCTGTCGAAAAAACCGATACAACTGGACTATAGCGTGGAAAACAACTACGACGGACAGGCGCAGTATTTCCGTGAGGCCGTGGCCGATGAACTGCACGACTGGTGCAAAGACAACGGCATTGACCTCTATAAGGACGGCCTGAAGATTTACACCACCGTAGACACACGGATGCAGAAATATGCTGAACGGGCGGTCAAGCGGCAGATGCGCATCATCCAGCGTAATTTCAACAACCATTGGGCGGGACAGAACCCCTGGCAGGATGAGCGTCATCGGGAGATTCCCGGTTTCATCGAGGACTTGGCGAAGAAATTGCCCTACTACAAGTACCTCTGCAACCGCTATGACAACAACCCCGACTCCATTGACTACTATCTCAACCTGCCCCACCCTGTCAAGCTCTTCGACTATGAGAAAGGTTCTATCAAGAAAAACATCTCCACACTGGACTCCATCCGCTACATGGAGCGCTTCATGCACTGCGGCTTTGTGGCTATAGAGCCTCAGACAGGTCACGTGAAGGCTTGGGTGGGCGACCTGGATTTCAAGACCTGGAAATACGACAAGGTAAAAGCCATGCGACAGCCAGGCTCTACCTTCAAACTCTTTGTCTATGCGGAAGCCATGAACCAAGGTATTACGCCGTGCGACACGCGCGAAGACTCCTATTTCTCCATGAAGGTTTATGACAGTCGGCAGAAGAAAGAGGTGCTGTGGGCTCCCACCAATGCCAATGGCACATTCTCGGGAGTTGATGTAACACTGAAACAGGCCTTTGCCATGAGTATCAACTCCGTGGCTGTCAAGTTAGGACAGGAGTGTGGTATTCCGAATATTGTCAAGACAGCCCACGATATGGGTATCAGAAGCAAGCTTGACGCGACACCTTCGCTGGCCTTGGGCAGCAGCGACGTCAACCTGCTGGAACTGGTCAATGCCTACTGCACACCCGTGAACAACGGGAAATACCACAATCCCGTACTCGTCACTCGCATCGTAGACCGTGACGGCAAGGAAATCTACACCGCTCCCGAAGAGGAAAAACAGGTGCTGACCTACAAGAGTGCCTATCTCGTACAGCAATTGCTGCAAGGCGGAATGCAAGGCACCAGTTCTGCTTTGGGACGCTGGACCAACCAGTTTGCTCGCAATACGGATTTCGGCGGAAAGACCGGAACCTCCAACAACCATTCAGACGCATGGTTCGTGGGAGTATCTCCCCGACTGGTGGTGGGAGCATGGGTTGGCGGAGAATACCGTTGCATCCATTTCCGCACAGGCGCATTAGGGCAAGGTAGCAAGACTGCACTCCCCGTCTGCGGCGACTTTTTGGAGCAAGTACTGGGCGACTCTTCCTTCAAGGAATATCGTGCCAAGTTTGGAAAACCCCGTGATGCAGACATCACCCTGCAGATGTACGACTGCAGCGGGTATTTCAAAGAGCCTGCCGACTCAGACTCCATTGCCAATGACAGCATCCAGAACATGGAGTTGAAACTATCCGATGAGACGATGCAGGATGAACCTGTTCCGACTCCTCCTGCGTCAGAAGGCAACCAACAGCCACTACCGACACACCCCCAATCGGCCGAAGAACCCAAACATACGGATTTCTAAGCGATGCAACATTCGGAGATTGCCTTTCCTGCAGCAAAGATCAATTTAGGTCTCAACGTCGTGGAACGCCGTCCAGACGGTTATCATAATCTTCAGACGGTGTTCTATCCAGTGCCCATTATGGACGTGCTCGAAGTGACTGAAATGCACGAAGCCTTTCCTTCGACGACAGCGTGCGACCTGAAGGTCACGGGAATCAACATCGAGGGCGACGAGCAACGCAACCTTGTCGTCCGTGCCTACAAGATGATGAAGGAGGAGTTTCCGGCACTGCCCCGTCTTCACGCCCATCTCTACAAGGGCATTCCCACGCAGGCAGGAATGGGCGGTGGGTCAAGCGACTGTGCGGCCATGCTCAGCCTACTCAACCAAATAGCTGGACTACAGTTGACCGAATCCCAACTCATCGAGCGCGCCGCCCGACTGGGAGCGGATTGTCCGTTCTTCATTCTCAACCAACCGGCCTATGCAGAGGGAATCGGTGAGCAGCTCCGCCCCCTGTCACTCAGTCTGAAAGGATGGTATCTGTGCGTGGTGCGTCCGAACATTCCCGTTCCCACACGCGAGGCTTTCGCCCACGTTGAGCCTCATCAGCCCGACCGTTGCTGCCTCGATATTGTCAAACAACCCGTGGAGACATGGAGAGACTTGCTGGTCAACGATTTTGAACAGAGCGTCTTTATGGCTCATCCACAACTGGCCTCCGTCAAGTCGCAGCTCTACGACATGGGAGCTGTCTATGCAGCCATGAGCGGCAGTGGCAGTGCACTGTTCGGACTGTTCCGACAGCCCGTCGCTTACCCAGCCACCTCTCCTGATACGTTCACCGCTTGCTTACAACTCTAAATGACATTCAGAAATAAAATCACCACTATGAAATACGCAATTATAGGAACGGGAGCCATAGGCGGCTACTATGGAGCGCGCTTGGTTCAGAGCGGAAAGGAAGTTCACTTCCTGTTGCACAGCGACTACGACTACGTCCGTGAGAATGGTCTACAGGTGGACTCCTGCAATGGGTCGTTCCACCTTGACAACCTTAATGTTTATGACGACACGCAAAAGATGCCGGAATGTGACGTGGTTATCGTTGGACTGAAAACCATCAACAACCACCAGCTCCCCACCCTGTTGCCTCCGCTTCTGAAAAAGGACACCATCGTCGTACTCATTCAAAACGGAATCGGCGTAGAACACGATGTGCAGCAAATGTTTCCCGACACCCAACTGGTGGCGGGACTGGCTTTCATTTGCTCAGCAAAGACCCGTGCCGGACACATCAACCATCAGAGCCTTGGCCGCATCAATCTCGCCCCTTACAGTTGTCGGGACGAAGGCCGTTTCTCCGAAATCCTCAGCGACTTCGAACAGGCAGGTATTCCAGCGTGTCACGCTGAATACCACGAGGCACGTTGGAAAAAGGCCGTATGGAATATGCCCTTCAACGGAATGACCGTGGCACTCAACACCCAAACAGACCTGTTGCTGAACCACCCTCACACCCGGGAACTCATCCACCGCCAGATGCTGGAGGTGATTGGGGCTGCCAGAGCCTGCGGTGTTACGAACATAGACGACACATTTGCGGACAAGATGATTAAGATGACGCTGCAGATGCCACCCTACTCTCCCTCGATGAAGCTGGACTATGATTTCCACCGCCCCATGGAGATAGAATATCTCTACCGCCGTCCCATCAGCGAGGCGGCAGGGCACGGCTACTCCATGCCTTGCCTGTCCATGCTTGAAGCCGAACTCACCTTCCTTGAAGACAGGGCTATTTAACGTCAATATCCTGGCGCACGTTGTTCCTAATCTTGGTGAGATAGTCCTTCATTCCTTGCGCATCGCGGTTGTCAATAATCTCAAGCAGTTGTTTCAGTTCCGTACGAATTTGTGACACCTGATCGTGCGTGTACGGGTTGAAGAGCACCTCCTGCAAAAGGAAATCGTCTTCGTTGAGCACCCCTTTGGCAATGCGCATGTGTCGTTTGAAGGTCGTTCCCGGTGCATCCTGATGCTTCATGACAGCCGCAAAGACGAAGGTAGAGACGAAGGGTATTGAGAGGGAATACGCCACTGTCCTGTCGTGTTCGTCAAAGGAATATTCGTAGATATTCAAGTCCAGTTTCTGATAAAGGTCCTTGAAAAAGATGCGCCCCATGTAGTCGCCCTCATTGATGATGATGGCATTTTCTTCCGACAGCTGCTGCAGGTTGGCAAAGGTGGGGCCAAACATGGGATGGGTGGAGACAAAAGGATGTCCGGCCTTGTCATAGAAGTCCTTCAGCCCCGTCTTCACAGACGCTATATCGCTGATAATACATTCCTTGGGCAGGAAGGGCAGCACTTCCTCAAAGGCGGCAATGGTATATTTCACCGTTACGGCATTGATAACCAAATCGGGAGCGAACTGCCGGATTTCCTCCACGTCGGAAAAACGCTGGCAGTTATAGGTAAAACGCATCCGCCTGGCATCCTTCTCATAAACGCCCACTTCGTGGTCGAAGCTCAGCAGGTCGATAAAGAAACTCCCCATCTTTCCTGCTCCTAATACAAGTATCTTCATTATTTGTTGATGATTTCCATTTGTTGTCTTACCGATACCTCATGAATGCCTTCAAACACCTTGGCCACAAAGTCAGAGGACATTCCACAGAGCGCGCCCTGTGCCCCACGTTTGTCAAGGATCTCGTTGTAGCGCGAGGTTTGTAATACGGTCATATTGTGTTCCTTCTTGTAGTAACCAATCTCGCGGCAGACACGCATACGTTTGGAGAGCAGTTCCATCAGCTGGTTGTCGATTTCGTCAATCTGCTTGCGCAACTGCACAATGCCCTCCGTACTGATGGCTTCGTCGCGGATAACTAACAGCGAGAGGATGTAGTCAAGCACATCGGGTGTAACCTGCTGCTTCGCATCACTCCACGCCTTGTCTGGATCGCAGTGGCTCTCGACAATCAGTCCGCTGAAACCCAAATCCATAGCCTGCTGGCAGAGCGGTGCGATGAGTTCCCTGCGTCCGCCAATGTGGCTCGGGTCATTGACAATAGGTAGCTCGGGGATGCGCCGGTGCAGTTCAATGGGAATCTGCCACATCGGGAGATTGCGGTAAATCTTGTTATCATAGGAGGAGAAGCCGCGATGAATAGCCCCAAGACGCTTCACGCCGGCAAGGTTCAGACGTTCCAGAGCACCGATCCACAGCTCCAGGTCGGGGTTGGTTGGGTTCTTCACCAGTATAGGAACATCAATGCCCTTCAGCGAATCGGCGAGTGCCTGCATGGCAAAGGGATTGGCCGTCGTGCGCGCACCGACCCAGAGCACGTCAATGCCGTACTTTAGAGCCAGCTCCACATGTTCCGGTGTGGCCACCTCCGTGGCAGTTAACATCCCCGTTTCCTTTTTGACCTGCTGCATCCAAGGCAGTGCCTTCTCGCCATTCCCTTCAAATCCACCGGGCTTCGTCCGTGGTTTCCATATTCCAGCACGGAACATATGGCAACCGTAGTTGGCCAGCTGACGTGCGGTCGTCATCACTTGTTGCTCGGTTTCAGCACTGCATGGTCCGGCAATGACGAAAGGTCGTTCATTGTCACTCGGCAGTTTCAGGGGTTCTAATTCCAGTTCCATAATAATAATAATACGATGTGTTTATATTGTTTATCTTGTTTTCATTTTTTCCTGTTCATATCCTACATGACAGTGGTCTTTCTTCCCATCATGTCTTCAATACGACGCAGAGCTTCCTCCAGTTTGTCTTCTTTCGCACAGAGCGAAATACGTATATAACGTTGTCCTTGGGAGCCGAAGATGAATCCCGGAGTGATGAATACGCGAGCCTCGTGGAGCAACTGTTCCGTGAGTTGTTCTGCATCGGCATACTGCTGGGGTATCCGTCCCCAGAGAAACATCCCCACCTGACTGGAATCATAGCTGCAGTGCAGTGTTTCCATGATGCGTTCGGCCCAATGTCGGCGACGGCGATACGTATTGATATTGGCTTCTCGATGCCATTCGTCACTGTTGTCATAAGCCTCGGCTGCCGCCAGTTGCAATCCCCGGAATGTTCCGCTGTCAATGTTGCTCTTCACCTTTAATATCCACGAGATGAAGGTGGCATTCGTAGCACACATTCCCACACGCCATCCTGGCATATTGTGTGATTTTGACATCGAATTGAGTTCTATGCAACATTCCTTTGCCCCTTCCACCTGTAAGAGTGAGCGGTGTTCTTCGTTGAGGATAAACGAATAAGGATTATCGTTTACCACTACGATATGGTGCTTTTGGGCGAAGTCAACCAGCCATCTATACGTTTCGCGCTGGGCATTGCCGCCCGTCGGCATATTGGGATAGTTTGTCCACATCAACTTCACCCTACTGAGATCCATCTGCTCCAACTCGTCAAAGTCGGGTTGCCAACCATTATTCTCCAGAAGATTGTAGTTTACCACCTTAGCTCCCAGCAGCCGGCTCAACGACGTATAGGTGGGATAGCCGGGATTGGGCACCAGCACCTCGTCGCCGGGGTTGACAAAGGCGAGCGTCACATGCAGGATGCCTTCCTTCGAACCGATGAGGGGTAATATCTCTTTTCCTGGGTCGAGATCTACATCGTACCAACGCTTGTAGAACCGCGCCATCGCCTGCCGCAGTTCTGGCGTACCCATAGTGGGCTGGTAGCCGTGCGCATCAGGTCGCCGCGCCACCTCACACAGTTTAGATATGGTTTGCTCCGATGGAGGCATATCTGGACTTCCTATGGCGAGACTGATGATGTCCTTCCTCTGTTCGTTCAGTGCGGCCACCTCCTTGAGCTTCCTACTGAAATAGTATTCGCTGACGAGCGAAAGCCGGTCTGCCGGTTGTATCATTGTATTCATCTTTTTCTGTTGCTATAATAATAAGGTATCCGTTTAGTTTTTATTACCGAGGTGTCAGTTGCCGTAATACTCCCCTAAAATAGTCAGCTCCTTGGTCAGCGGCACGATGGCATCTACCGACTGGCGGTAACGGGTCAGATTGTCGTAAGCCACATCCACATAGAAGAGGTATTCCCATTCGTGTCCGATGATGGGCAATGACTGGATTTTCGTGAGATTAATCTTATAGAACGACAGGATGCTCAACACCTGCGACAGCGAGCCTTCTTCGTGAGGCAGCGAGAACACAAGACTGGCCTTGTTGGCCTTCTCCAGCGGACGTAGGAAATCAGCCTTCTGCGGCTGACAGGTGACGAGGAACCTCGTGAAATTGTGTTTATTGTCTTCTATATGATTTTCCAGAATCTTCATGCCGTACAGCTGTGCTGCCTCCACACTACAAATCGCCGCCCAGCCCCGGCACTGGTTTTCCATAATGTGTCGGGCACTTCCTGCCGTGTCCTCCCCTTCCACATTTTTAAGGCTTGGATGTTGCGCCAGAAACTGCCTGCACTGCATCAGTGCCACGGGATGGGAATGTACTTCCGTAATACTGTCCCAGGAGTCTTCCGGCAGACAGCAGATACAATGGGAGATGTGTAGTTTGTGTTCCCCCACCACCGTCGTTCCCGAGGCACGGAGCAGTTCATAGTTGTGGAGCAACGACCCGGCTATCGTGTTCTCTATGGCAGTCATTCCGATGACCGTCGGGTCCTGCCTCATCTGGTCAAACACCTCCTCAAACGTAGAACAACAGATGAGTTGTATCTGGTCACCTTCAAAATACTGATGGGCGGCAATATCATGGAACGATCCGATGATGCCTTGTATGGCTATTCTTTTCATGCTTTCTGTTCTGTCTTTCTGTTTAAAAAGAAATCCCGCTTTCACTTGTCAGTGAAGCGGGACCCTTTATATTGTTCGTTGTTGTTTATCTCATGCAACGGCCATCCGCTTCACAGGGCACTGTAAAGTAGAAATAAAAGCCGTAAAAAAACACGTTACCATTCAACATATTTCTTTCATTTTTGTCTTATCGCCTGCAAAAGTATAACATTTTTGCCAATTATGCAAACAATTCCATAAAAAAATGCTTAACTTTGCACATGATGAGAAACAAATAACGAATATTTATCCTATAATACATCATGATAGACAGTATCTGCAAATATTTCCCGGAACTCACACCGCGACAGCAGGAACAGCTGGAAGCACTCGGTCCGCTCTACCGTGAGTGGAACACCAAAATCAACGTCATCTCGCGCAAGGACATCGACAACCTCTATGAACACCATGTGCTCCACGCCATGGCCATCGGGAAACTGGTGCGTTTCACACCATCCACACGCGTGCTTGATTTCGGTACAGGTGGCGGCTTTCCTGGGATTCCACTGGCCATCCTGTTTCCAGAGTGCGAGTTCAAACTCATTGACGGAACAGGAAAGAAAGTCATGGTGGCACAGGAGGTGTGCCAGCATATCGGACTGACCAATTGCCACCCCACCCATCTTCGGGGCGAAGAGGAAAAGGGAACGTATGATTTCGTGGTAAGCCGTGCCGTGATGCCGCTACCCGACTTATACCGCATTGCTCGGAAAAACATCAGTCGGAAACAACACAACGGACTCCCCAATGGTATCATCTGCCTTAAGGGTGGTCGTCTGGAAGAGGAGACCAAGCCGTTCCACAATATTGTGGAAACCACCGCCATCAGTTCCTTCTTCAGCGAGGAATGGTTTAAGGAGAAATACATCATTTATCTGCCATGCTGAACATCCAACGCTTCACCTGCAATATGCTGCAGGAAAACTGTTATGTCGTTCACGACGAGACACAGGAATGTGTCATTGTAGACTGCGGAGCCTTCTATCCCGAGGAGCACACGGCCATTGCGCAATTCATCCACGACCATCATCTCACCCCCGTTCATCTTCTGGCCACGCACGGCCATTTTGACCACAACCTTGGCAACCGCCAGCTCTTTGACACCTTTGGCCTAAAGGTGGAGCTGATGACAGAGGACCAGGTGTTGGTGGAGCATCTCGCGCTGCAGGCATCGTCTATGATGGGACTGACACTTCCGGATACGACAGCCCCTGTCGGACATTGCTTCGCAGACGGAGACACCGTCAGCTTCGGAACTCACACCTTTACCATCCTCCACACACCGGGACACACGCCCGGCTCGTGCGTGTTCTATTGCGAAGCGGAGCACGTGGCATTCACTGGCGACACGCTTTTCAAACTGAGTGCCGGACGCACGGACCTTCCCGGAGGCAGCGACAGCCAGATGGCAGAAAGTATGAAATTGCTGCGCAAGCTCCCCGCCGACACTACGGTGTACTGTGGACATGGGCCTCAGACCACCATGGGCAGCGAACTGCGCAGCAATCCGTATCTGAGAGACTGGCGTATTACTTGGTGAAGCGAATCCAGTCGGCTTCCACCCATCCCTTGTCTACCGCAGGATTTGTTTCCGCTGACACAAAGCCGACCTTGGCACCAATCCACTTGCCCTCGCGCATCGTGAACGGTTCACCGCAGTCGTTGAATTTCTTGCCGTTCTTGCTCCATGAGAACTGCATCGTTCCGTCATTGACGGTCATACGGAGATAAATATCCTCGTGGATGCCGGGTCTGTATTGCGTTTTGTCAACAGCCGTCGGCTGGAGCGTGGCAATCAGTGTCTCTGTTTGTGCCTTGCCCTTGTCTGCCGCCTTGCACGTCATCTGCAACAGCTGGAAGGTGTTGCCGACACGCTTTACCACCAACGCAGAATAGTCGAGTCCCATCATGATAAGACCGCCAAACTGGCCGTCAGCCTTTGACGTAAACCGCACCTTTGTCGTTGCGGTGAAACGGTCGGCAGGGGTCTTCTGCAGCAACATATTGGGCACGTTCCACAGGCTCTTCGCACCCTCCTCCAACTTGTGGGTGTATAGGCGCATCGAACCAAACGCGGTAGGCATTCCGAAAAACTGGTGATAGTTGGCCTGCCATTGCCACTGGAGACCAAGCTCGGGACTGTTGAATTCGTCACTCTCTACGGGATTGACTATCAAGGTCGACGACGACTTGGGCTTCGTATAGGTGGTGACGGGCTCGCCTTTCTTGCCCATGACGGGCCATCCTGTCGACCAGTCCACCGGGTTCAGATGTACCACACGTCCGTAAGCCCCCTTGTCCTGGAAGTGCATGAACCAGTCCTCACCGTATTTCGTGTGCACCCAACCGCCTTGATGAGGGCCGTTGATGTTCGTCTTACCCTGTGCAAGCACGACTTTATGCTCATAAGGGCCATACGGCGACTTGCTGCGCAGTGCCAGTTGGAAGCCGGAGGAAACACCGCCTGCGGGGCAGAGAATCCAGTACCAGCCGTCACGCTTGTAGAACTTAGGTCCTTCGCAGGTGTGGTTCTTGTTGCCGTTGCCGTCAAACACGATGACGGGATTGCCGATGGCACGAGTGCCGTCAGCAGAGAGTTCGCGGACACAGATAACCGAGGCAAACTTAGCCCTCGAATTAGCCCATCCGTTGACCAGATAGCAACGGCCATCCTCATCCCACAGCGGTGTGGTGTCTATCATACCCTTTCCCGCTATCACGCAGACGGGTTTTGACCATTCGCCAGCGGGGTCTTTGGTCTTGACCATAAAAACGCCGAAGTCGGGGTCGCCCCAATAGATATAATACTCGCCCTGATGGTAGCGGATGGACGGTGCCCATATTCCGCAGCCGTGAGCCGGTTGGTCAAACACCTGTTTTGGTTCCAGTTCCTTGACCGCATGACCTATCAACTGCCAGTTGACAAGATCCTTGGAGTGCAGGATAGGCAGACCTGGAATACACTGGAAACTGGAAGCCGTCATATAGTAGTCCTCGCCACTGGCTCCCACGCAGACATCGGGGTCGCTGTAGTCGGCATTGATGACGGGATTCGTGTAGGTGCCGTCCCCATTGTCCGGCGACCACACCTGTGATTTGTACTGTGCATAACTGCTGACTGTCAGCAGCGACAGCATGAATAGAATAGTTTTTCTTTTCATTTTTGTAGTTTTGTTTGTTGATTGATTATTTTTAGTTCATAATGTTTATCGTAGACAATCTGCATCAGTGCCGTCCGTTCACCATGACGGGGAGAGAGCGACAAAGCCACGTGCCCCATGGTGCGCCGCAGGTTCATCTCCACACAGGGATGCAGCAGCATCTTCCCTTGCTCATCCCTCACCACCATCATGTCAATGCCCAATGGTCCTTGGTAGCCTCCATCCAATATCCCGGGGAGACTGGAACAAATCCGTTCTTGAATATCTTGAAGCAACACCTCTGATACAAAACCACTTATCATCCGCCGCTTAACCTCTTCCGAAGCCAACACATTGCCTACATAGGCCGTTTGTTCGGTGTGGAAGAGCGACAAGCCGTCGTAGACGACCTTCCCATCGGGAAGCACCGTAAACTCCATCGCTAAATCCTTCACCTTATTATAATAGGGTTCGGCCATGATGGACTCCTGTTGCTCCAGTATGTGACAAATCCAACCGCGTTGCTGGAGACTGAGGGGACGGAGCGCAGAAAGAAAGCGTACACCCCTCCCACTCGACGACCACGGTGCCTTCACCACGAGATGACCATAATGACGGAGCAACGTCTCTACCTCGTCAACCGTCCGACATTCGTGTGCCATTCCCGTTGTTCCCGGTATGGAGAGCATACGGAGCAAGCGAGCGGCCGTGCGCCGGTGAGCCAATTCGCGGATGCGCTGCAGAGACGCTACGGAAGGCATTACCGACGAGGAAACCCCCATCTGCAGGAGTCTGTGCCATACCGCCAAGTCCCACCCCCACGGGTCAACCGCTTCGGGTTGCTGGGCGGATGCCGGCAGCCGGTCTGCGGTAAGCGTTCCTGCTGCCGCACACTGACAGACATCATGCAGCCACCAGTCCTGTTGCACCAGAAAAGCATCCAGTGTCCGACGACTACGTTCCACATCGTCAACAACAATCCTATCACCTTCTTTTGCCCAAAATACGGGCAGGAATCCCACGTCTGCACGCAGGACACGCCCCGCCTTCGGAGCAGTGAAATGCATTTGGTTGTTGGCCAACGCTATTTCATGTTCAGGATTGAAAATGCGGAAAGTACACATAACAGTTTGTTTCGGATGCAAAATTACGTATTTTTTTTGAGATTTTGCAACATAGAGTTTGCAAATTTCAAATAAATGATTAACTTTGCACGTGTTTTAAGACAAAAGCGCTTTTCAATGGAAGCATTCTTTCGTACACATCGCTATTTGGTTGAGCATACGAACGCCCCTGTCCGTAGAGTCCTAATGGACGAAATCAACTGGAATGACCGCTTGATAGGCATCAAGGGCACACGCGGTGTCGGAAAGACCACCTTCCTGCTCCAATACGCGAAGGAGCATTTCGACATTCAAGACCGGCAGTGTCTCTACATCAACATGAACAACTTCTACTTTCAGGAACGGGGCATTGCCGACTTTGCCGGGGAGTTCTACCACAAGGGTGGACGCGTGTTGCTGATAGACCAGGTGTTCAAACAGCCGAACTGGTCGGAAGAGCTTCGCCGGTGCTACGACCAGCACCCAGGACTGAAGATTGTCTTCACAGGGTCCAGTGTCATGCGTCTGAAAGAGGAAAACCCGGAACTTGGCGGTATCGTGAAGAGCTACAACCTCCGAGGGTTTTCCTTCCGGGAGTTCGTTAATCTGATGACAGGCAACCATTTCCGTCCCTATACGCTCGAAGAGATTCTGAAGAACCACGAGCACATCGTCAAGGAAATTCTGCCCAAGGTATCTCCCAACAGCCATTTCCAAAACTATATCCACCACGGCTTCTACCCCTTCTTTCAGGAGCAGCGCAACTATTCGGAAAACCTGCTGAAGACCATGAATATGATGACGGAGGTGGACATCCTGCTTATCAAACAGATAGAACTGAAATACCTGTCCAAAATCAAGCAGCTCTTCTACCTTTTAGCAGAAGAAGGCCCAAAGGCTCCGAACGTCAGCCAGCTGGCCAGCAAGATTGAGACCAGTCGCGCCACGGTGATGAACTACGTGAAATACCTGGCCGACGCACGCCTGCTCAACATGATTTATCCCCTCGGACAGGAATTTCCCAAGAAGCCGACGAAAATCATGCTCCACAACTCCAACCTGCTCTACGCCATCTACCCCATCCACGTGGAGAAACAGCATGCCATGGAGACCTTCTTCGTCAACTCGTTGTGGAAAGACCACAAGGTGAACCAGGGCGCGCGCGACTCGCAGTTTATCGTGGACAACCACCTAAAGTTCCGCATCTGCGACGCAAAGGCCACGACCAAGACTCGCAACTCGCCCGACACCATCTACGCCCGCTACAATACAGAAATCGGAAGGGACAACCAGATACCGCTATGGCTTCTGGGATTCCTCTACTAAACATAATCAAAGTTTATCATTTAATACTCTTAACACAATGGCAAAAGAAAAGAAATTTATCACTTGTGATGGTAACGAGGCAGCAGCTCACGTGAGCTATATGTTCTCGGAGGTAGCCGCTATCTACCCCATCACGCCGTCGTCCCCCATGGCTGAACACGTAGACGAATGGGCAGCCCGTGGTCGCAAGAACCTCTGGGGACAGAACGTTTCTGTGCAGGAAATGCAGTCTGAAGCTGGTGCCGCCGGTGCTGTCCACGGCTCTCTCCAGGCCGGTGCACTCACCACGACCTTCACCGCTTCACAGGGTCTGCTCCTGATGATTCCAAACATGTACAAGATTGCCGGTGAGCTGATTCCCTGCGTGTTCGACGTTTCCGCCCGTACGCTGGCCTCCCACTCGCTGTGTATCTTCGGCGACCACCAGGACGTGATGGCTTGCCGCCAAACGGGTTTTGCCATGCTCTGCGAAGGTTCGGTGCAGGAGGTGATGGACATGACCGCCGTTGCCCACCTCGCCACGCTTGAAACCTGTGTGCCTTTCGTCAACTTCTTCGACGGCTTCCGCACCTCCCACGAGTATCATAAGATTGAGATGATGGATCAAGAAGACATCCGTCCGCTGGTCAAGGAGGAGTATATCAAGCGCTTCCGCGACCGCGCCATGAGCCCGGAGCGTCCTGTCACACGCGGTACGGCCGAGAACCCCGAGACGTTCTTCACCCACCGCGAGGCTTGCAACAGCCACTATGACTCAGTGCCCGAGGTGGTGGAGAAATACCTGGGTGAGATTTCCAAGATTACGGGTCGCGAGTACCACCTGTTCTCCTACTATGGTGCAGCGGATGCAGACCGCATGATTATCCTCATGGGTTCCGCCACCGATGCTGCCCGCGAGGCCATCGACTATCTGAACGCCAACGGCCAGAAGGTCGGCATGATCAGTGTACACCTCTACCGCCCCTTCTCCGTGAAGCATCTGCTTGCCGCAGTGCCCAAGAGCGTGAAGCGCATCGCCGTGCTCGACCGCACCAAGGAGCCGGGAGCTGACGGAGAGCCGCTGTACCTCGACGTGAAGGCAGCCTTCTACGAGCAGGAGAACCGTCCGCTCATCGTTGGTGGACGCTACGGTCTCGGCTCGGCAGACGTGACTCCTGCCAAGATCATCTCCGTGTTCAACAACCTCGCCATGCCCGAACCCAAGAACCATTTCACCGTGGGCATCGTGGACGATGTGACTTTCACCTCGCTGCCTGCTGTCGAGGAGATTGCACTGGGTGGCGACGGTATGTTCCAGGCTAAGTTCTACGGTCTCGGAGCTGACGGTACGGTAGGTGCTAACAAGAACTCCGTGAAGATTATCGGCAACAACACCGACAAATACTGCCAGGCTTACTTCTCCTACGACTCGAAGAAGTCGGGTGGCTTCACCTGCTCACACCTGCGTTTCGGCGACACGCCCATCCGCTCTACCTATCTGGTGACCACGCCGAACTTCGTGGCTTGCCACGTACAGGCATACCTCCATATGTATGATGTGACGCGCGGCCTGCAGAAGAATGGTACTTTCCTGCTGAACACCATCTTCGAGGGAGAGGAACTGGCCAACTTCATGCCCAACAAGGTAAAGCGTTATTTCGCACAGAACAACATCACCGTCTATACCATCAATGCCACCAAGATCGCACAGGAGATTGGACTGGGCAACCGCACCAACACCATCCTCCAGTCGGCATTCTTCCGCATCACCGGCGTGATTCCCGTGGAGCTGGCCGTGGACAAGATGAAGGAAGCCATCGTGAAATCCTATGGTTCCAAGGGACAGGACGTGGTCGACAAGAACTACGCTGCCGTGGATCGTGGCGGTGAATACAAGAAGTTCGAGGTAGACCCCGCATGGGCCAACCTGCCCGACGATGCAGAGAAGCAGGACGACGCTCCCGCTTTCGTCAAGGAACTGGTGCGCCCCATCAATGCACAGGCCGGCGACCTGCTGACCGTCAACGACTTTGTCAAGCACGGCACAACCGACGGCTCTTGGCAGGTGGGCACCGCTGCCTACGAGAAGCGCGGCGTAGAGGCCTTCGTGCCGGTATGGAATCCCGACAACTGTATCCAGTGTAACCAGTGTGCTTACATCTGTCCTCACGCTGCCATCCGCCCGTTCGTGCTCACCGACGAGGAACTGGAAGGCTTCGGCTCCGACTTCAAGACCATCGAGATGAAGGCTCCGGCAGCCATGAAGGGTATGCACTTCCGCATCGAGACCTCCGTGCTCGACTGTCTGGGCTGCGGCAACTGTGCCGACATCTGCCCGGGCAACCCGAAACTCGGCAAGGCGCTCACCATGGCTCCGTTCAACCCCGACACCGAGGACATGAAGCAGGAAGCCCGCAACTGGGAGAAGCTCGTGAAGGACGTGAAGTCCAAGCAGGACCTCGTGGACATCAAGAGCAACGTCAAGAACTCGCAGTTCGCACAGCCGCTCTTCGAGTTCTCCGGTGCCTGCTCCGGCTGCGGCGAGACTCCGTACGTGAAGCTGATTTCACAACTCTTCGGCGACCGTCAGATGATTGCCAACGCCACGGGTTGCTCGTCCATCTACTCGGCCTCCATCCCCTCCACACCGTACACCAAGAACGAGAAGGGTCAAGGCCCTGTCTTCAACAACTCACTGTTCGAAGACTTCTGCGAGTTCGGTCTCGGTATGACGCTGGGTAACAAGAAGATGAAGGAGCGCGTGGCACTGCTGCTCGGCGAGGTCATCGCCAGCGAGAGTGCTCCTGCCGACTTCAAGGCTCTTGCCCAGGAGTGGATTGACAACAAGGACGATGCCGACAAGACGAAGGAGATTGCTCCGAAGCTGCGCGAGTGCATCAAGGGTGGTGCTGCTGCCGGCTGCGACACCTGCAAGGAGCTGCAGACGCTCGACCACTACCTCGTGAAGCGCAGCCAGTGGATTATCGGTGGCGACGGTGCTTCCTACGACATCGGCTACGGCGGTCTCGACCACGTGATTGCCAGCGGCGAGGACGTCAACATCCTCGTGCTCGACACGGAGGTGTACTCCAACACGGGCGGTCAGGCTTCGAAGGCCACGCCACTCGGTGCCATCGCACAGTTTGCTGCACAGGGCAAGCGCATCAAGAAGAAGGACATCGGCATGATTGCCACCACCTACGGCTATGTCTATGTGGCTCAGATTGCCATGGGTGCTGACCACGCCCAGACGCTCAAGGCCATCCGCGAGGCTGAAGCCTACCACGGACCGTCGCTCATCATCGCCTACGCTCCGTGTATCAACCACGGTCTGAAGGCCAAGGGAGGCATGGGCAAGAGCCAGGCCGAGGAGAAGAAGGCTGTGGAGTGCGGCTACTGGCACCTGTGGCGCTTCAACCCCGAGTTGGCAGCCCAGGGCAAGAACCCGTTCTCGCTCGACTCCAAGGAACCGAACTGGGAGAATTTCCACGACTTCCTGCTCGGCGAGGTGCGCTACCTCTCCGTCAAGAAGGCTTATCCCAACGAGGCCGAGGAACTGTTCGCCGAGGCACAGAAGATGGCGCAGCAGCGGTATAAGACCTATATCCGCAAGACACAGGAGAACTGGGAAGACTAATTTCCCCTTCTCCCTTCTATATCAGGGTGGGACTTCGTCATGGAAGTCCCACCCTTTTTGTGTTTTTTTCGTGTAAAACGAACGTTTATAGACAAAAAGTTTTGCGGTTTCATTTTTTATTGCTACCTTTGCAACCGCTTACGAGCCATTGGTTCTTTGAGTGTTGCCGATATGGCTCAGTTGGTAGAGCAACGCATTCGTAATGCGTGGGTCGCCGGTTCGAGTCCGGCTATCGGCTCTTATGGTGCAGGAGCTGGAATGAAACGTTCCAGCTCCTGTCTCCTTAAAAAGCGGCACAGGTCTCGCACACCTAAAAGCGAGTCATGCGGATTTAGCTCAGTTGGTAGAGCATTGGCTTCCCAAGCCGAGGGTCGCGGGTTCGAGTCCCGTAATCCGCTCCAGAGATACAGAAGATGAAAGAAAAATAAAAAAAGTTTTTCAAACATTTGGCGTTCTCAAAAATATATAGTACCTTTGCACCGCGTTTGAGAGAAAACGCCTAAGGTTAACAAAGAACAACCGGTTAGGAAGTTTGGGTGAGTGGCTGAAACCAGCAGTTTGCTAAACTGCCGTGCGGGTTACCGTACCGGGGGTTCGAATCCCCCAGCTTCCGCTGGGCTCACAACCTTGGAATAGTTGGTTGACAGACCTTCGGTCTTTCTCCATCGCGACACGGTCGTTGACCTTCGGTCTTTCTCCATCGCGACTCGGCAATTCAAGTAAACTTGATTGCGCTCGCTGCTTGGTCGATTCATCTAATGGTTAGGATACAAGATTCTCAATCTTGGCATAGGGGT
>CAVFBU010000020.1:0-28515 GCA_963620725.1 Vescimonas coprocola
CGCGTCGAAGGTACTCACGCTCGGAAAAACTCAAATAAATTTGCCTTCGGCTTATTTTGTCGCGACTCAGTAGAGGAAAAGCGAGCTTTCCCTCTACATTCGCTGCTCCAAAATTTGGTTTTTCCCTCGCTTAATCGTACCTTTGCACGCGGAAAAAACATTGAGACATGAATATTGGAACGCAAATCATTGCATCAACGCAAGAAGCGGTGGCTTCGCTCTACGGGCAACAGGTGCCCGAGAAGATGATACAGCTGCAGAACACACGCAGCGAATTTGAGGGCAACCTGACCCTCGTTGTATTCCCCTTCCTAAAGATTTCAAAGAAGAGTCCCGAACAGACGGCGCAGGACATCGGACAGTATCTGGCTGACCACTGCGAGGCTGTGGCCAGCTACAACGTGGTGAAGGGATTTCTCAATTTGGTCGTGGCACCGGCAGCATGGCTCGCCCTGCTCAACGACATCGATACCGACGCACACTATGGTGAACGGCAGGCCACGGACGACAGTCCGCTGGTCATGATAGAATACTCCTCGCCCAACACCAACAAGCCGCTCCACCTGGGTCATGTGCGCAACAACCTGTTGGGATGGTCGCTGGCACAGATCATGCAGGCCAACGGCAACCGCGTTGTCAAGACCAACATCGTCAACGACCGCGGCATACACATCTGCAAGTCGATGCTCGCCTGGCAGAAATGGGGCAATGGTGAGACACCGGAGAGCAGCGGCAAGAAGGGCGACCACCTCATCGGCGACTACTACGTGGCCTTCGACAAACACTACCGCGAAGAGGTCAAGCAACTCGTGGAGGGTGGCATGGACGAGGAACAGGCCAAGCAGGAGGCTCCGCTCATCAAGGAGGCGCACGAGATGCTCGTGAAATGGGAACAGGGCGACCCCGAGGTGCGTGCCCTGTGGAAGAAGATGAACAGTTGGGTGTACGCCGGTTTCGACGAGACCTACCGGAAGTTGGGCGTATCGTTCGACAAGATATACTATGAGTCGGAGACCTACCTCAAGGGCAAGGCCAAGGTAGAAGAGGGACTGGAAAAAGGACTCTTCGAGCGCCACGCCGACAACTCCGTGTGGGCCGACCTCACCAATGAGGGTCTTGACCAGAAGCTCCTGTTGCGCTCCGACGGCACCAGCGTCTACATGACCCAAGACATCGGAACGGCTGAGATGCGCTTCCAGGACTATCCCATCGACAAGATGATTTACGTGGTGGGTAACGAACAGAACTACCACTTCCAGGTGCTCTCCATCCTACTCGACCGCCTCGGCTTCAAGTGGGGCAAGGAACTCGTGCATTTCTCCTACGGTATGGTGGAACTGCCCAACGGCAAGATGAAGAGCCGCGAGGGCACGGTGGTGGATGCCGACGACCTTATGACCCTCATGGTCGGCGATGCCCGGAAGACCAGCGAGGAGCTGGGCAAGTTCGACGACATGAGTGAGGCAGAGCGCGACGAGATAGCTCGCATCGTGGGTATGGGTGCACTGAAATACTTCATCCTCAAGGTGGACGCACGCAAGAACATGCTCTTCAACCCCGAGGAGTCCATCGACTTCAACGGCAACACAGGACCCTTCATCCAGTACACCTACGCCCGCATCCGCAGCATCCTGCGCAAGGCTGGCGAAACGGCCACTGGCGGTGCACCGCTCAACGTCACCCTGGCCGACAAGGAGACGGAACTCATCCAAAAGATGAGCGAGTATGGTGTCGCCGTGGAACAGGCCGGCAAGGACTACAGTCCCAGCGGCATAGCCAACTACTGCTACGAGTTGACCAAGGTGTTCAACCAGTTCTACCACGACTACAGCATCCTCAACGAGCCGGACGGAGAGAAGCGCCTCGTGCGTCTGGTTCTCGCCCGCAACGTGGCGAAGATTATCCGCAACGGTATGGCACTGCTGGGCATTGAGGTTCCCGAACGGATGTAAACCATGCAGAACCCTCCCGACTACCGACACGACACCGTGCTGCCGCTGCCCATGGAGGTGACGGCGGACGCCTGGGCGGTGGATGCTGCCTGCTCCGGCAATCCCGGCCCCATGGAATATCAGGCCATCGACCTGGCCACAGGGGCGCGTGTGTTCCATTTCGGTCCGATGAAGGGCACGAACAACATCGGTGAGTTCCTGGCCATCGTCCATGCTCTGGCACTCCTGCAGCAGACTGGGCAGACCGAGAAGACCATTTACAGCGACTCCTACAACGCCATCCTCTGGGTGAAGAAGCGGCAGTGCAAGACCAAGCTCGAACGCACGCCACAGACCGAGCCGCTCTACCAGATTATCCAGCGCGCCGAACGATGGCTTCGCACGCACACCTGGAACAACCCCATCGTCAAATGGGAGACGGGGAAATGGGGCGAGGTGCCTGCCGACTTCGGTCGCAAATAGGCCGTAACTATCATCTCCACAACAGCAAGGCAACACACTTATGGATCACAGATATGCACTCTTCTTCGATGTCGACGGCACACTGGTGAGTTTCAAGACCCACCAGATTCCGCCCTCCACCATCCTTGCCCTCACCCAGGCCAAGGCCAATGGTGCACGCCTCTACATCTCGACAGGCCGTCCCTCCTATATCCTCAACAACCTTGAGGCCATCGAGCACCTCATCGACGGCTATATCACCACCAACGGTGCCCACTGCTTTGTGGGCAACCGCACCGTGCGCCGCGTGCCCATTGAGGCCGACGATGTGGAACGGGTGCTTGACGACTGCCAGCGCAATGACCATGCCTGTATCGTCTGCGTGGAGTCGCGCATGGTGGTGTTCAACAGCAAGGAGTGTGTCAGCCGCATCTTCGAGCACGACCTGGCCGTCACCAATATCGACCACCAGACACCCCTCGAAGTGGCCCTACAGGAACCCGTCTACCAGTTGTCTGTGTTCTTCGATGCCGCACACGAGGCACGGCTGATGCCGCAGTTGCCCCACTGCGTATCGGGACGCTGGCATCCAGAGTTTACCGACATCACCAACCGCGATGCCGACAAGGGACAGGGACTGCTCGCCATGGCCGAGGCGGAGGGCATCGACCTCGCCCACACCATCGCCTTCGGTGACGGGGGCAACGACATGAGCATCATCCAGCAGGCCGGCATCGGCATAGCCATGGGCAATGCCATTCCCGAACTGAAAGCCGCCGCCACCTACACCACGACGGGTGTGGACGACGACGGCATCCTGTTGGCACTGCGCCACTATGGAGTCATCTGACGCTTATTCCTCTTCTTCCTTCTGACGCGGTGTACACCTGCGGTAGACCGTCAGCGTGTTGTCGCCGTACCAGCGGTGACTGACCATGGCGACAGCGGCAGGCAACTGCGGTGCACGCGTGCCATCGCCCACCGTCAGCGGCGACTGCTCCATACGGATCTCGTCCCACAGACCAGCCGCGATAAAACTCTCCAGCGCCTTTCTGCCGCCCTCCACGATGAGCGACTGGATGCCCTGTTGGTGCAGGTCGTCCATCAACTGCGGTAGGGGGCGTGCGTGCGTCAGTACGATGCGTTTGGGCGACGGGCCACTCCAGTAGCGCACATTGAGTGCGGGATGGTCGCGCTCGGCGGTGGTGTGCCCCACCAGTATGGCCATCTCCTCGGCACGCAACTTGTGCGAGAGCATCTGGGTCTGTGCATTGGATATCATCGTCGGGCGGAAGTGGTCGTCGATGAAGCCGTTGGCCGTCTGCGCCCATTTCAAGATGACATAGGGGCGGTGTTCGGCATGGAAGGTGAAGAAACGGCGGTTCAGCCACCAGCACTCCTCTTCCAACAGTCCCACGTCCACCCGGATGCCAGCCTCACGCAACTTCCTGATGCCGCGCCCCTGCACCTCGGCAAAGGGGTCGACAATACCCACTGCCACGCGCGGCACTCCTTTATTAACGATAAGGTCGGCACAGGGCGGTGTCTTACCCCAGTGGGAACACGGCTCCAGGGACACGTAGAGGGTGGCCTGCCGCAGCAGAGCCTCGTCCTCCGGGCGCACCGATGCAAAGGCGTTCACCTCGGCGTGTCCCTGTCCGCAGCGCACATGATAGCCCTCGCCGATGATGCGGCCGTCGGCCACGATGACCGCCCCGACCATCGGGTTGGGACGTGCCGACAGCAGTCCGTTCTCTGCCAACTGGATGCAGCGGCGCATATAGCGCACATCGTCGGCTGTCCAGACAATCTGGTTCTTGTCGTTGTCCATCTTCCTTTATTAGAGTAGTGCTAAAGCCTTGTTCTCGGCCGCTTCCATGATTTCCCGCTCGCCCGGTCCTTTGTCGTTGATGCCGCAGAGGTGGAGGATGCCGTGGATAATGACGCGGTGCAGTTCCTCGTCGTAGTCCTTATGGAAAAGTGCGGCATTGCTCTTCACCGTATCAAGCGAGATGACGAGGTCACCGCTGATGGTGTCGTCCTCATCATAGTCGAAGGTGATGATGTCGGTGTAATAGTCGTGGTGCAGGTATTCGCGGTTCACCTCTAAAATCTTCTCATCATCGCAGAAGAGATAACCCACCTCCCCGACGCGCCGGCCATAGGAGGCAGCCACCTTGCGAATCCATGCCGTGGTCTCACGGCGTTTGATGTTCGGGAACTTCACGTTCTCCGCCTGGTATGTTATCATCGTGTATGTTTGTTTCGTTCGTTGTTTAGGCCATCCTGCCCCTGCCCCTGCTGTGGCAGATAAGGCGACACGTCTGCACCGAAGTGGCGTAGCTCGCGCACCATGGAGGACGAGACGCTGGCCAGTTGCGGCTCGCTGTAGAGCAGTATCGTCTCCACACCACCAATCTGCCGGTTGATGTCGGCCTGCTCGCGTTCGTACTCGAAGTCTTTCACCGAACGCACGCCCTTCACGATATACTGGGCGTGCTCCTGTCGGGCGAAGTCCACCGCCAGACCATAATAGGGTTTCACCGCGATGCGACTATCGTTGGCATAAAGTGCAGCAATGGCCTTCATGCGCTCCTCGGCAGGTTGCATATAGGGCTTGCCCACGTGGTCGCCCACCACCCCGATGACGAGGCGGTCGAACAGTCCGACGCTGCGTCGGACGATGCTGTCGTGGCCGATGGTAAAGGGGTCAAAACTCCCCACGAATATTCCTGTCTTCATCGCTGTCATTCGTCAAAGAGTTGGGGTTCCATGATGTTTCCGTTGTACGGGTTGCGCCCGAAATGCTTGTAGGCCAGTTCCGTGACCATACGTCCGCGCGGTGTCCGCTTGATGAAGCCCTCCATGATGAGGAACGGCTCATAGACCTCCTCCACCGTTCCGGCATCCTCGCCGATGGCCGTGGCGATGGTGGTGATGCCGACAGGGCCACCCCGGAACTTGTCGATGATGGTCAGCAGCAGGCGGTTGTCCACCTCGTCGAGACCATACTGGTCGATGTTCAAAGCCGTCAGTGCCACCTGCGTGATGTCGGTGTCAATGCGACCGCTGCCGCGCACTTGGGCGAAGTCGCGCACGCGGCGCAGCAGGGCATTGGCGATACGTGGCGTGCCGCGCGAGCGTCCGGCAATCTCTCCCGCTGCCTCCGCCGTGATGGGAACGCCAAGGATGGATGCCGACCGGGTGATGATGTGACGGAGGGTCTCGGGCTGGTAGTACTGCAGGTGCATGTTGATGCCGAAGCGGGCGCGTAGCGGAGCCGTCAGCAGACCACTGCGTGTGGTGGCTCCCACAAGGGTAAAGGGGTTGAGGTCTATCTGGATGGACCGGGCCGACGGCCCCTTGTCTATCATGATGTCAATGCGGTAGTCCTCCATGGCCGAGTACAGATACTCCTCCACCACGGGTGAGAGACGATGGATCTCGTCGATGAAGAGCACGTCGTTTTTCTCCAGTGAGGTGAGGATGCCGGCCAGGTCACCCGGTTTGTCGAGCACCGGTCCGCTGGTAATCTTGAACCCCACGCCCAACTCGTTGGCGATGATGTTGGAGAGGGTGGTCTTGCCCAGTCCTGGAGGGCCGTGCAGCAGGGTGTGGTCAAGCGGCTCGCCCCGGTATTTAGCTGCCTCCACAAACACGCGGAGGTTGTCCACCACCTGTTTCTGTCCGCTGAAATCATCGAACGACAGGGGTCTGAGGGCGTTCTCGTAGTCTTTTTCCGATGCCGACAGCTGCTCCCGGCGTATATCGAAATCTTCGTCCATCATGGTTTTCCTTTGCTTTTGGTGCAAAGTTACTCATTATTTTTGTAATTTTGCAACGTGAACAGCAAAATATCATGTCCAGCCAACGACCGAAGCCTCCGACACCGGATGCAGCGGCTGTGTCTGTCCGTGCTGTGCTTCCTGCTGCCCGCAACGCTGCAGGCGCAGCAGACGCAGCCCTGGCAGGACGCTTTCTGGCAGTGGGTAGAGGAGTCGGTGGACGGAGAAGACGAGGTAAGCGGGTGGGAGGAAGCCTTTGAGGTGTTGACGGAACTGGAGAGCCATCCCATCGACCTGAACAGTGCCACCCGCGAACAGCTGGAACAGATACCGATTCTCTCTCCACAGCAGGTGTCCGACATCTTGGAGTATGTCTACCGCAACCGGGCGATGCGGACGCTGAACGAGCTGGCGTTGATAGAATCCATCGATTTCGACCTGCGTCACCTGTTGGCACATTTCGTCTGTGTCCATCCCGTCGTCCACGCCACATTCCCGTTGCGCCTGGACTCCATTCTCCAGCATGGCGACAACCAGTTGATGGCATCGGGCACCATACCCTTCTACACCCGCAAAGGCATCCGTAGCGGTGGCTATCTGGGCGACCGCTACACCCACACCGTGCGCTACCAGTACACCTACCGCGACCGTGTGAAAGTGGGTGTCACTGGTGCACAGGATGCCGGAGAGCCCTTCTTCGCCAACCGCAATACGATGGGCTATGACCATTATTCCTACTACCTGCAACTCAACCGGCTGGGCCCTGTCGAGCGGCTCTGCCTGGGAATGTATCAGGTACAGATGGGGCAGGGACTCATCATGAACGGTGCTTTCTCCCTCGGGAAGACCCTGTCGCTGCAAGCAGCCATGCGTTCCACACCCAACATCCGTGCCTTCGCCTCGCGCTCCGTCGCTAACTATCTGCAGGGAGCAGCCGTGTCCGTCCGCCTCTCCGACCGTTGGCATGCCACGGCGTTTGGTTCCTGCCGTCCCCTTGATGCCACGCTCAATAGCGACGGCACCGTGCGCACGCTACTCACGTCGGGCTATCACCGCACCGCCACGGAGATGGAAAAGAAGAATAACACCATGCGCTGGGATGCAGGAGGCAGTGTTGGCTGGCACAACGACAAGTGCTACCTCAACGGCAATGTCGTCTATTCCTACTTCGACCGTTCGCTGAATCCCAGTCGCCAAGCCCTCTACCAACGCTACCAAGCCGCAGGAAACGGGTTTGCCAACCTGAGTGCAGACTATGGCTATACCGGCTACAACCTCTCACTGGCCGGTGAGACGGCCATCAACCGCGACGGCTATCTGGCCCTGTTGCACCGCGCCAACTGGCATCCCACCACCTCCGTCACCTTTTCCGCCATCCATCGCTTCTATGACCGCCGCTATACCGCGCTGCATGCCCGCAGCTTTGCGGAGGGTGGGAAGGTGCAGAACGAACACGGCGTCTACGTCGGCATGGAATGGCATCCCACCTGGCAATTCCTGCTGACGGCGTATGCCGACTACGCCCATTTCGGTGGACCACGCTACCGGGTCAGCCAGCAGAGTGATGCCTTCGATGCCAAGGTAGCCTGTAAATGGGAAACCGACGGATGGACGCTCGATGGCTATTACCGGATGCACCTGACACAGCGCGACAACGCCGAGAAAACGATGGTGGTCAACCGCGTCAACCAGCGGCTGCGCGTCCGTTTCAACAAGGCGGTGTCGCCAACCCTGTCGTGGCAGAGCCAGGTGGACGGGGTGACCGTCAGCTTCCAACAGCAACAGTCTTTGGGCTATATGGCCAGCCAGCAACTGGCATGGAAGGCATCGTCCTTCCGACTGACGGGACGCATCGCCTATTTCCATACCGACAACTACGAGAGCCGTCTCTACCAGTACGAGCCGTCGCTGCGCTATGACTTCTATCTCCCTGCCTTCTATGGTGAGGGCATCCGCTACAGCGTCCTTGCCACCGCTGCCATCGCCAGCAACCTCTCGCTGACGGCCAAAGTGGGGGTTACGGACTACTTCGACCGCTCCACCATCTCCAGCGGACTGCAGGAGATAGACCGTTCGTCCCAGTCAGACCTTAACATCCAAATGATATGGAAGTTTTGAGTGAATTTCCAAAAAGAAAAAGGGAAAGGATTTGGTTATGTTTCCGATTTTAGCGACCTTTGCAGTCTGAAACGTGAAAAGACATCATTTCGACCATGACTGACATCACCATCAAGCGCGTCTCCACCCGTCGGGACCTGAAGCAGTTCATACAGTTTCATTACGACCTATACCGTCAGTGTCCACAGGCCGTACCATTTCTCTATTCCGAAGAGGTAAACACCTTGAGAAGCGACCGCAACGCTGCCTTCGAGTGTTGTGAAGCCGCCTATTTCCTGGCACTACGGGACGGCAAGATTGTCGGGCGCGTGGCCGCCATCATCAACCACCGCGCCAACCAATGCTGGCAGCGTAAGGAGGTGCGTTTCGGCTGGTTCGACTTTATCGATGACACGGCTGTCAGCCGGGCACTGTTAGAGATGGTTATGCAATGGGGACGGGCGAAGGGCATGGATGAGATGGCTGGACCGCTCGGTTTCACCGATATGGATCGCGAAGGCATGCTGATAGACGGCTTTGACGAGGATGCCACGATGTACATCAACTACAACTACCCCTACTATATCCGCCACATGGAGGCGCTGGAAGGTTTTGTCAAGGACAATGACTATATGGAGTACCGGGTGCGGGTGCCCGAACAGGTGCCCGACAAGTTTCATCGGATTGCCGAGATGATACGCACACGCTACAACCTCCACGTACACAAGTTCACGCGACGGGAACTGCTCGAAGGCGGCAAGGGACGCGAGGTCTTCGACATCGTCAATGCCACCTACAAGGATCTGTACAACTACTGTCCACTCTCCGACCGGCAGATAGACCAACTCGTGAAGCAATACATCAAGATGGCCGATCTCAACCTGGTGACCAGCATCGAAGACTGGAACACGCCCGACCACCGCATGATTGGTTTCGGGGTGACCTTCCCTTCGTTTACCAATGCGCTCCGCCACACCCGCGACGGAAGGATGCTGCCCTTCGGCTGGTGGCACCTGCTGCGTGCCCTGAAGGGGCACAAGACCGATACGGTGGATCTGCTCCTCATCGGTGTGCTGCCGGAATACCGTGCGAAGGGTGCCAATTCACTCATCTTCGACGATCTGATACAACAGTTCCAACGCTACGGATTCCGTTGGGCCGAGGCCATGCCGCAGATGGAAGCCAACGAGCATGTGCGCGGTCAATGGCAGTATCTGGAAGCCTACCAGCACCGCCGCCATCGCTGCTACCGCAAGCAGTTGAGATAGACACATAGTTTACCTTTTTGGAAAACTTTAAAATGGAGAACTTTTCGAAAGTTTTCCATTTATTTTTATAACTTACTGTATATTACGCGTTTGACATTTATTAACACGACAAAAGTTGTCCAAAACGAAAATCGTATAATAATTATTCGTAACTTTGCAACCGAAAAACAACAAACCAACAATTCCAAAATTACCTGACCAATGATACAGACAGTAGTGAAGCGCGACGGGCGCATTGTGGGATTTAACGAGCAGAAAATCATGGCTGCCATCCGCAAGGCCATGATCAGCACCGAGAAGGGGGAGGACGAACGCCTCCTGCAGACCATTACTGACCGCATTGCGGCACGCGGCAATGCGCAGATGACGGTGGAACAGATTCAAGACTCCGTTGAAATGGAGTTGATGAAGAGTTCCCGCAAGGACGTGGCACAACGCTACATTGCCTACCGCAACCAGCGTTCCATTGCCCGTAAGGCCAAGACGCGCGACGTGTTCCTGGACATCGTGAACATCAAGAACAACGACGTGACGCGCGAGAACGCCAATATGAATGCCGACACGCCGGCCGGTATGATGATGAAGTTTGCCTCGGAGACCACCAAGCCTTTCGTCGATGACTACCTGCTCTCGCCGGAAAGCCGCGATGCGGTGGAACACAACTACCTCCACATCCACGACAAGGACTACTATCCCACAAAGTCCCTGACCTGCTGTCAGCACCCTCTCGACCATATCCTCACTCAGGGCTTCATTGCCGGCCATGGTGCCAGTCGTCCGGCCAAGCGCATAGAGACTGCTGCTGTATTGGCCTGCATCTCTATGGAATGTGCTCAGAATGAGATGCACGGTGGACAAGCCATCCCGGCATTCGACTTCTATCTGGCTCCCTACGTGCGTGCGTCATATATAGAGGAGTTGAAAGCCCTCGAAGAACTGTCGGGGGAAAGCCTTGCTGACCTCTACGATGAGCCGCTGATAGATTACCTCAAGCAGGATTTGGACGGCTTGAAGGGCAAAGACCGTGCACGCCAGCACGCCATCAACAAGACGGTGAGCCGCGTACACCAGGCCATGGAAGCCTTTATCCACAACATGAATACCATCCACTCACGCGGCGGAAACCAGGTGGTGTTCTCCAGCATCAACTACGGCACCGACACCTCTGCCGAGGGGCGTTGCATCATGCGTGAGTTGCTCAACTCCACCTATCAGGGTGTGGGCAACGGAGAGACGGCCATCTTCCCCATCCAAATTTGGAAGAAGAAGCGTGGCGTGAACTATCTGCCGGAAGATCCTAACTATGACCTCTACCGGTTGGCCTGTAAAGTGACGGCAAGGCGCTTCTTCCCCAACTTCCTGAACCTTGATGCCACCTACAACCAGTCGGACGAATGGCACGCCGACGACCCCAAGCGTTATATGCACGAAGTGGCCACCATGGGGTGCCGTACTCGCGTGTTCGAGAACCGCTTCGGTCCGAAGACCTCCATCGGACGCGGTAACCTGTCGTTCTCCACCATCAATATCGTGCGTTTGGCCATTGAGTGTATGGACATCAAGGACCAGAAAGAGCGCATCGCCAAATTCTTCGCCAAGCTCGATGAGGTATTGGAGGTGACGGCCAAGCAACTGGACGAACGCTACCAGTTCCAAAAGACCGCCTTTGTCAAGCAGTTCCCCCTCTTGATGAAGAGTCTGTGGATTGGTGCCGACAAGTTGGACGGCAATGACACGGTAGAGAGCGTCATCAACCAGGGCACCCTCGGTATCGGGTTCATCGGACTGGCCGAGTGTTTGGTTGCCCTGACTGGCAAGCACCATGGCGAGAGCGAGGAGTCACAGCAACTGGGATTGAAGATTATCAGCTATATGCGCGACCGCGTCAACGAGTTCTCGGAGCACTACCGCCACAACTACTCGGTGCTGGCCACGCCGGCAGAAGGTCTCAGCGGTAAGTTCACCAAGAAGGATCGTGCCGAGTTCGGCAAGATTCCCGGCGTGACGGACCGCGACTACTACACCAACTCCAACCACGTGCCCGTCTACTACAAATGCTCTGCTCGCCATAAGGCCGAGGTAGAGGCACCCTACCATACACTGACACGCGGCGGACACATCTTCTACGTGGAGATTGACGGCGATGCCACCCACAACCCTCAGGTTATCATGAGCGTGGTGGACATGATGGATCAGCTGGACATGGGTTACGGGTCAGTCAACCACAACCGCAACCGCTGTATGGAATGTGGTTACGAGAATGCCGACCCACACTTGGAAGTGTGTCCCAAATGCGGCAGCACGCACATCGACAAGCTGCAGCGCATCACGGGTTACCTTGTGGGCACCACCGATCGCTGGAACCACGGTAAGCTTTGCGAACTGAACGACCGCGTGACCCACATCAAGGGTTCACAGCAACAAAACCTCTTCGACGGACAATGATACAAGTACTTGACATTGTAGAAGACACCATGGTAGATGGTCCGGGATTCCGGACCTCTATCTATTGTGCCGGTTGCCTACACAAATGTCCCGGATGCCACAACCCGCAGTCGTGGAATCCCAGTGGTGGCCGTGCCATGACCACCGAGCAGGTGATGGAGATTATTGAGGCAGACCCCTATGCCGACGTTACCTTCACGGGCGGCGACCCGATGTACCAGGCCGAAGGCTTCACGGAGTTGGCGCGCGCCATACGCCACAAGACCCGGAAGACCATCTGGTGTTATACGGGATTCACCTTCGAGTCCATCGTCTACGCCCCACGCTACCGGCAGTTGCTTCAGGAGCTCGACGTGTTGGTGGATGGTCCTTTCGTCAAGGCTCTGCGCAACGAAGACCTGCTGTTCCGCGGCAGCAGTAACCAGCGTCTCATCGACGTGCAGGCATCGCTGGCAGTAGGCCAAGTGGTGGAATACCATCCCGATGTGGCTGTAGGGAAGTGGCTGTAGGATAGTGCGGTGGACTTGCAACATTACAACGAAAAAAGTCGCTACTCACCACGAGCAACGACTTACGGAGAATCTTAATGTTTTTTCATAACTAGACCTTTCGGTCAACGTGCCTCACGGCAATATATCTTGTATGAAACAAAATTCGCTTAAAAAAGAAAGTTATGGGAACCTCACGGCGACCACTGTTATCCATATTTCAAACTTTCTTTCTACCAATAACTAAAAACCTAAAACTATAAATATTACTACTAACCTAAAACAATCTATTAACCGAATGTCATTGTTGGAACCTCTTGTTCCTTTTGACGATGCAAAGTTACGATGTTTTTCCTTACGATGCAACTGTTTTACAATATTTCACACGAAAAAGTGGCACATTCTTGACCTTTGTCAACTCTCTGTGCACGAAAACACCAGGATTTTAGCATTCGTTTGCACTTGGCCCTCCTTGTTCCTCACCCATCAGTAGGGCAGAAAGCTGTCTCATGCCCTCGCTGGCTCCTGCCTGTATCTGCTGTACCTGTGATCCGGCACTGACCGGTTTCGGGTCAATGAGATAGACGGGAATGCCGGGACGCACATACTGCACGAGACCGGCGGCAGGATAGACATTGAGAGAGGTGCCTATGATGATGAAGATGTCGGCCTGTCCGGCCTCGTCTGCCGCCTGGGCTATCATGGGGACAGCCTCACCGAAGAAGACGATGAAGGGGCGCAGCAGCGAACCGTCCCCGGCCAGTGTGCCCGGTTCCACCTCACAATTGTCGGCGGTGAGGAGCTGCTGATAGCGCGGATTGTCCACATCGCGGCTGCTGCATACCTTCATGAGTTCCCCATGGAGGTGGATGACCTTCGTGCTGCCGGCAGCCTCGTGCAGGTTGTCCACATTCTGCGTGACGACCGTCACCTCATACTTTTTCTCCAGTTCTGCCACTAAGCGGTGTCCCTCGTTGGGCTGTGTGCCAAGACATTTCCTACGCAACATATTGTAGAAGTTGGTCACCAGTGTGGGATTTTGCAGCCACCCCTCATGGGTAGCCACCTGTGCCACGGGATAGTTCTCCCAGAGTCCGTCGGCGTCGCGGAAGGTCTTCAACCCACTCTCTACCGACATTCCAGCGCCTGTCAATACCACGATTTTCTTCATGATGCTTTATTTTTTAATTCCACGTTTCACGAATCATCTCATCTTCTGCAAAGGTACGATTAAGCGAGCAGAATACAAAAGGAAAACGTGTTTTTCTTTTTATGTTCATGCGTGAGTACCTCCGGGCGCAGAAAAAGGGATGCATCCTGCCGTGCGGCAAAATGCATCCCTTTATGATTGCTGTACCTGATTCTGTCAACAGGTCACATCCGTTGGTTTAGTTGAAGATGTAACGGATGGAGAACTGGATGGAATAGGTGGAGTTGAAGCTGGTCAAGTTGGTGTAGGTCTTGCTGAGTACTTCCTTGCCATTCTTTTGGAACTGGTAAGCGTTCGTCTTGGCGTTATACGACAGCAACGACATGTTGTTGACGCTCTTGTAGAGACCCCAGCTGCTGTTGAGCAGGTTGGCCAGGTTCTTGATGTCTACACCCAACTGGAGCGTGTTCTTCTGTCCACCCACCTTCAGGTAGAAGTTTTGGTTGAACTTGAAGTCCAGCTGATGGTGCCAAGGCATGATGACACCGCCGCGCTCTGCATACTGACCCTTGTGGCTGCTCAGGTAGCTGTCCTGCTCGATGTAGTTCCAGAAGTCGTTCTTTTGCTGCTCGGCCGTATAGTCGCCGTTGTCGGCAAAGGTCCAGTTGGCCAGTGCCTCGCGGGTTGCAGGGATGTAAATCAGGTTGTTGGCACCGTAGTCGTTCACGATGTTGCTGCTCATGGTGTAGGAGTAGCGTGTGCAGCTGTAGCCATCGGCATAACCGATGTTCATGCCCTCGTAGACCAATCCGACCTCAGAACCGAAGTTCTTGCCGTAGTCCTTCTTGTAGGACGCGGAGATGAGCAGACGGTGAGGAGCCACATACGTACCATAGCCCAGCTCCGTGTCGTTCATACCGTTGATGGAGTAGCGGTTGTTGTAGTAGGCAGAGTTCACCTGGTCGCCCACACCGTCACCATACGACTTAGCCTTGGAGTAGGTGTAAGAACCAGAGAGGTTCAGACCGAAGTCAAACTTCTTGGCCAAGGATGCCGTGATGGAGTAGTAGTATGCCTTGTTGCCGGCATTGGTAATCAGGTAGGGGTTGATGCTCGAATTGCGCGAGTAGTACTTGCGCTTGTCGCCGGAGTTGGCCAGGTCGGCGGTGTAGCTCTCGCCGTCCCAGTAGCGGTCTACGTTGACAACCGTGGCAGGGTTGAAGTCGCGGCTGTAGATACCCTCCAAAGAGAAGTCTACATCGTAGGGCAGCTTGACATCAACGGCCAACGAGGTCTTCCAGGTGGCGTTCATCTTCAAGTCCTTATCAATGATGGTGGGGGCGGAAGGAGCAGCGGCCTCATCGCGGTTTACTTTCAAGCCTTGCTTCTGCAGAGCAGCCACCTGGTCGGCGCGGTTCACATAGAACTTATCCATCAAGTAGCTGGCACCCTTGTCGGAGGTAGTGTTATAATAATAGGTGTACTGGCCGCAGCCGGAGTTGCCCACGGCAGAAACGAGCCATACGAAGGGCAGACGGCCAACGAAGTAGCCGGTACCGCCACGGAGCACCACCTTCTGGTTGCCCAGGATGTCCCAGTTGAAGCCCACGCGGGGAGAAACCGTCAACGGAGCGTCAGGCAGCTGGTCGGTCGTGTAGGTCTTGTTGAACTGGCTGACACCATCTTTCCACTGCATGGCAGCAAAGGCTTTGTTGTAGTTGTTCTCCAAGGCGGGATAGATGGGCTGTTCGAAGCGCAGTCCAGCGGTCATACGGAAACGGTCAGAGAAGTTAATCTGGTCCTGAATGTAAGCCGAGAACTGGTTGTATTTCATGGTAGCGTTGAACTGGTCGCTGCCGTCCATCGGGAAGGTCACACCATATCCAGAAGGAGCACCGCCAGCCATGAAAGCCTCGGGAGATGAATATACATAGTAACCGGCAGAAGCGGCACCGAAGCCGTTCACGGCCTTGTTACTCTCATACTGCAGACCAACGGTGAAGTTCTGGATACCCATGGTCCACGAAGCCTCGTCGGTGGCCACGAAGGTCTTCACCTGACGGAGGTTGCCCTGTGTGAACGGATCGGGACCGAAGCCCATATAGTAGGCACCATCTTTCAAGATGTCCACCGTTGGGAACGTGCCACCTAAGTAGGTACGCGGCTCGTCCTGATAAGAGTAGGTGGCGCGAAGCACGTTGGCCACGCCGCCCCACTTGGCGTTCCACTCAGCGGCAAAGGAAGTGAAGTTCTTCTCCTGGAAGTAACGGGCACTCTCGAAATACATACCGGCATTAGCATTGCGGCCTGCTTGCGACTTACCGCTGGAAATACCCAGTTCGGAGTTTCCGGGATAAATGACGGAATGTGAGAACGGGGTAGTAGAGCTGGAGGGCGAGTTGGAGTCCTTGTCGTGGCTCTTGGAGAAACGGAAGTTCACCTTGTTGTTCTCGTTGATGTTCCAGTCGATACGCGCCAAAATCTTATAGGAAGGCGTGTCGAGCGAATAGCCCTGATAGCGTCCAGGGTTATAGTTGTAGTTTTTGCTCAAGAAGTCGAGCATATTGTCCATGTCGCTGACCAAGGGACGGTGTACCGTACCCGTGGAAGGACTCCAGTCTTCGGAAGCACTTGTGCGAGCCGTTCCAGAAGGACCGGCAGACACGTTGGCCTGATACTCACCATTGACGAAGAAGAACAGCTTGTCCTTGATGATGGGGCCACCGATGCTGGCACCCCATGTGGTGGCGTGCGACTGGAGGCGCGTCAGTTCGTAGTCGTCCACCTTGTTGCCCTTCATGTGGGCGTTGGTGGTGTACATATAGGCCGTACCCTTGAACTGGTTGGTACCACTCTTGGTCACGGCACTGATGGCACCGCCGGTGAAACCGCTCAAGCGCACATCGTACGGAGAGGAAGATACCGAAATCTGATCCAAGGCATCAAGCGAGATGGGTGAGCCGTTGCCCGGCAGGTTGCTGCCGATACCGAAGGCATTGTTGAAGGCCGCACCATCGACGGTCACGTAGGACTGGCGATAGTTACCGCCGCCCACTGCGAAGCCACTGCCGACGTTGGCACCCTGCGGAGTCAGTTTCAGAAGGTCGTTCATGCTGCGTGATACCGTCGGCACGGACTCAATCTGGTCGGCATTGATGCTGGTCGTGGCACCGGCACGGTCGGTGCGCATATTGTTGTTGCGGTCTGCCGAAACGACAATCTCCTGCAGCATCTCGGCACTCTCGGACAATGTTTCGTTCAACACCGTGTTCTGTCCGAGTGCGAGAGAAATGTTCTTAATCGCCTTGGTGTTGTAGCCGACATACGAAATCTCCATCTCGTAGGGACCACCCGGGCGCATACCCTGAATAGCATAGCGACCTTCTGCATTGGTCACTGCACGATAAACCGTACCGGAAGGCTTGTGTGTGGCCTTGACGGTAGCACCGATGACTTCCTCGCCATTGGCGGAAACCTTTCCGCTGACACTTGAGGTCGTGATCTGAGCCATGATGGACAGTGTTGACGACAACACCAGAACCACCAGAAGAATAAGTTTTTTGTTCATATTACGTTGTTTGTGATATAAAAACGCCGCAAAGGTACTTAAAAAAATCCAAATAAATGTTACGTTAGCGTTAAAACTTTCATCGTCACGCATCTTTTAGCCGCGTACCCATACGCGCCTCGACTACGTTGACCACGTAGTCGCCCAGTTTCTCGCACTCGTTGATGATGTCCATATAGATGGTTCCCACGGCGTAGGTGTACTTGTGGTTGTTGACATCGTTGATGTTCTGCGACTTGAGCTGGTTGCGGTAGTTGTTGATTTCGTTCTCGATGTTGAACGAGCGGTTGATGTCGTAGGTCTCCTTGCGACCGCCCATCAGTGCGTTCATCTGCGTCAGTGCCTGGTCGGTGAGTTCCATCATCTGGAAGATGTGCTCGTACTGCTTTTGGTCGAAGTGGTCCTGCTTGTTTTGGTATTTGCGTGAGATGGTGCGTGCAATGTTGAAGCAGGCATCGCCGATGCTTTCTATTTCCGAGATTTCGCGCAGCATGGCGCGAATCTTGGCCTTGGTGTCGTCGGAGAGGTGGGCATCGGACACCTCGTCAAGGTATTTGGCAATCTCCAGTTCCATGTTGTCGGAGATGCCTTCATATTTCTCAATACGGGTATAGATCTTGTTGAACTTCTTCTCGTCCTTCTCGACCAGCAGTTCCTTGACCATGCCGAACATACGTTGGATGCGCACGGCAAACTGCTGGATTTCCTTCTGTGCCTCCAGCACGGAGAGTTCCGGAGTCTTCATAAAACCAGCCGTAATGAAATGCAGGCGGAAGTCCTCTTCCTCGTCGACCTTCTTGGGACGGATGACCCAGCACACGAACTGCTCTATCTGCGGAATGAACCAGATGAGGATGGCGGTGTTGGCCACGTTGAAACTGGTATGGAAGGCGGCCAGCACAAAACTCAGTTTGGCGGAATTGGCCAGAAAAGCCTCGGCACTGGTGGTGGCGCGGTCCATGGTGACATCGTAGCCGACTAACTCGCAGACCATGTCAACAAAGGGACGGAACACGAAGAGAATCCAGATGACACCGAAGACGTTGAAGAACATATGCGCCAAGGCTGCGCGCCGCGCCTGCGTGTTGGCCGACAGGGCGGCCAGGTTGGAGGTGACGGTGGTGCCGACATTCTCGCCCATCACCAGTGCAATACCTTGATAGATGGGTAGTACACCGCTCGAACAGAGTATCATGGTGATGGCCATGACGGCGGCCGACGACTGCACACAGAAGGTCAGCACGCCTCCGAGGAGGAGGAAGATGAGGGTCGTGCTGAAGGCATTGGGGTTGAACGATGCGAAGAAGTCGAGCACGGCCTGGTTCTCCCCAAGGTGCATATCGAAGCCCGTCTGCCGGAGCGTGCCGAGTCCGAGGAACATAAAGGCGATACCGAAGACGAAGTCACCGATGTACCGTTTCTTCTTGGAGTAGATGAGGATGATGGCCACGAAGAAAGCGGGGTAGACGAAGTCGGTAATATCAAAAGAAAACCCTGCCGACATAATCCACGCCGTCAGGGTTGTTCCGATATTTGCGCCCATAATAATGGAGATGGCCTGTGCCAGGGTGAGCAGTCCTGCGTTGACAAACGAGACAGTCATCACCGTCGTGGCGGTGCTTGACTGTACACTTGCCGTGACCAACATTCCCGTTGTCATGCCCATGAAGCGGTTGGTGGTCATAGCACCGAGCACGTGGCGCAGTTGCGGACCGGCCATTTTCTGTAGGGCTTCACTCATGGATTTCATACCGAACATCAGCAGGGCGAGCGAGCCCAATAGCTTGAAAAAGATCCAAATTGACATACTTGGAGGTTTAAAAAATTATAATTTCTATCTTATTCTAAATATAATCACTAACTTTGTCTGCACGATTAAACGTCACGTCTATGGAGCAGATAATTCAAATCCGTTGCAAAAATACTAAAAAAATATTAAATGTAAGCATCGGAAGCACACTTTCTGAAATTTTTTCTTTGTCGGGCCTGAAGATGGAGTATGGTCCGATGGGTGCTTTGGTCAATAACAAGGTGGAGGGAATGCACTATCGGGTGTACCACTACAAGGATGTGGAGTTCCTCAGCCTGCGCCATCCGTCAGCCCTCCGAGCCTATACCCGCAGCCTGTTTTTTGTGCTCTGCAAGGCGGTCCACGACCTCTACGGCACGGGACGCGTGGTCATCAACATCCCCGTGAGCAACGGCTACCACTGTGAGCTGCACCTCGGTCACGAGGTGACGGCAGACGACGTGGCGGCCATCCGGCAGCGGATGCAGGAGATTGTGGCCGCCGCTCTTCCCATCCACCGTCATGAGACGACGACGGAAGAGGCCATCCGTATGTTCCGCGAGATGGGTGACGTGTCCAAGGTGAAGCTGCTGGAGGGATTGGGGGCACTCTATACCACCTACTATGAGATAGACGGCTATGTGGATTATTTCTATGGGGCCATGCTGACCGACACGTCGCAGTTGACGCTTTTCGACGTGGCACCCTATTTCGGCGGCATCCTGTTGCGCGTGCCGTCGCTGCAAGACCCATCGCAGTTGGGCGCGTTGGTGCGCCAGGACAAGATGTTCGACATCTTCATGGAGCACCACCACTGGCAGGACATCCTGGGACTCAGCACCGTCGGCGACCTCAACAAGGCCGTGGAGCAGGGACAGTCCAACGGACTCATCCAACTCAGCGAAGCCCTGCAGGAGAAGAAGATTGCGCAGATTGCCGACGAGATTGCGCAGCGCAAGGCGGTGAAGATGGTACTCATCGCCGGGCCATCGTCCAGCGGAAAGACCACCACCTGCAAACGGCTCTCGGTGCAGTTGGCCGTCAACGGCATCCATACCATCGGCATCTCCCTCGATGATTATTTCGTAGACCGCGAACAGACGCCGCGCGACGAGTCCGGGGACTACGACTTCGAACACCTCCACGCACTGAACATCCCGTTGCTGAACGAGCAGATGAACGCCCTGTTCCGGGGAGAGGAGGTGGAACTGCCGCGCTATAACTTCCAGCAGGGAAAGAGCGAGAAGAGTGGGCGACGGCTCCGCCTCAGGGGCAACGAGGTGTTGGTGGTGGAGGGCATTCATGCGCTGAACCCCGAACTGACGGCCTCCATCCCCGGCGAACAGCTGTTCCGCGTCTATGCCTCGGCACTGACCACCATCCTGCTGGACTCGCATAACTACATCCCGACCACCGACAACCGGCTGTTGCGTCGCATCGTGCGCGACTATAAATACCGGGGCGTGTCGGCACGCGACACCATCCGCCGCTGGCCTTCCGTGCGGCGTGGCGAGAATCGTTGGATTTTCCCCTATCAGGAGAATGCTGATGCGATGTTCAATTCCGCCATGCTCTTCGAACTGGCCGTACTGAAGAATCAAGCGTTGCCGCTGCTGCAACAGGTGCCCGAGAACTGCGAGGAGTATGCCGAGGCTTATCGGTTGATGAAGTTCCTGCGCTACATCCACACCATCTCAGAAGACCAGATACCGCCGACCTCGCTGTTGCGCGAGTTTCTTGGCGGCAGTTCGTTCGACTACTAAACCGCCTCGCGCGCGTACATATATATAATAGCGTGGGGAAAAGGAGGCTTATAGCCCTCTTTCTGCCCAGTCGCCACGGTCGAGGTTGCGGTAGCCGACGGCTTCGGCGATATGCGATGCCTGTACCCGCTCCGAATGATCCAGGTCGGCAATGGTACGAGCCACCTTCAAGATTCTGCTGTAGGCTCTTGCCGACAATTTCAGGCGTTCCATAGCCATGCGAAGTATCTCCATCGAGGTGGCATCCGGTTCGGCAAACTCATGCACCATCTTCTCCGACATCTGGGCATTGCAATGGATGCCCTTGTGATGGCGGAAACGCTCCTCCTGTATCTTACGTGCTGCAATGACGCGCTCCCGGATTACCTTGCTCGTCTCCCCTGGAGCCATCTGCGAGAGTTGCGTAAACGGAACGGCCTGTATCTCGCAGTGGATGTCCATGCGGTCGAGCAGTGGGCCGCTGATTTTGTTCATGTAGCGCTGTATCTGTCCCGGTGTGCAGGCACAGCTGTGGGTGGGGTCGCCATAATAGCCGCAAGGACAGGGGTTCATCGAGGCCACAAACATGAACGAGCACGGGTACTGCACGCTGTACTTGGCACGGCTGATGGTGATGTGGCGGTCTTCCAGCGGCTGGCGCATCACCTCCAGCACTGAGCGGTTGAACTCCGGCAACTCGTCGCAGAACAACACGCCGTTGTGTGCCAAACTGATCTCGCCCGGCTGTGGGTTCTGTCCACCGCCCACCAGTGCCACCTGCGAGATGGTGTGGTGCGGCGCGCGGAATGGCCGTTGCGAGATGAGGCTGGTGTCGCGCGGCAACTTACCAGCCACGCTGTGGATCTGCGTGGTCTCCAGACTCTCGCTGAGCGAGAGCGGCGGCAGGATGCTCGGCAGCCGTTTGGCCATCATGGACTTCCCACTTCCCGGCGGACCAATCATGATGAGGTTGTGACCTCCGGCAGCTGCCACCTCCAGTGCCCGCTTCACGTTCTCCTGTCCGCGCACGTCGGCAAAGTCCAGTTCGAACTGCGACTGCTGCTCGTAGAACTCCTTGCGTGTGTCAATCATCGTAGGCGCAATCTCCGATGAGCCGTTGAAGAAATTGGCCACCTCGATGAGCGTCTCCATACCATACACCTCCAGTTGGTTGACTACCGCCGCCTCACGGATGTTCTGCTTCGGTACGATGAGTCCCTTGAAATGCTCGGCGCGGGCACGGATGGCGATGGGCAGTGCACCGCGGATGGGCTGTAGCCGACCGTCAAGACCAAGCTCGCCCACCATCATATAGTCGTTGAGGCGGTCGCCGTTCACCTTCTCGCTGGCGGCTAAGATGCCGATGGCCAGCGGCAGGTCGTAGCCGCTGCCCTCCTTCTTGATGTCGGCTGGAGACAGGTTGGCGGTGATGTCCATCATTGGCATTTTCAGACCGTTGTTCTGCAGAGCCGCCTTGATGCGGTCGTAGCTCTCGCGGACGGCCGTATCGGCCAGCCCCGTCAGATGAAACTGCACCCCACGCGACATACTCACTTCCACTTTCACTGTGGTTACTTCCAGTCCGTTGACGGCGGCGCAAAAGGTGTTGACTAACATAATCCCGTTTTTTATTGTGGTGTCAAAGGTACAAAAAAAACGGCAAATCCACAACAATCCCGTGCTATTCCGCAGGAAAAATGCCTTTTCTCTTTGTTATCCACCCTTTTTATTGTAATTTTGTGCCCATGAATCAAACGGCAGACTATGAAATCATGGCTCCTGTGGGTAGCCGCGACGCACTGGCGGCGGCACTGAAAGCGGGGGCAGACTCGGTGTATTTCGGCATCGAGCGGCTCAATATGCGTGCCCATTCTGCCTCCACCTTCACCGTTGACGACCTGCGTGACATTGCGGCCACGTGCAAGGAAAGGGGCGTGAAGACCTATCTCACCGTCAACACCATCATCTATGGTGAGGACATCCCGTTGATGCACGACATCGTGGATGCCGCCAAGAGGGCCGGCATCTCCGCCGTCATTGCATCGGACGTGGCGGTGATGACCTACTGCAACCGCATCGGGCAGGAGGTGCATCTCTCCACCCAACTGAACATCTCGAACATCGAGGCACTGAAGTTCTACGCTCAGTTTGCCGATGTGGTCGTGCTGGCGCGCGAGCTGAACCTGGACCAGGTGGCGGAGATTTACCGTCAGATTGAAGCACAGCACATCTGCGGCCCTTCCGGACAGCTGGTGCGCATCGAGATGTTCTGCCATGGTGCGCTCTGCATGGCCGTCAGCGGGAAATGCTATCTGAGCCTTGACAATACGGGACGCTCCGCCAACCGTGGCGCGTGTATGCAGCTTTGCCGACGCTCGTATCTCGTGACCGACCGCGAGACAGGAACGGAACTGGAGATAGACAACAAGTATATCATGAGTCCGAAGGACCTGAAGACGGTGCGCTTCATCGACCGGATGATGAAGAGCGGTGTGCGTGTGTTCAAAATTGAGGGACGCGCGCGCGGTCCGGAATATGTCAAGACGGTGGTGGAATGTTACCGGGAGGCCATCCAGAGCGTGCTCGACGGCACCTTCACCGAGGCGCGTAAAGACGCATGGGACGAACGCTTGGCTACGGTGTTCAACCGTGGCTTCTGGGACGGCTACTACTTAGGACAGCGTCTGGGGGAGTGGAACGATCACTACGGTTCCTGTGCCACAGAACGCAAGGTCTATGTGGGCAAGGGCTTGAAATACTTCTCGAAGCTCGGCGTGGCCGAGTTCTCCTGTGAAGCTTGCGAGTTCTCCGTGGGCGACAAGATGCTCGTCACGGGACCGACCACGGGCGCACTCTACGTCACCGTGGAGGAAATCCACGATGACACCCATGCCGTGACGACCGCACAGAAGGGCACCCGCGTGTCGTTCAAAGTGCCCGAGAAGGTGCGCCCCAGCGACAAGCTCTTCAAGATTGTCCGCAGCGAAGAAGACTAAATACCTTATATCATAGATATGACCATCAACGAAGTTCAAGACGAGATTATTGAGGAGTTTTCCGGTTTCGACGACTGGATGGACAAATACCAACTGCTGATTGACTTGGGCAATGAGCAGGCTCCGCTTGACGCACGCTATAAAGTGGAGAGCAACCTGATAGACGGCTGCCAGAGTCGGGTGTGGCTGCAGGCGGACTATGCCGACGGCCTTATCACCTTTGCCGCCGAGAGCGATGCCCTCATCGTGAAGGGCATCGTGGCACTGCTGATTCGGGTGCTTAGCGGACATACGCCACAGGAGATTCTGGATGCCGACCTCTATTTCATTGAGCGCATCGGACTGAAGGAACACCTCTCGCCGACACGCAGCAACGGCCTTTTGGCCATGGTGAAGCAGATGCGGATGTATGCCCTGGCCTTCCGCACCAAGGAACAAGGATAAACCCACTGACAACCGACGACGATGGCACAGAATGAAAAGGCACTCACACCGATGATGAAACAGTTTTTCGACCTCAAGGCGAAACACCCTGAGGCGTTGCTGCTGTTCCGTTGCGGTGACTTCTACGAGACCTACTGCGATGATGCCATCACGGCTTCGCAGGTGTTGGGCATCACGCTGACGCACCGCAACAATGGGGCAAGCGGCACGAAGGGGGACGCGATGGCCGGTTTTCCGCATCATGCGCTGGACACCTATCTGCCGAAGCTCATCCGTGCCGGCATGCGGGTGGCCATCTGCGACCAGTTGGAAGACCCGAAGCTGACCAAGAAGCTCGTGAAGCGTGGCATCACCGAACTGGTGACACCGGGTGTGGCCATGCAGGACAACGTGCTGAACTACAAGGAGAACAACTTCCTGGCGGCCGTCCACTTCGGCAAGGGCATCTGTGGCGTGGCATTCCTCGACATCTCGACGGGCGAGTTCCTTACCGGGGAGGGTACTGCCGACTATGTGGAGAAACTCCTGTCGAACTTCCAACCCAAGGAGGTGCTTTATAATCGCAACCGCAAGGCCGACTTTGAACGGAACTTCGGTACGCGTCTCTGTTCCTACGAGATGGAGGATTGGGTGTTTACCGAACAGACCGCCATGCAGAAGCTGCTGCGCCATTTCCAGGTGAAGTCAATGAAGGGCTTCGGTGTGGACCATCTGAAAAGCGGACTCGTGGCTGCTGGTGCCATCCTACAGTATCTGGAGCAGACGCTCCACAACCAGATTGCCCATATCACCGCACTGAAACGCATCGAGGAGGATCGGTATGTACGCTTGGATAAGTTCACGGTGCGCTCGCTCGAACTGTTAGGCACCATGCAGGAGGGCGGCACGTCACTGCTCTCGGTGATTGACCGCACCGTGTCGCCCATGGGCGGACGGCTGCTGCGCCGCTGGCTGGTCTTTCCGCTGAAGGATGCCAAGCGCATCAATGAACGGCTGGATGTGGTGGACTACTTCTTCCGCCAGCCGGAGTTTCGTCAATGTATCGACGAACAGCTGCAGCGCATCGGTGACCTGGAACGCATCGCCTCGAAGGTGGCCACGGGTAGGGTGTCGCCGCGCGAGGTGGTACAGCTGAAGACGGCTCTGCAGGCCATCGAACCCGTCAGACAGGCTTGTCTCTCTGCCGACAACGAGTCCATTGCCCGTGTGGGCAGTAAGCTGCAGCTGTGTGAGGAACTGCGCGACAGGATTGCCCACGAGGTGAACAACGCCCCACCGCAGTTGGTGCAACGCGGCGGTGTGATACGCAGCGGTGTCAACACCGAACTGGACGAACTCCGGGACATTGCCTATTCGGGCAAGGACTACCTGATGAAGATACAGGAGCGGGAGACCGAACAGACGGGTATCGCCTCACTGAAAATCGGATACAACAACGTGTTCGGCTACTATCTGGAGGTGCGCAACACCTATAAAGACAAGGTGCCTGCCGACTGGATTCGCAAGCAGACACTGGCACAGGCCGAACGCTACATCACCCAGGAACTGAAGGAATACGAGGAGAAGATTCTTGGGGCGGAGGACAAAATCCTTGCGCTGGAACAGCGGCTCTTTGCGGAGCTGGTAACGGCCCTGCAGGCCATCATTCCGCAGTTGCAGGCTGACGCGCAGGCGGTGGCCTATCTCGACTGTCTGCTGTCTGCGGCCAAGGTGGCGGAGGAAAATCGTTATGTGCGCCCTGTCGTTGATGAGTCGGACGTGATAGACATCCGTCAAGGGCGCCATCCCGTCATCGAACAACAACTGCCTGTCGGTGAACATTTCGTGCCCAACGATATCCAGCTCGACGGCAAACACCAGCAGATTATGATTATCACCGGTCCCAATATGGCTGGTAAGTCAGCCCTGCTGCGCCAGACGGCACT
The DNA here is from genome assembly GCA_963620725.1 of Vescimonas coprocola. Taxonomy (GTDB): domain Bacteria; phylum Bacteroidota; class Bacteroidia; order Bacteroidales; family Bacteroidaceae; genus Prevotella. The sequence goes on from CAVFBU010000020.1 coordinate 26,091, forward strand.
CATCGTGCTGCTGGCACAGATGGGATGCTTCGTGCCGGCAGACAGCGCACGCATCGGACTGGTGGACAAAATCTTCACACGCGTGGGAGCCAGCGACAACCTCTCGTTGGGCGAGTCGACCTTCATGGTGGAGATGACGGAAGCGGCGAATATCCTGAACAATGTCACCCCACGCTCACTCGTGCTGTTCGACGAACTGGGGCGCGGCACGAGCACCTATGATGGGATCTCGATAGCCTGGGCCATCGTGGAATACCTGCACGAGAACGTGAGGGCACAGGCTCGCACGCTCTTTGCCACCCATTACCATGAACTGAACGAGATGGAGAAGCATTTCAAGCGCATCTGCAACTACAACGTCAGTGTGAAGGAGAAGGACGGCAAGGTCATCTTCCTGCGCAAGTTGTCGAAGGGCGGCTCGGAACATTCGTTCGGCATTCATGTGGCAGAGATTGCCGGAATGCCCAAGTCGATTGTCAAGCGTGCCAACGTCATCCTCCGTCAACTGGAGACCGACAACGCACAGGTGGGTGCTGTCGGCAAGCCGACAGCCGCCATTGCCGACAGCCGCGAGGGGATGCAGCTGTCGTTCTTCCAACTGGACGACCCCGTGCTCTGTCAGATTCGCGATGAAATCTTGGAACTGGACATCAACAACCTGACTCCGGTAGAAGCCCTAAACAAACTCAACGACATCCGCAGGATTGTGTCCGGGAAATAGGCCGATGGGGGCTTGTCCGTTCAATGTTACAGGTGTTTCTTGAAGAAGTCGAGCACACGTTGCTGGACGCGGAGTCCGCAGCTATGGGGCATATCCCACAGTTCCGTCTCGATTCGGTTGCCTGCTCCTTGGCTTTCCCAAGTACGGTGCATCGTGGCGAAAGCCTTCTCTACCCCTGCCACGGGGAAGAGCTTGTCCTGTGAACCATTGATGAACAGCATCGGTTTCGGACACGCGATACTGGCCACGTGGGGATAGTCCAACCACCGGCGCAGACCCGGGAAGCAGTTGGCGAAGCCACCGTTCTCCGTCCGGGCGTATTTGAACCCCATCTGTTCATCGGTCGTGACCATCCAGCAGACGGATGCTCCCACCTTGATGCGGTCGGACAGGGCCGAGAGCATCCAGGCGCGATAGCCCCCCATCGACCATCCGGTGCAGCCAATCCGCGAGGCATCCACCTCTGGCATCTGGGCGAGAAACTCCGTTCCAGCGATGTCATCGTAGGTCATCCAGGCCGACAGGTTGATGCCGTACATCATCATGTTGCCGGCTATCATGTCGTAGCGGTCGCGCTGTGCACCCTCCATTTGGCCGCGCTCTCCCCACATCGGGGCATCGGCAGAGAAAGCTACATAGCCGTTCTTTGCCAGATAGTCGCCGAAGAACTGTCCCTCGTAGCCTTTCTTCCAGTCGTCGGCATCGCGGATGACGGTCGAGTCCTCGCAGGCCAGCGGCCGTATCATCTTCTCCTTCCCGATGAAGAGATGCCCGCCGTGGTCGTGGAGCAGGTTGACGGCCGGGAAGGGTCCCTTGCCGTCCGGCACCAGCACATAGGCCGGCACGGTATAGTAGCGTGAGAGACGGATTTCTATCTTGTAGGCTTTGTAGCCATCGCGCTGTTCCTCATACAGTACCTTCGTCTCGTAGCCTTTGGCAGGCGGCGGTGGCGGCATCAGCATACAGTCAAGCACCTTTTGCTTGGCCACCTTTCGCCATTCGCTGAAATCGCGGATGTCGCTGTTCCCCCAAGCCAGCGGAAAGGTCATGTCGGCTATCAGCGAGTCTGCATAGACGGGCAGGTTGCGCTTGAATTCATATTTCGCCCGTTTCTGGGCGGTGGCGCTGCTGCCGCACAGCAGCAAGGCCAACGTTAAAAGATAAATCCTTTTAGTCATAGTCGTAGTTTGTTCCTCTTGCAAAGGTAGTGCAAACCGAGAGAAATACAAAATAAACCGTGGTTTATTTTTATTTCCGCGGTGCAGCCTACCTTCGACGCGAAGCGTCAAAGGTACGATTAAGCGAACGTGAGTACCTTCGACGCGAAGCGTCAGAGGTACGATTAAGCGAGCGAAAAGCAAAAGAAAAACGGTTTTTCTTTTCATTTTTTGGGGCCGCAAATGCTATTAGCACCATAGTAGTCGGCTATTTGCGCCGTATCTCTCGGCTATTTGCGCCTATCGTTGTCCAGTATTTGTCCAGTACTTGTTCAGTATTTGTCCAGTACTTGTCCGATGATGATTGGACATATACTGGACATCTACTGCACACATACTGCACATATAGTAAGGTTGCTCCTTGGTGACTCACCGACTAATGCGAGGCTACACCTTGGGTGCTCTGAGTGCAGAGGTGCGATTAAGCGAAAGTTATGCCCCTTGAAAAACGGCGTTCCAAGGGGCAAAAGAGATTTTTCGGCAACTA
>CAVFBU010000021.1:0-27635 GCA_963620725.1 Vescimonas coprocola
AAGAGACTCCCTGACGCTCTTTTCTATTCAACAAATGAGCGGAAAACGGGACTCGGACCCGCGACCCCAACCTTGGCAAGGTTGTGCTCTACCAACTGAGCTATTTCCGCAACAAAACAAAAATTATGGTGAAGAGGAGGAGACTCGAACTCCCACGTCGCAATTGACACTACCCCCTCAAAGTAGCGCGTCTACCAATTCCGCCACCTCTCCAACATAAAATATCGTCGAAAAGAAAAAGAGTGCCCAGAACAGGACTCGAACCTGCACGCCTCGCGGCACACGCACCTGAAACGTGCGCGTCTACCAATTCCGCCACCTGGGCATTTTCCGTCAAGAGACTCCCTGACGCTCTTTTCTATTCAACAAATGAGCGGAAAACGGGACTCGAACCCGCGACCCCAACCTTGGCAAGGTTGTGCTCTACCAACTGAGCTATTTCCGCTTTTATCCCCTTTCGGAGCGCATCTCTCTCGATTGCGGATGCAAAGGTACGACATTTTTCCGACTTACCAAAAAAATCTCGTATTTTTTTTAGAAAAAGTGGTCAATCCATCCGATTTCGATAGTCTTCATAGCCATAACAGCGCAACATTTCAAAGGCTCCGTCATCGTGAACCATTCCTATGGCAGGATGTGTGACACCATTGAACATGTTGGTTTTGACGGTCGTATAATGGATCATGTCCTCAAAAATGACCTCTTGGCCGATGGTCAGCGGTTGTGGAAAACGCCATGAACCCATAAAGTCACCCGACAGGCAACTGTTTCCTCCGAGCCGATAGGTGTTGGGGGCTGTCGCCTCACCCAAGTCCACGACTTCCGCTCCACGCACTTCAGGATGGTAGGGCATTTCGAGACAGTCGGGCATATGGCAGGTGAAACTGACATCAAGGATGGCCGTTTTGATGCCTCTGTCTTCCACCAGATCTACCACATGGGAAACCAGCGATCCAGTCTGCCAAGCAAAGGCCGAACCCGGTTCAAAGACAACCTTCAGATGCGGATAGCGTTGGTGAAAGCCCTTCATGACCCGTTCCAACAACGCGATGTCATAATCCTTACGTGTCACGAGATGTCCACCTCCGAAGTTGATCCATTGAAGCTGGGAAAACCATGGAGAGAATCGCTCCTCAATATGTCGGAGGGTGCGCTCGAACACATCCGCTCCACTCTCACAATGGCAGTGGCAGTGGAATCCCGCTATATCTGTGGGAAGTATCTTCGGCAGTTTTTCTGCCGTCACTCCGAAGCGAGACCCTGGCGCACAAGGGTTATACAGCAACGTGCCGACCTCCGAATACTCGGGATTGACGCGCAGACCAATGGAACAGGCTGTGGCGCGACGATGGAAGCGTTCATACTGGGACAGCGAGTTGAAGGTCAGATGCGATGAACAGGCCGCAATCCGGTCAAACTCGCCGTCGTTATAGGCCGGCGAAAAGGTGTGGGCTTTTTCGCCAAACTCCCGACAGGCAAGCAGGGCCTCCGACAGCGAGCTGGCCGTCGTGGAACGGATGTACTCGCGGAAAACGGGAAAAGTCTTCCACAGCGCAAAGGCTTTGAAAGCAAGGATAAATTCCGAACCAGTCCGTTCGGCCACATCGCGGATAAGCGACAGATTGCGGCGCAGCTTCGTTTCCTCTATAATATAAATAGGTGTGTCGAATTTCATTTTTTTGCTGTAATTCTCAATTTCGACTGCAAAGTTAACTTTTTATTGTCATTAAATTGCATTATTCCATATAAAATGATTACTTTTGCATCTGATTCTACATGACAGCAATGAAACTCATCGTAATGACCAAACCCACGTTTTTCGTGGAAGAAGACAAAATACTGGCAACGCTCTTTGACGAGGGGCTTGACTGTCTGCACCTGTACAAGCCCGGCACTTCACCGATGTACGCAGAGCGGTTGCTCACCCTTTTGCAGGAAGACTGCTGTTCAAAGACCGTGGTTCACGACCATTTCTATCTGAAGGAGGAATATCACTTGAAAGGCATCCATCTTGACAGTCCCGAGCAGTCTGTTCCACAGGGCTACCGCGGACGACTGAGCCGCACCTGCTTGAGGCTTGACGAACTCAAAGCAGCGAAGCACAACGCTGATTACGTGTTTCTCAAACACATCTTCGACAGCCAGACCGGCAACGAGAAAGCATCGTTCCAAATCAGCGAACTGGAACAGGCTGCCAAACAAGGACTGATAGACCGCCACGTCTTTGCCCTCGGCGGTATGAATATAGACAATATCCGTATGGCCAAGGAAATGGGGTTCGGCGGCGTTGTCATCTGCGGCGACCTGTGGAACCGTTTCAACATCCACCAAGGACTGGACTACAAGGAACTGATAGCCCATTTCGAAAAGCTTCGGAAAGCCGTTGGATAAGATACAAAGAACAACTAACAACAATACTACTACAAAAATGAGAGAACCAAACTCTTACATGGTGTTTTCGGGCACTGCCACAAAGTATCTGGCAGAAAAAATCTGCCTCAGTTTAGGATGCCCGCTCGGTGAACTGCAAATCACGAAGTTCTCCGACGGCGAGTTTGCCGTCTCTTTCGAGGAGTCCATCCGCGGTCGCGACATCTTCCTCGTACAGAGCACATTCCCCAACAGCGACAACCTCATGGAACTCTTGCTGATGATTGACGCAGCCAAGCGTGCCTCCGCACGCACCATCAATGCCGTCATCCCCTACTTCGGATGGGCGCGTCAAGACCGCAAGGACAAGCCACGTGTCAGCATCGGTGCGAAACTGGTGGCCGACCTGCTGTCGGTGGCCGGCATTGACCGTGTCATCACGATGGATTTGCACGCCGACCAGATTCAGGGTTTCTTCGACGTTCCCGTCGACCACCTCTACGCCTCCGGTGTCATCCTACCTTACCTGAAGAGTCTCCAACTGGACAACCTCGTGATAGCATCGCCTGACGTGGGCGGTTCGAAACGTGCCAACACCTATGCCAAATACCTCGGATGCCCACTGGTACTCTGTAACAAGACACGGGCTCGAGCCAACGTAGTGGCCACTATGCAGATTATCGGTGACGTAAAGGACAAAAATGTGGTTATCATAGATGACATGGTAGATACGGCCGGCACCATCACGAAGGCTGCAGATATCATGAAGGAAGCCGGTGCAAAGACCGTCCGGGCCTGTGCCTCACACTGCGTCATGAGCGGTCCGGCCAGCGAACGCGTGCAGGAGTCGGCACTGGAGGAAATCGTCTTTACGGACTCCATTCCCTACACCCAACGTTGCGCCAAGGTGAAGCAACTCTCCGTAGCCGATATGTTTGCTGAGACCATCCGCCGCGTCATCAACAACGAGAGCATCTCCGGGCAATACTTAGTATAGAAAACGCGGAAATAAAAGCAAAAAGAAGAGAGTGGCAATCCCTCCACCAACGGAAGGAAAGCCACTCTCTCTTTATCCTATCGTCCAACAGGAATTACTGATTACTGGGCAGTTCAAACCACTTCACGTAGCAGAAATCCTGGCGGTGAGGCAAATTCTTGTTCTTGGGATACATACGAACCGCAGACTTGTAGCTACCGGCCTGCTGCGGAGCCAGTTCCACTTCGAAGGTGTAGTTGTTGCCTTCCTGCTTCACCATCTTCAACGGCTCTACCGAGAAAATGCGATCCTTTCCTTCTTTGTCCACAAAAAGGTTGACCTTCTCCAGACCGATGGCATCTTCCAGTCCCTGCTCATCAATGACATACGTCAACTTGTACTTTTTGCCGGTTTCTCCGCCTCCAGAGGGGAAATCCCATGAGGCAGACACCACACGGATGGCATCCCAACGCTCGGCCACGGTCTCTTTCCACTGGGCGATATCCTTGGCCAAACGGCAGTCGTCCTTGCTGATGGCCTTGAAACGCGCAGCCTCCTTGGTATAGAATTTATCATAGTAATCGTCCAACTGGCGCTTCATCGTGTAGTGGGGAGCTATCTGCGCAATGGAGTTCTTGATAACCTTGATCCAACCCTCACTGAAGCCCTTCTTGTTCTTCTTGTAGTAGAGGGGAATGATTTCGTTCTCCAGCAGTGAGTAGATAGTAGCTGCATCCAGTTGATCCTGATGACCCTGATTTTGGTAGGTACGCTTCTCTGTCAGTGCCCATCCAGCACCCTCACGATAGCCTTCCAACCACCAGCCATCGAGTACGGAGAGGTTGACAACACCATTCATCTCGGCCTTCTCGCCTGAGGTACCTGAAGCCTCCAACGGACGTGTCGGGGTGTTCATCCAGATATCTACGCCACTCACAAGGCGGCGGGCCAACAGGAAGTCGTAGTCCTCAAGGAAGATAATCTTGCCGAGGAACTCCGGTCGCTGACTGATTTCATAGATTTTCTTGATGAGTCCCTGTCCTGCACCATCTGCAGGGTGTGCCTTTCCTGCGAAGAGGAACTGCACGGGGTGTTCGGGGTCGTTGACAATCTTGGAGAGGCGTTCAAGGTCGGTGAACAACAGGTGGGCACGCTTGTACGTGGCAAAGCGGCGGCAGAAACCGATAATCAGCGCATTGGGATTGATGCGTTCCAACAGGTTGAGCACGCGCGAGGGATCGCCCTGGTTGCGCAGCCACGTGTCGCGGAACTGTTCGCGGATATAGGTCACGAGCTTGTTCTTGAGTGCCATACGTGTAGCCCATACCTCCTCGTCAGGCACATCGTAGATGGCCTCCCAGATGCTCTGATTCGACTGGTCATAGAGGTGGTTCTCGTTGAAATACTTGCCGTAGACCTTCCGCCATTCCGTGGCACACCAGGTGGGGAAGTGGACACCATTGGTCACATATCCCACGTGGTTCTCCTCGGGATAGTATCCGTTCCAGATGGGCGCGAACATCTGCTGACTGACCCATCCGTGGAGTTTCGACACGCCATTCACCTCCTGGCAGGTGTTGCAGGCGAACGTCGACATACAGAAGCGCTCGTTGTGGTCATCAGGATTGGTGCGTCCCATGCCGATGAACTCGTCCCAGGAGATGCCGAGCTTGGCAGGATAGCCACCCATATACTTTCCGAAGAGTCCCTCGTCGAAGTAGTCATGTCCGGCGGGCACCGGCGTGTGCACCGTATACAGCGAAGAGGCGCGTACCAGCTCAAGAGCCTCATTGAACGAAAGTCCTTCCTCGATATAGTCACACAGGCGCTGCAGATTGCAGAGTGCGGCGTGTCCCTCATTGCAGTGGTAGATGTCTTTCTTGATGCCGAGTTTCTTCAGCAGCAGGATACCGCCAATGCCGAGCAGGATTTCCTGCTTCAGACGGTTCTCCCAGTCACCGCCATAGAGTGAGTGGGTGATGGGCTTGTCGAACTCGGAGTTCATCTCGTTGTCGGTGTCCAATAGGTAGAGTTTCACGCGTCCCACGTTGACACGCCAGACGTAGGCGTGCACCTGATAGTTGGTATAGGGCACGTCTATCACGAGCGGATTGCCGTTCTCGTCGAGCTGCCGTTCGATGGGCAGTGAGCCGAAGTTCTGCGGCTCGTAGTTGGCAATCTGCTGACCGTCCATTGACAGACTCTGGGTGAAATAGCCGAAGCGGTACAGGAAGCCCACGGCACACATGTCGACATTGGAGTCCGAAGCCTCCTTCACGTAGTCACCGGCCAGCATACCGAGTCCGCCGGAATAAATCTTCAGCGCGGAATGGATGCCGTATTCCATGCAGAAATACGCCACAGACGGACGCTTCTTGTCGGGCTTCACATCCATATATTCGCGGAAAAGGGCATAGACCGTCTTGATACGCTTCATCAACGCTTTGTCTTTGACGATTTCTTCCTTGCGTGCAAAGCTCAGTCGCTCAAGGAGCATCACGGGATTGTGCTTTGCCTCATGGTACAGTTGAGGGTCAAGGTCACGGAACAGGTCGCGTGCCTCGTAGTTCCACACCCACCACATATTGTGGGCAATCTCATTCAAACATTTCAGCTGCTCAGGAAGGGTTGACTTCACGGTCAGTTCCTTCCACTGCGGAGCATTTGCATAGTCAGCTTTGATTTTCATACTTTCAGTCTATATAACGTTGATTCTTATTTATCTCTTCATGCGAGCCTCGGCTTTGCGCAGGGCAATGTCGTATGCCTCATAGTAGTAGTTGATAAAATGACTCCATAGTGCCTTTTTGGAGAGCGCGTCAGCATTGCGCCGACAGGTTTCCACCGTTTTTTCAGGCAGTCCCGAAAAGTTAGCAACAGTGTCCTTGATGATGTCTGCCACTTCCGAATAGTTGTAGTCCGTACGATGGATGACCTTCACACCGTCCGTTATCTCACCAGGATGCCCAAACACCCCATTGGCCCAGAGTCCGAATCCGGCCAGGTCGGTGGTGATGCAGGGCACCTTGAAGGCGATGGCCTCCAGCGGTGTATATCCCCACGGCTCATAGTAGGAAGGATAGATACAGAGGTCATTGCCCAACACGACATCATAGTAAGTCATGTTGACGATGCCGTCACGGCCATCGAGGTAGCACGGCAGGAAGATGACCTTCACGCCGTCTTCCCTGCGGTTGTGCATATCGTAGTATTTCATCATACTCAGCACATTGTCATGGCTCATATTGTGAAGCCAATGGGTCAACTGCGGCACTTCCAACGGCGTGTCGTATTGCCCACCCTTTTCCAACCGTTCCTGCAAGTCCTTGCGGGGCTCTCCCACCCATCCCGGCACTTCAATGAAAGCCAGCACCTTTTTCTTCAACGCTTTGTCGCGAAGCAACCGGTTCATCGCTTCGACAAACACATCAATGCCCTTATTGCGAAACTCGTAACGTCCGGAGGTCGACACTATCAGCGTGTCGTCACCGAGTGATTCGCCAAGCAAGGCATTGGCCACCTCAAGCAATCGCTTGCGTGCAGCCTTACGCTTCCTTGTAAAGGCAGATGCTTTCGGCACAAAACTGTTGTCAAAGCCGTTGGGTAACACCACATCGACGGATTTGTCAAGCAACTCCAGACACTCGTTGGCCGTGATGTCGCTGACGGTAGTGAAGCAGTCTACATAGTGAGCGGCCTGTTTCTCGATAGAATGCTTGCTCTGCATATTCAACTCCTCAGCCATCTGGTCACCGTTGTAGGCAAAGAGATAGTCATAGAGTGGTTTCTGATTGCCGGCTATTGAGCGACCGATACTGGTGGCGTGGGTGGTGAAGACAGTACCGATCTGCGGCAACACCTTATTAATATATAGCGCACCCAATCCGCACATCCATTCGTTGGCGTGATAGATGACGTGCTTGCGTGCCATATCTTTTCCCATCCAGCGAAAGATGCTCTCCACCACGAGGGCGGCAGCATACGAGAACATCGAAGCCTCGTCGTAGTCACCGTAGGCATGGAGCGAGTCCACACGATAGTTTTCCCACAGCCAACCGTATATCTCGTTTTTCTTCTCAAAGTAAGGCTGGAAATCCACGAGGATAGCCACAGGCATTCCTGGCACATCCCAGCGTCCCACCTTCACGTGCAAGCCCTCTTCCTTCGCCTGCCATTGCCATGCGGCCAGCAGTGAAGCCTCTTCATGAAAATAAGGATTTTTGTTTTCATGCCACACATCTGGACCGATAAAGACGATCCGATCCTTCATGGCCTCCTGAAGTGTTTTTGCACGACTGGAGAGGACGGTATATATACCCCCTACTTTATTGCATACTTCCCAACTCGCTTCAAAGATAAAATCGGGTTTTACCAGTTCTTTTCCCATATTAACATACTTAACGGCCGCAAAGATACGTAAAATTATCAAAAAAGTCCATGGTTTATGGGCATATTTTTTCCATCTGCTTCCTATTTATTGATATAGATTTGCTACCTTTGCGCAGATTTATACTATCAAACCCATAAACGCCATGTTATACAAGTCCGCAAAACGCGTATGGTTCATCATCTTTTTCGCTACCGTGGCAGCGATGGTTTTTGCCCAGCAGTCGCAAGAAGCTTTCCGCGGCCGACTCATCAACGATGAATTTGATGTCTATCTCCACATTGACTTCCAAAAGCAAAACATCACGATTCCTGGACAGGAAATCTATGGGGAGTTGCCCGGCTATCTCGGCAAGAAGCACAACTCGTTCTGTTGGCCCATCACCACGGTGAAGCAACAGAAAGACGGGGAGATGCTGCTGACCATGGTCAACGACTATGGTAGCGAAGACCTCACGGCAACGCTCTCCCTTCAGCGCGACTCCACCTATGTGTTGAAGCAGGTCAGCGGCAGTACCATTAAAGTACCCAAGAACGGCAAGTGGCAGAAATTGCCGAAGACGCTGGTCTTTCGGCGTAGTCGTTAAGGGCTATTTTCGCCATCGTCCCTTTAGGCTGTCATGCTGCGGAAGGCGAAAACGCGCCACCACAGGCAAATGGTCACTGAATCCCTTATGGAAACGGGGACCAATATATGTCCGAAAAGGTTTCATTCCTCCGTACTTCTTGTCCTTTTCCAACAGGAACGGAGCATCGTTGACATAACACGAATCCAGACACGGAAATAACGCACCACTCACGAACACATGGTCAATACCCTGCCAGTGTCCCTGATAACGGTAGGAGGCTTTCGCCTGACCATAGCGTCCGCCGACATCCTTGCTGACATTGTGGTAGCCCGCTGCTTCCAGTTCCGTTAGCGGCGGACTGTCCGCTGTATCGTTAAAATCACCCACGAAGATAATCTTGGCCTGTGGCGATATGGTGCGGATATGGTCTGCCTCCGTTCGCATCCGTTGCAACACTTTGCGCCGCCAAGGTTCGGATTTCCGTTCTCCGCCCAACTTACTGGGGGCGTGAACCACAAAGACATGAAGTGTGTCGCCCGAAATATAGCGTCCTTTGACGTAGAGGATGTCGCGCGTAGGGTGATGACCCTTTTCGGGTTCCACCGTCAGACAGTCATAGCAGATGGGACGGAAGACGATTCGCTGGTACACCAGTGCCACATCAATGCCTCGTCTGTCCGGCGACTCGGTCATCAGCCAGTCATAGCCAGCCGTACGCAACAGGGTGCGCCGCGTCAAGTCGCGGAGCACCCTGTCATTTTCCACTTCCACCAGTGCCACCAGATGAGGCACATCCATCGTCTCCGTCCCAGCGGAACAAGAGACGATGGTCTGCGCCACATTGCGCAGTTTCTGCCAGTAGCGCTTCGGTGTCCATTTTCTTCGTCCACCCTCCAGCCATTCCGTGTCCTGCTTCAGCGAGTCATGTTCACAATCGAAGAGGTTCTCGCAGTTAAACCCGACCAGCGTGAGCCACGAGACGACAACAAGCAGTCCGAATGACATGGAGACAATGGTTTGTGTTATTTCGTCACGCGTTCAAGCCACTTGACCATACCGAACATGACACCCATGGAGATGAGGCAGACGAGGAGGAATACCGACCAGCACATCCAGATGGGCCATTTGTTGTACATCAACGGACCAACCCAAAGCAACAGGTTACCCACGGCAGTGGCACCCAGCCAAAGACCCTGACAGAGTCCCTGCAGATGTTTCGGAGCTACCTTAGAGACAAACGAGAGTCCGAGCGGAGAGATGAAGAGTTCGGCAACGGTAAGGAAGAAGTAGACCACGATGAGTACCCACGGTCCGGCCTTCAGTCCCTCCTTGGCAGCCTCGCCCATCATCTTGAAGTCCTCAGCGGAAGGATAGCCCTGCATTATGGAGTAGACAACAAGGAAGAGATAGGCCAGTCCAGCGATACCCATACCGTAGGCTATCTTGCGCGGCGTGGAGATTTCGCGACCTGCACGTGTCAGCGAGGAAAAAATCCACATGATAACCGGTGTCAGCACGATGACGAAGAAGGGATTGACAGCTTGCCATATCTCCGGTGCGATGGTGTCCGTCACAACAAAGTCACGCGCAAAGAGACTGAGCGACATACCGTTCTGGTGGAACGAGAACCAAAAGAAGACGGCGATGCCGAGCACGGCAAACAGGGCAAACATCCGCTGTTTGATTTCGGTAGCCATTTCCTGCCTCTCCTCCACAGTGTAGTCAACGGTCTGCACAGACTCTTTCTTGCCTGGTGTGGGGAAGATGTTGCGCGAGCAGACGAAGATAAACAGCGAGATGAGCATGGCCACCACTGAGGCAATGAACGAATAATGGATGCCTGTGTTGAAGACATTGAGGTAATGGGAACAGAATGCCGTCAAGTCTCCACTAGCCTGTCCGCCTACCTTCTCCACCAGTTCGCTGAGGTTCTGCAGGGCTTCTGCAGAGATGGCTGTGCCCTGGTTGATATACTGGTGGCAGAGTGCAGGCAGCGAAGCGTCGTAGGTTAGGCTGTTGACCTGCAGCCACCAAGAGCGTAGCAGGGGTGCCACGAAGGGAGCGATGAGTCCGCCGATGTTGATGAATACATAGAAAATCTGAAATCCTGAGTCGCGCTGTCCTTTGGCGATGCGGAGCGCGTCCTCACCTTTCTTGGCCGCCTCGGCCTCGAAGTTGTCATACATCTGTCCGACGATAGCCTGAAGGTTACCCTTAAAGAGACCGTTTCCGAAGGCGATGAAGAACAGAGCCATACAGGTAACGGGCAACAACCAGGATACGTTGCCGGCGGTGGCCATGACAGGCACAGAGAGGATTACATATCCCAAGGCCATGACGACAAGTCCCGTCATGATAGTGCCTTTATAGTTCTGCGTGCGGTCAGCAATGATACCGCCCACGAGGCTGAGCACATAGATACCGGCATAGAAGAAGGAGTAGATGACACCGCTTGTCTCGTCGGACAGGCCGAACTTGGAACAGAGGAAGAGCACGAGTACGGCGTTCATGATATAGTAGCCGAAGCGCTCTCCCATGTTGCTGAGTGCTGCGAGGAGCAGCCCTTTTGGATGGTTTTTGAACATAGGAATATTTGTTTATTTGATTTTTGAATTGTTGGTTTTCATCACGTCGAAAAGGTAGGTGAGCTTGACGGCAATCTGTCCGAAGTTGGACTTTCCGAAGTAGTCACTCTTGCTGTTGCCGTAGATATTGCCCAATCCGTAATAGTAGCGACCTTCCAGTTGGAAGTGTCCCAACTTCGGGCGCGAGTATTCCAGTCCTGCCCCCACCGCGATACCATAGTCGAACTTATTTTCCACGGGCATCGACTCCTGCGCGTTGATATATGAGGAACGGGGTTTCTCGGGTTCGTAACCATCACGAAGGTTGGTGGAGGTCTTCTCACTGAGGAAGAACCCCACCTGCGGCCCCACTTGGAAGAAACCCTGGAAGCCCTTGCGTTCGCGTCCCCAGCCGAGACGAGCCATAACAGGTATCTGGATGTAGTTCATCGTGCGTTCGTAGAAGAGCGGATGGTCGGGGTCGTCAACATAGTAGCAAGGATTATCGTTGGCATCGAGGATGTCTTCACTCCATCCTGCTTGTACGAGGTTTACCTCGGCCACGACGGCACAGATGCTCTTGAAATATTTTTCGCAGGTGTAGCGCATGGTGATGCCTGCTGTGGTTCCCACCAGTTGTTTCTGCGGCACGCGCGGTGAGAAGCCTACGGTGCTCATGGTCATACCGCCGCTCAGACCGACGGCCAGTTCGTTGCGGTAGTCACCCACCTGCGCCTGCACGGTTTGCATAGTAGCGAGGACACCAATGACCAGTAACAGTCTGCGACAACAGGGTGTCGGTCCGGTATTGTGATGTTGTTTCATATTGCTGTGTGATGGTTAGAACTTAATGGTCTCCGTCTTGCCTTCTGTGGTATAGTGGACGAAGAGCGTGGCACGGTTTTGGTATCCGCCACCGCTGATACGCTCAAAGCGCAGGGGTGTCTGTATGGGCGTATAGCCAACGAGTCCGGGGACACCGGTGAAGCGGTTGCCGTAGAGGCAGAGACCTTTGATGAAGAAATAGGCGTGATCGAAGCCCGTGATGGCGAAGCGCGGCAGTGCTTGCATCATGTCGGTATGGAAGTTCCAACGATATTTGAGGTTGAGGCGTGCCGTCTTCGGCGAGAGGGGATCTGTATAGAAAGTAGAAGGGATATAGGTATCGAAACGGTGGAAGTTGTCGAGTTGCTGACGGGTGTAGAGCATCCATTCAGTGTAGCCGAAGAGGGTGATTTGGAGGTCAGGGGCAGCGGTCTTGAGACCGTTGAGACGCGCCATGGCGACATTGAGTTGTGGGGCGCGTCCAGTGTTGAGGACGACCACGTTCTGCCGGTCGGTGCGGAAGGCTTTGCGAAAAAGTTCCTCGCCCGATTTCAGGTTAGTGACAGCATATTCCGTGCCGCGTGCCTCAAGGCGACGACGCAGACCGAAGGTAAAGTTGCCCTTGCGGCTGGTAGTGTCGTTACAGTCGATGATGACGGCGTGACAGTCTGGAAAACGACGGAGGAAATTGGCAATATAGGTCTCGTTGAGCAGTTCGGGGGATTGGTAGACCTGGAAGATGTTGGGTGTGGTATCCAACTCTGGCGCATCAATGGAGAAAGGTATCAGCAGACGGATGCCGTTCTTTTTAGCAAAGCGACTCAACGGGGCGGTCATCTTGGAGTAGAGTGGGCCTATGATGAGGTCACGATTGGCGGCATCAGAATCCTTCAAGAAGTTTTCAATGTTGGCATCCTCAGCCACGTTCCATGCCCGTATGTCGATGGAGATACCATCGGCGCGCAGGCTGTCGCAGGCCATGAGCACGCCCCGATAGTATTCTGTCATGCGCCGTCCATCGCCGTTGTCGTTGTGGAGGGGCAGCATAATACCGACACGCAGGCTGCTGTGGCTGTCTTTCTGCTGTGCCTGAAGGGTGGCGACGGTGAGCAGGAGGAGCAGGAGAAGGGCGGTGCGGCATAGTGTTCCGTGATTCGTTTCCATGCTTGTTTTTAGTGTTTCGGGCACAAAATTACAAAAAAAGATGCGGTAAATCTACATTTTTCCGTAATTTTGCACAAATAAATTTGACTCATGACATCAAAAACGATACAAACGGCTGCATCCGACCGAACGGACGGCGAGGAAAAAATCAATGTATGGGGGGCTCGCGTCCACAATCTGAAGAACATTGATGTAGAGATTCCGCGCCACTCGCTCACCGTCATCACAGGACTGAGCGGCTCGGGCAAATCATCACTGGCCTTCGACACCATCTTTGCCGAAGGGCAGCGGCGATACATCGAGACATTCTCAGCCTATGCACGCAACTTTCTGGGCGGTATGGAGCGTCCCGACGTAGACAAGATTACGGGACTGTCGCCCGTCATCAGCATCGAACAAAAGACCACGAACAAGAATCCGCGCTCCACCGTGGGCACCACCACGGAGGTCTACGACTATCTGCGCCTACTCTTCGCACGCGCCGGCAAGGCATACAGCTACGAGACAGGCGAAGAGATGGTGAAATATACGGAGGAAAAGGTGATGGAGATGGTGGCAGCAGACTATGCCGGACGGAAGGTGCTAGTGTTGGCACCCGTGGTGCGCAGCCGCAAGGGGCACTACCGCGAGCTGTTCGAGAGCCTGCGCCGCAAGGGCTACCTGCACGTGCGCGTGGATGGCGATGTAATGGAAATGACACCGGACATGAAGCTGGACCGCTACCGAAACCACGACATCGAGGTGGTCGTTGACCGTCTTGCGGTGAAGGATGCCAACGACGAACGGCTACGCAAGAGCATCCACACGGCCATGAAGCAGGGCGACGGCCTGCTTATGGTGATGGACTACGAGACGGGGCAAGTGAAGTATTTCTCCCGCCGACTGATGTGCCCCACGACGGGCATCGCCTACAGCGACCCGGCACCGAACACCTTCTCGTTCAACTCGCCGCAGGGAGCGTGTCCGCGCTGTAAGGGATTGGGCTACATCCTGGAGATTGACCTGGAGAAGGTCATTCCCAACCGCAGTCTGAGCATCCACGACGGAGCCATCGCACCCTTAGGCAAGTACAAGAACCAAATGATATTCTGGCAGATTGCAGCCATCCTTGACAAGTACGGCTGCACGCTGAAAACAGCCATAGAGGACCTGCCGGAGGAGGCTCTGTCGGAGGTGCTCTACGGATCGCTGGAGCGTGTGCGCATCAGCCGTGAACTGGTGCATACCTCAAGCGACTATTTCACGGAGTTCGATGGCGTGGTGAAATATCTGCACGATGTGATGGACAGCGGTGAGGGAAGCGGCGCACAGAAATGGGCGGGACAGTTTCTGGCCGAGTGCGCCTGTCCCGAGTGCCACGGCCAGCGACTCCACCGCGAGGCACTGTCCTACCGCATCTGGGACCGCAACATCGCAGCGTTAGCCGACATGGACATCGCCGAGTTGCGCCCGTGGCTTGACCAGGCGGAGGAACACCTGAGCAGTCAACAGCAGAAGATTGCTGCCGAGATACTGAAGGAGATACGCACGCGTCTAGACTTCCTGCTGGAGGTGGGACTCGGATATCTCTCGCTCAACCGACAGGCGGCATCGCTCTCCGGCGGCGAGAGCCAGCGCATCCGCTTGGCCACGCAGATTGGCTCACAGCTGGTCAATGTGCTCTACATCCTTGACGAGCCAAGCATCGGTCTCCACCAGCGCGACAACGACCGCCTCATCCGTTCGCTCAAGGAACTGCGCAATCTGGGAAACACGGTTATCGTCGTGGAACACGACCGTGACATGATGCTCCATGCCGACTATATCATTGACATCGGTCCGGGAGCCGGCAGGAAGGGCGGCGAGGTGGTATTTCAGGGTACGCCCGCCGAGATGATGCACGCCGATACACTCACTGCCCGCTACCTCAAGGGACAAGAGCCGCCACAGGACAGCCGTCACCGCCCGGGCAACGGCCTGTCACTGACCCTGCATGGCTGCCACGGAAACAATCTGAAGCACATCGACGCTACATTCCCACTGGGTTGCCTCATCGTCGTCACAGGGGTCAGCGGCTCCGGCAAGTCGACACTCGTCAACGAGACGCTCTACCCCATTCTCTCACGACATTTCTACCGCTCGCTCCAGCCCCCTATGCCCTACGACAGCATCAAGGGACTGGAACATATCGACAAGGTGGTCAACGTAGACCAAAGCCCCATTGGACGTACACCGCGATCCAACCCGGCCACCTACACGGGTGTCTTCAGCGACATACGCGCCCTATTCGTCCAACTGCCCGAGGCACAGATTCGGGGTTACAAGCCGGGGCGTTTCTCCTTCAACGTCAAGGGCGGACGCTGCGAGGCCTGCGGCGGCAACGGCTACAAGACCATCGAGATGAACTTCCTGCCCGACATTCAGGTGCCCTGCGAGGTGTGTCGCGGAAAACGCTACAACCGAGAGACTCTGGAGGTGAGATATAAGGGAAAGTCCATCGCCGACGTGCTTGACATGACCGTCAATCAGGCCGTTGAGTTCTTCGAGAACGTACCCGACATCCTCCGTAAGATTAAGGCGATGCAGGAGGTCGGACTCGGATATATCCGCCTCGGACAGCCCTCCACCACCCTCTCTGGCGGCGAGAGCCAGCGTATAAAACTGGCCACCGAGCTGTCGAAGCGCGACACAGGGAAAACGCTCTACATCCTCGACGAGCCTACTACGGGACTCCATTTC
Organism: Vescimonas coprocola; assembly: GCA_963620725.1. Taxonomy (GTDB): domain Bacteria; phylum Bacteroidota; class Bacteroidia; order Bacteroidales; family Bacteroidaceae; genus Prevotella. The sequence goes on from CAVFBU010000021.1 coordinate 15,573, forward strand.
GAAGACATCCGCATCCTCATGGACATCCTCCAGCGCCTCGTGGACCGTGGCAACACCGTCGTCGTCATTGAGCACAACCTTGATGTCATCCGTCAGGCTGACCACATCATCGACATGGGTCCCGAGGGCGGCCGGCAGGGCGGACAGGTGCTCGCCACGGGTACACCCGAACAGGTGGCACGGAGCAAGAAGGGCTTTACGCCACGTTTTCTTCGCGAAGAGCTTGGCAGAAACCACTAACATCAGATTGTTATTCCAATGAACCACCACAAGATGAAAAGACGGACAAGATACACGCTCCTGTTTGTATGGGTCGTCCTCCAGTTCTCCACTGTATGCAGCAGGCCATACGTATCAACAGTCATACAGGACACTTGGACGGCAGACAACGTATGGTATCTGTCACGGGACACCATCTGTCCCGACAGACCGGATATCCTATACCTCGTCTCGACCAACGTAATATCGGCAACGGACAGCAACGGCAGGGAGACATACCGCGCTTCGTTGAATGTGGCAGACCGACAGGCTCTCCAGACTGAAATGGCCTACGTCGAAGAGCACATCGCACAGCGCGACTGCAACTTCTTCGCGCCCTACTACCATCAGTTTACCTTTAATGCCATCAACCTGCCAGACAGCCTGTTCCAATCGGAATACAGGAAGGTGGCTGCGGAAGTGTGCCGAGCATTCGACCACTATATGGCACACATGAACCAAGGACGGCCGTTTGTCCTCGCAGGATTCTCGCAGGGGGCCATGCTCGTGCTCGACTTACTGAGGCACATGACCAACGCGCAGTACAGCCGGATGATAGCTGCCTACGCATTGGGCTACCGCATCGCAGCGAAGGATGAGCAGTGCAGCCGCATCATCCCGGCCACAGACGAGACGACACCGGGTGTCACCATCTCCTTCAACTCCGTACTCAGCAGGGAAGGCCGTTGGCCGCTCGTTGCCAAAGGTGCAGCCACCAGCATCAACCCTGTGAACTGGAAAACGGACAACACCATCGCCACATTTACCTACGAAGGCTATCAGCACACCGTCCGTCTTGACCCCGGTACGCATCTCCTCATCGTGGAGACAGACAAGGCCGATGACTACCGGCAGTGGAACGGCAATCCCGTCTTCCGCAGCGCAGGAGTCTCCCCCGACTGCCTGCACCACTGGGATCTGCTGTTCTACACGTCATTCATCCACGATAATATCCTGCTGCGTGCAAAGCATCTGACAAAGTGACCATTGACGCACGTCTACAACCTGTTTTGAGGCCAACTTAACCTCAAGGTTTTACCGTAATTTTCTTTTTTGCCACACGGCTTTCATTGCCGAGGCGATTGAGGGCGGTTACGACATAGACATAGCGGCCGGGGGCTTCGCTGATTTCATAATGGCAGTCAACGGTGACGGCTACAATATGTGCAGCATCGTCAAGACGAATAGGCTTCCCCTTGTCAAAGCGATAGACCACATAGCTCGTGGCCGTATCCTGCCACGTTTTGCCCTTAGGGGCTGTCCAGAAGAGTACGCGCTGCCCGTCAATACTTAACGTTTTCAGTTTGCGCACTTTCTTGGGGGCTTTGTCGCACAGGTGGGGCATCAGAGGCTGCAGCGCCGGTGTGCGCCAATAGTTCTGTCGCAGGCTGGTGCCGTAGTTGCCCACGTTGTCTACAACGGCCTTTGCATACCACAGTACAGTGCCCTGCACACCTGGCAGATTGCGGTGCAGCTGCATCTTGGCAGGCAACTGGTTGCGTTGGGGCTGTTCTGGATCAGGATATTTCACGGTGCGCTCCACATCCTCACCGATGAAAAGAGGCCGCGAGGAGGCGTGGTCGTTCCACCAGCGAATCAGCTCAGCATAGTCTGCCACGGGGTGGCCAATCTGCCAATAGAGCTGCGGCACGGTGTAGTCTACCCATCCCCGGTCTATCCACTTGACGATGTCGGCATAGAGGTCGTCATAGTTCTGCAGTCCACGCGTGCGGCTACCATTCGGGTCGCTGGCCTTGTTGCGGTAGATGCCAAAGGGACTGATACCGAACTTCACCCACGGCTTGACGCGGTGGATGGTAATGTTGAGCTGTTCGATGAGTTGGTCGACCTGGTGGCGACGCCAGTCGCCACGGTTGCTGAATCCCTGTGGGTCTGCTTGAAACTGCACCCCGTCCGGAATTTCCATCCCCGCCACAGGATAGGGATAGAAATAGTCGTCAATGTGCAGGCCATCGATGTCGTAGCGGTTTACGATGTCCTCGACCACACGGCAGATATAGTCGCGGTTCTCCTGCAATGCCGGATTCATCACCACCAGTCCATCGTAGTTGAAGCTCCACTCGGGATGTCGCGCGGCCACATGATTAGGGGCGAGCTGATAAGCCGACTTCGTCTTGGCGCGGTAGGGGTTGATCCAGGCGTGAAGCTCCATGCCGCGCTTGTGGCACTCATCCACCATCCATCGCAGCGGATCCCAATAGGGCACAGGGGCTTGGCCCTGCACGCCCGTCAGGAAATGGCTCCACGGTTCGATACTGCTCTGGTAGAGCGCATCGCAGGCTGGGCGTACCTGGAAGATGATGGCATTGACACCATTTTTCTGCAGTTCATCGAGTTGCCTGGACAGCGTCTGCTGCATCTGACGGGTACCCATACCTTGAAACTGTCCGTTGACACACTGTATCCACGCGCCGCGAAACTCGCGTTTGGGTGTCTGCGCCACCATCCTGCCAGACAACAGCAGGAGTATGATGGCAACAAAAATATGAAAGTTTCTCATTGGTCGGTCTGTTTCTGTGTTTTATTTATCGTTAAAGTAATCTTTCTTCTGTTTACGTGCCTCATCAATGGAGAGCAGCTGTTGCTGCTGTTGTTGATAGTCAGCGCGGAGGTGCTGGTAGCGTTCGTCTAGACCGCTGACCATCCGCTCTTTCTCGGCCTCGTTCAGCAGTTTGGCAGCCACCATCGCATTTTGTGAAGCATCCTTCATCCACACTACGGGACCACCATAGACTGGTGCGATTTTCAGGGCGACATGGAGTTCGCTGGTGGTAGCTCCGCCAATCATAATGGGGATGTCAAGTCCGGCGCGCTTCATTTCTCGTGCCACATTGACCATCTCTTCCAAGCTCGGCGTGATAAGTCCCGAGAGACCGATCATGTCGACCTGTTCCTTGACAGCCTTGGCCACAATCTGTTCGGCAGGTACCATCACGCCCATGTCAACAATCTCATAGCCGTTACAGGCCATCACCACGGCAACGATGTTCTTTCCAATGTCATGGACATCGCCCTTGACCGTGGCCAACAGCACCTTTCCAGCCTTGCGGTCACCTTCCGTTTTCTGTTGTTCGATGTAGGGCTGCAGGATGTTGACGGCCTGTTTCATGGTGCGTGCCGTCTTGACCACTTGCGGCAGGAACATCTTACCCTGCCCGAAGAGCTGCCCTACCTCATTCATACCAGCCATCAGTGGCCCTTCGATGAGGTCTACGGCACGGGGATATTGTCCGAGGGCTTCCGCCAAGTCGTCCTGCAGATAGTCGCCGATGCCCTTGACCAGTGCGTGTTTCAGTCGGCTCTCCACGTCGCCCTTGCGCCACTGTGCGTTGCGTGCAGCATCGGCACTGACCGCCCCGGAAGTCGGTGCATCCTTCGCCTGTTGCTGTTCCAAGATTCGGTTGGCCAGCTGCATGAGTTCATCGGCCGCTCCAGCATGCCGGTTGAGTATCACGTCTTCTATGATTTTCAGATGCTCTTCCGGAATGTCGGAATACAGCACCTTCGTGGCAGGATTGACGATGCCGAAATCCATTCCGCGCAGTATGGCATGGTAGAGGAACACGGCGTGCATGGCCTCGCGAATATAGTTATTGCCCCGAAAGGAGAACGAAAGGTTGCTGACACCGCCACTGACGTGTGCTCCGGGCAGATGCTTGCGAATCCATTCCGTGGCGCGGATGAAATCGAGCGCATAGCTGTCGTGCTCCTCCATCCCCGTGGCCACAGCAAGCACGTTCGGATCAAAGATAATATCGAGTGGATGGAGTCCAACGCGCTCTGTAAGAATGTAGTATGAGCGTTGCGCAATCTCGATGCGACGCTCGTAACTGGTAGCTTGTCCCTGTTCGTCGAAACACATCACCACAACGGCAGCCCCGTAACGTTTCACATCCTGCGCATGGCGGACGAAAGCCTCTTCCCCCTCCTTTAGCGAAATGGAGTTGACGATGGCCTTGCCCTGCACGCACTGCAGACCGGCGGTTATCACCTGCCAGTCGGACGAGTCAATCATAACGGGCACAGACGCGATATCGGGTTCAGCGGCTATGCGGTTGAGGAAATTGACCATCTCGTCCTTTGCGTCAAGCAATCCATCGTCCATGTTGATATCAATGACGAGTGCACCGTCCTCCACTTGTTTCCGGGCGATGGTCACCGCCTCGTCATACTGTTTCTCCTTGATGAGCCGCAGAAATTTTCGCGACCCGGCCACATTGCAACGCTCGCCGACATTGACGAAACGGACTTCGGGAGTGACCTCCAACAGTTCGAGACCGCTGAGTTGCATGTAGGGAGAATGGGCGGCAGGCCGATGAGGTGCTTTGCCTTCGACTAGCGGCAGATACTGGGCGATGAACTGCTCGTCCGTGCCGCAGCATCCCCCGATGATGTTCACCAGCCCCTCATCGACCATAGCAGCCATCTTGGGAGCCATCGACTGGGGAGTCTCGTCGTAGAGTCCCATGGAGTTTGGCAGTCCGGCGTTGGGATAAGCACTAATATAATAAGGTGCGCAACGAGCCAGCTGACGGAGGAAACCTATCATCTGGTCTGCTCCGAACGAACAGTTGAGCCCGACTGAGAATATCGGGTAGCCGCTGATGCTGGCCAGGAAAGCCTCCAGCGTCTGTCCGCTGAGCGTGCGCCCGGCAAGGTCGCTGACCGTGGCACTAACCATAATGGGCAGCTCCCTGCCTTGATGCTCCATTACCGTCAAGGCCGCGTCGATGGCCACCTTGGCGTTCAGAGTATCAAACACGGTTTCTATGAGCAGTGCGTCCACACCGCCTTCGACAAGAGCATCTATCTGTTCGGTATAAGCCTCATGGAGTCTGTCATAGGTCAGTTCGCGTGCGGCAGGGTCACTGACATCCGGCGACATGGAGCAGGTCTTGTTGGTCGGACCGATACTGCCTGCCACAAACCGGGGCTTGTCCGGCGTGGTGTATTCGTCGGCGGCGCGACGGGCGATGCGTGCCCCTGCCAGCGCCATCTCACGACAGTGGACTTCCATGCGGTAGTCGGCCTGCGAGATGCGCTGTGCGTTGAAGGTATTGGTGGTGATGATGTCTGCGCCAACGGCCAGATATTTCCGATGAATGTCTGCTATCACGTCAGGGCGCGTCAAGTTAAGGATGTCGTTGTTGCCGCGCATCTGTCCGTTGTAATCCGCGCAGACCGCCCCACGGAAATCCTGCTCTTCGAGCTGGTACTTCTGGATCATCGTCCCCATGGCACCATCAAGCACGAGGATGCGCCGTTCTGCACATTCTTTCAGCGTAGCCATCAGTAGTGTTTCATTGCACGATCCATTTCCCTGCGGTCTTCCTTCTCCTTGAGGGTCTGCCGCTTGTCAAACTCCTTCTTGCCCTTGCAGAGGGCGATGTCCATCTTGGCTCGTCCATGTCCATCAATGAACACAAGGAGCGGAACAATCGTATAGCCCGTCTGCTTGGTGGCGGTCTGCAACTTCTGTATCTCACGCTTGGTAAGCAGCAACTTGCGGTCGCGCTTCATCTCGTGGTTGTTGTACGATCCGTAGAAATAGGGCGACACATTCATACCCTTCACCCAAATCTCTCCGTTGTGGATGAAGCAGTAGGTGTCTACCAAACTGGCCTTGCCGAGTCGGATGGACTTAATCTCCGTGCCCGTCAGCACGATGCCCGCCGTGTAGGTCTCTATGAAGAAATATTCAAACGAAGCCTTCTTGTTGCGAATCTGCACGGGACTCTTCTTCCGTATCTTCTCGTCGTCTTTGTTCATGCCATTGTCGTTTCGTTTGTCACTGCTGCAAAACTGCCGATATGTTGGTCGATGTAGGTCGCGATTTGCGCTGTCCACTCCTCCTCCTGTTCTACAAAGGTGTCGTCCAGACTATCAAACTCCGGCATCTGCTCGAAGAGTGCCATAAACTCATCGTCGCTACATTCCCGTTCTATCGTCTCCCGGTGTTTCCGATACAGAGTGTGCGCCTTGTTCACGAGCTTGGACAGTTCCGTCAATCCCCAAAGTTTGACGGCTTTCGCAAAAGGGTTCTTGAATATGAACGGGCCATAGCCGTTGTGTATCAACTGCACAAAACCGCCGTCCATCACCTCGTCGTGGAGTGCTTCCCAGGCCAGCAGCGTAATCTGGTCGGCATTGAGCTGCTGCATATTGTCTGCCGTCAGCGGACCACCGATAGCCTGATGGATGGCTTCGAGAAAAGTCTGAACAAAGGCATCCATGCCCTGCCCTGCCGCCTGCTGCAACGCTCGGTCACAAATTTTTACTACGTTCGACATATATTTCCTGCTTTAACTGTTTTACCGTTTACTGTGATTCATCCATATACGCTTCCTCGCCAATCTGCTCGCGTGCCCCGATGGTCAGTTTTCGCAAGTCATAGTAGGAACCGTTATAGATATTGAAGTCCACGTCTCCCCGAATACCGGGCAAACGTCCCGCATCGGTGTGCTGCCAAAATTTCCAGTCGCCTTGGTATTCCACCTTGTCCACATAATAGTGGGCAATCCAGTAGGGATACTGGTCGAAAACGGGGTCACTGAGGTAGCGTACCTTGAATTTATAGTATGTATAGATGATGGGCTTGACTCCATACGCGTCCTCCACTAACCGCAGCCAAAGGAGGATACTTTCCCGGAACGCCTGGTCGGTCTGGTTATCCGGCTTCCTTTCCACATCGAGCACGGGCGGCAAGTCGCCGTTGCCCAGTTTCACCTCCTTAATGAAGTGTTCCGCTTGGGCCTTGGCCGACGAGCGCATGCTGTAGAAATGGTACGCACCACGGGTGAACCCGTGTTCGCGAGCCTGCTCGAAGTTTTCATGGAAATTACGATCTATCAGACTGGCTCCCTCCGTGGCCTTAATCATCACAAAACGGATGGGATAATGGTCAATCTTGCCGTTGTCACGCAATTCCTTCCAGTTGATTTTGCCTTGGTGGTGGGAGATGTCGATGCCGTGGATTTCATAGCCCTCTGGGTAGCTGATGTCACCGAAAAGCGCACGCCACCGAAAGCCGAACGGACTCACAAAGATGTAGTAGAAAAACCAGACATACGCGGCCACAAGCAACAGCCCACCGAGCCACCAGGACCATCCCGGCACACGGTGTAACAAACGCGCGAAGAGCCCTGGCCGCTTGCGGCGGACAGGACTCGATACGCGTCTCTTGTGTTGCTTCTTGTGGGGAGTAGACATACGCTGTTGTCAAGCCTGCTCCAAAGCCAACGTCTTAGTGGTCTGGTCACACACTTCCGTCGGCCCCCAGTACTGGATGGGACCGGGATAGACGTAGGCCGTCTCCTTGGCCCACTGTGCCCGATGAGCAGCGAAGAACTTGAAAGGAGCACCGTCCAGTTCTACAAGGGCCTTGCGGATGACAGGCTTGTTCTTACCGTTGCGGCGCTCGATATTCATCATCATCGTGATGGGCACACCGCCAGCCACCCATTCAGCGGCAGGTGCTGTCGTGTTCTTGATGATGGACATATAGCCCGTTTTTCCGTTGGCAATCAAGCACGAAGCGTTGAAGCCCAACGAATAGCAGTAGTCGGCATCGTAGTTGGACGGAGCAGCGCAACGTCCCTCATAGCCGAAGAAATGATGCTGGGCCGAGAACTTACCACAATATTTGCCTTCCTTCTTCCAACCATCCAGTTTGTCGGCAACCATACGAGAGAGCAGCTTCTCGGTCTCGATGAGCGACACCTGCACATTGCCGTGTGGGTCGCGGTCAAGGCAGAGCTGACGAGCCACGTCATCGGGCAGCGACTCCAGTACGGCAAGGTTGTCCTTGGCAATGGCACCCTTCACGAAAGCTATCTGCTCCTCAGCTCCTGCGAAAGCGCGGGGCTCGCCCGTGGCGGGGTCTGTCAGCACTTCGTTCAGCTCTGCAATGAGTTTCTTGATAGCAGGGATGAACTCAATGAGTCCTTCCGGAATCAGCACCGTGCCGAAATTGTTTCCTTCGGCAGCACGGGTCACCACCGCATTGGCAATGTAAGTCACCACATCATCAAGCGACATCTCCTTGGCTTCCACCTCCTCGGAAATCAGACAGATATTGGGCTGGGTCTGCAGCGCACACTCCAAGGCAATGTGAGAGGCCGAGCGTCCCATCAGTTTGATGAAGTGCCAGTATTTTCGTGCCGAATTACAGTCGCGCTCAATGTTTCCGATGAGTTCTGCATAGGTCTTGCAGGCCGTGTCGAAACCGAAAGAGGTCTCAATTTGCTCGTTCTTCAAGTCACCATCAATGGTCTTCGGACAACCGATTACCTGCACACCGTATTTCTTCGCGGCATAGTATTCGGCCAGCACGCAGGCATTGGTGTTCGAGTCGTCACCACCGATGATGACAAGTGCCTTGATACCGAGCTCGCGCAGAATCTCGATACCCTTCTCAAACTGGTCTTCCTTCTCCAGCTTGGTACGCCCAGAACCGATAATGTCAAAACCACCCGTGTTGCGGTATTCGTCCATGATGTCGGCTGTGATTTCCATATAGTTATGATCCACCAAACCACCAGGACCGAGAATGAAACCATACAGCTTGTTGGCAGGATTGAGGGCTTTCACGCCATCGAAGAGACCCGAAATGACATTGTGGCCACCAGGAGCCTGTCCACCGGAAAGGATGACACCGACGTTGAAGGACGAACACGCAGCGGCTTCGCCCGGCTCAAAGGTTATCACAGGCATTCCGTAGGTATTGGGGAACAATGCCTTAATCTCATCTTGATTTCCTACTGACTGTGTCGCTGCCCCTTCAACAGCTTTCACAGGCCCCTGCAGGGCTTTCGGCAACTTAGGCTGATAGGCAGCCCTCGCCACTTGTAATGCACTTTTTTCCATGTGTCTTTTCTTGTGTTTATTTTTATTGGATAATGTATCTTTTGGGGTTACAAAATTACTCATTTTCTCAAAAAAATAAGAACAACAGAGGCAAAAATCACCATTTTAATATTTTTTTCAACGAGAAACGTGGCAGTTTGGAATATTATACGTATCTTTGAGCACAAAAAGAGAAACATCAACATTACAAGGAGGTAGAACAATATGGCAAACAAACGAGAACTAAAACAGAAAATCAACCTGATTTGTGACGAGTTGTACATCGACCTTATCGCTGCATCACTCTACGGCGACACGCGTGACGAAAGGACTTTTTCCAATATCCTAAGTGCCATACACAAGTTGCAGGACAACGCGCTCAGCCGGATTTCACACCCCGAACCGGGTTTGAAGGCTCACAAGTATTTCAGCGATGTCAAGGCACAGTTCAAGGCGCAAGCACTGGAAATGGCCGAACAAATCAACAATCTCTAAACAGGCTTATGTGGAAATCATTTTGCAACTGGCTGTTATATCAACGCATGGGGTGGACTGACGACATCACGGAAGCTCACCCCGAGAAGTACATCATCTGCTTGGCTCCACACACCAGCAACTGGGATTTTCTGATAGGGCAATTGTACGCTGGAGCGAAGGGGCTTCAGTGCAATTTTCTGATGAAGAAAGAATGGTTCTTTTGGCCACTCGCCCCTGTTTTCCGCCATTTGGGTGGCATTCCCGTGTACCGCACGAAGCACACCAGCATGACAGATAACTTGGCCGACTATGCCAAAAAGTCGTCCACTTTCCATCTCACCATCACACCGGAAGGAACCCGTTCACCCAATCCCGACTGGAAAAAAGGGTTTTATTATATTGCACTGAAGGCCGGCATCCCCATCCTGCTCTATGGGGTGGACTACAAGAAACGGCACATCCAGTGCACAAAAACCATCGTTCCCACAGGCGACATTGATGCACAGATGCGCGAAATAAAACTGTATTTCAAGGATTTCCAAGGAAAGAAACCCGAGAATTTCTGCATAGGAGATGTAGAATGAAAAGGCTGACTCTGGCACTTTCGATTGCATGGCTGCTGACCGCCGGAATAACTGGACAGACGATTGACGAGACAGCTCTACGCAATCGTCTGGAGACGTATTTCACCCATTACAAGCCTGTCGGAGCACAGTTCTCAAGGCGCGCCCACCTTTCCTCCTGCGAGGTTGATACAACGGCAAGAAGCATCCGGATACTGGCCGATGACACCTTTGCCGAACAGGCTTTCACACCGCAGTCGGTGACGCGTATAGAAGAGGCTGTCCGCCAGCTGTTGCCGGAGTCTTATGCGGACTATACGCTCTCCGTCTGCACCCACGACAGGGACATCCACACACTGATACCCAACCGACTAAAGGAAGAACCCGACACCACGCGGCAATGGAACGGCATTGACTGCCATGGAGCACCATGGGTTAAGAACGTATCGTCACCGCTCCGCAGCCCACGCGGTCTCGAAGGCCGGCACGTGGCCCTGTGGGCCAGCCACGGCTACTACTACAACATTGACCAAGGGAAATGGAGCTGGCAACGCCCCCGCCTCTTCGCCACCTGCGAAGACCTGTTCACCCAAACCATCGTGGTGCCCTACCTTATCCCTATGCTGGAAAATGCCGGAGCCGTGGTCTTCACACCGCGCGAACGAGCGTGGCAAAAGGACGAGCTTGTCGTGGACAACGACACCCCAGAAGAAAGCTATACGGAGACCGTGGCCGGTCACCGATGGAAGACGGCTCCTGACAGTGGCTTCGCCATGCACCAAGGCCCCTACACAGACGGGGAGAATCCCTTCCGGGCAGGTACGGCACGTTACGCGAAAACCGCAGACGACAAGACCCACTACTCGATGGTCAGCTATCAGCCAAACTTTCCGCGTACAGGCAAATACGCTGTCTACGTCAGCTACCAGACCCTGCCGCACAGCGTGGACGATGCCCACTATACCGTATGGCATCGTGGAGAGCGCACCGAGTTCCACGTGAACCAGCGTATGGGGGGAGGTACATGGGTCTATTTGGGCACGTTCGACTTCGATGCAGGCTCCAGCGAGTTCAACCGCGTCACCCTTTCCAACCATAGTGCGTACAACGGTGTGGTCACTGCCGACGCTGTCCGCTTTGGTGGAGGAATGGGAAACATACAGCGCGGCGACACCGTCAGCGGAATGCCGAGGGCACTGGAGGGTTCGCGCTATTATGCCCAGTGGGCAGGAATGCCCTACTCCGTCTACAGTTCAAAGAACGGACAGGACGACTACGGCGACGACATCAATGCACGCTCCAACATGGTCAACTACCTGGCAGGCGGCTCGCCCTACCTGCCCGACAGCACGGGATTGGGCGTTCCCTTCGAGTGTTCGCTGGCCGTCCATTCCGATGCCGGACACCGCCGCGACGGACGCAGCTTGATTGGTTCGCTAACCATCTGCACCACGGACTACAACGATGGTCTATTGGGCAGTGGCATTTCGCGACTGGCCTCGCGCGACTTTGCAGACGCGTTGCTGGACGGGGTTGTCACTGATCTTCAGTATAAATACGGGAAATGGAACCGACGCGAAATCTACGACCGCAACTACTCGGAGACACGACAACCCGAAGTGCCGAGTGCCATCATCGAAACACTCTCCCACCAGAATTTTGCAGATATGCGCTACGCGCTGGACCCTCATTTCCGTTTCACTCTTGCGCGGTCACTCTACAAGACCACCCTTCGACACATCAGCGAGATGCACGGCAGAGACTATGTTGTCACGCCGTTCACTCCCACCAATTTCAGAATCGGCATCAACAACAAGGGAATAGCTAAATTGGAATGGGACGCTGTTGCTGACCCGCAAGAGCCGACCGCTTCCCCGACAGGATACATTATATATAGTAG
>CAVFBU010000022.1:0-27603 GCA_963620725.1 Vescimonas coprocola
CGCTCGGAAATGCTCAAATAAATTTGGCATTTCGCTCGCTTAATCGTACCTTTGCACCCGAAATGGAAAGACAACAGGAAATGAAGGCAGCATTATTCGACTTGGACGGGGTCGTTTTCGACACGGAACCACAATACACGATATTCTGGGGAAACCAGTGCCGCGAGTTCCATCCCGAACATCCGGGACTGGAGCACGAAATCAAAGGGCAGACGCTCGAACAGATTTTCGAGGCTTGGTTTGACGGCCCACTGGCCAGTCAGCGTCCGCTCATCACGGAACGGCTCAACCGCTACGAGCAGGAAATGGACTATGTCTACGTCAAGGGGTTTGAACAGACGATGGGACTCTTGCGCAACCATGGCGTGAAGACGGCCGTGGTGACCAGTTCTAATCGGGCTAAGATGGAGAATGTCTACCAGAGACACCCGGAGTTCAAGGGCTTTTTCGATGCGATTCTCACCTCCGAGGATTTTGAACACTCGAAGCCGCACCCCGACTGCTACTTGAAGGCTGCTGCACGCTTCGGTGTGGAACCTGCCGACTGCACGGTGTTTGAAGACAGCTTCAACGGACTGCGCGCCGGAAGGGCTGCTGGGATGACCGTGGTCGGACTGGCTACGACCAATGCACCGGAACGGATTGCGCCACTCTGCGATGTGGTTGTAAAAGACTTTAGCGAATACAGTGTAACGCGCTGAAAGCAAAAGCAATAGTAATAACAACGGCATTGACGAGGTGAACTAAAGGATAACGGCGGATGGACTCACAGAATACTCCCGTTCATATACGACTTTGGCACAGGGCGTTTTGGCAGATGGCTTTGGCAAACCTGTCACTCTCCATGTCGGTCTATATGCTCTTCCCGATACTCCCCGGATGGCTGGAGGGCTGTGTGCATTTCTCTGCGTGGCAGACGGGGTGTTCCCTGGCGGTGTTTGCCGTGGGACTGTTTCTGTTGGGACCGCTGTGCTCGTTCCTCGTCCAGCATTACCGGCGCAACAAGGTGTGTCTGCTGGCCGTGGCACTGCTGGCCGGATGTCTCGGTGTGATGGGCTACGTGGCTGGCGGTCGCTGGCCTTATGCCTCCTTGGGCGTTGTGCTGTTGCTGCGGCTCGTGCAGGGAGCGGCGTTCGGACTGGCACAGATGGTGCTCGCCAGCACGTTGGTGGTAGACACCAGCGAGTCCTACCTGCGCACCGAGGCCAACCACAGTATGGCGTGGTTCGGGCGTATGGCACTGGCCTTAGGACCACTGGCAGGACTTCTCGCACACGTGTATCTGCGGATGTCGGTCTCTGACACCTTGTGGGTTGCTGTGGGCTGTGCTGCCGTGGCTTTTGTCTTGATACGAACGGTGAATTTCCCGTTTCGCGTGCCTGCCGACCATGTCCCGTTGTTCAGCACCGACCGCTTCTGGCTGAGCAGTGGATTGCCACTCTTCGTCAACCTGCTGCTGGTCTCTGTTGCCGTGGGCATCGTGGTGGTGCAGGCTACCACGACCGTTGAGTTCTTCCTGGGGATGTTGTTAGGCTATCTGTTGGCACTGTTAGCTGGGCGTTACGTGTTCCGTGATGCGGAACTGCGGAGCGAGGCTGTCAGCGGACTGGTGCTGCTCGTTGCTGCCATCCTGCTGCTGATGGTGCGCCCCACGCCGTCGGCTGGGTTTGCTGCCGCTGCATTGACGGGACTGGCCGTCGGACTGACGGGTTCGCGCTTCCTGCTGCTGTTCATCAAACTCAGTCGCCACTGCCAGCGCGGCACTTCGCAGAGCACATATATGCTCTCGTGGGAGAGTGGCCTCGCCCTTGGAGCCGGTGTCGGCTGCGCCTTGCCAGCCAGCCGTTCCCTCTCGGCACTGTGGATAGCCTTGACGTTAGCTGTGATTTCCCTGGCACTCTACAACAGCTACACCTGCCGTTGGTTTGAACGGCACAAGAACCGCTGAGCTATGCTTTGTGGAGGGTCAGCTCGGTCTTTCCTTCCTCTTTCGTGATGGAAATGGTGCTGCCAGTCGGCAGTTCGTCGTTGACGATGAGCTGGGCTATGCCGTCCTCGATGTAGGTCTGGATGGCTCGTTTCAGTGGGCGCGCACCATACTGCACATCGTAGCCGTGTTCTGCCACGAACGTCTTGGCCTCGTCGCTGATGTCCACCCGATAGCCAAGCGCGTCCATACGGCGGAAGAGGGCTTCCAGTTCCACGTCGACAATCTTCTTGATGGCTTCAAGGTCTAACTGTTCAAACGTAATGATTTCGTCCATACGGTTCAGAAACTCCGGCGAGAACTGCTTGGAAAGGGCTTTCTGCACGATGCTGCGCGCGTGTTCCTTGTCGTGCTCGTTGAGCATAAACGAGCTGCCTCCTGCGGCACTGAACCCCACGCCGCGCCCGAAGTCCTTCAACTGGCGCGTGCCGGCGTTGGAGGTCATGATGATGACCGTGTTGCGGAAATCAACAAAGCGTCCATTGCCGTCCGTCAGCCGCCCCTCGTCCAACACCTGCAGCAACAGGTTGAACACATTGCTGTGAGCTTTCTCAATCTCATCGAGCAGTACGATGGAGTAGGGCTTGCGGCGCACACGCTCCGTCAGCTGGCCACCTTCCTCGTAGCCCACATAGCCCGGAGGCGCACCTACCAGGCGAGAGACGTTGAACGACTCGGTAAATTCGCTCATGTCGATACGGATGAGTGCTTCGCTGCTGCCGAACATGAACTCGGCCAGTTTCTTGGCCAGATAGGTCTTGCCGACCCCCGTAGGACCGATGAACATAAAGACACCGATGGGGTGGTTGGGGTCTTTCAGTCCTACACGGTTGCGCAGAATGGCTTTGGTCATCTTGTCGATGGCACTATCCTGTGCAATGACCTGACGGCGCAGCTGTCCACTCATGTCTTTCAGACGGATGCCCTCGGCCTGTGCCAACCGCTGTACGGGAATACCCGTCATGATGGACACAACCTCCTGTACGTGTGGCAGCGTCACTTCCAACGGTTTGCTGGAAGCATCGTTCTGCCATTGGCTGCGCAGCGTTTCCAGCTCCTGTTGCAGGCGTGCTTCGTGGTCGCGCCGACTGGCTGCCAGTTCGTAGTTCTGCGCTCTGACAGCCTGTTCCTTCTCCTCCGTCACGGACTGGAGCTGTTTCTCCTTTTCCATGATGTCGGCAGGCACTCGCGTGTCCGTCAGATGCAGGCGCGCGCCCACCTCGTCCATCACGTCAATGGCCTTGTCTGGCTGCTGACGGTCGCAGATGTAGCGTTCGGTGAGGTTGACGCAGGCAGACAATGCCTCGTCCGTATAGTGGACATGATGGTGCTGCTCGTAGTGGTGCTTGATGTTATGGAGAATCTGCAGGGTCTCTTCGGGTGTGTTCTGTTCCACGAGAACCTTTTGGAAACGACGTTCGAGTGCCCCGTCCTTCTCAATGCTGTTGCGATATTCGTCCAGTGTCGTGGCTCCGATACACTGGATGACACCGCGTGCCAGTGCTGGTTTGAGGATGTTGGCCGCATCCATGGTGCCCGGAGCAGAACCGGCTCCGATGAGCGTATGGATTTCGTCGATGAAGACGATGACATCGTCGTTGCCCTCCAGCTCCTTGATGAGTTGGCGGATGCGCTCCTCGAACTGTCCACGGTACTTCGTGCCTGCCACGACACCCGTTAGGTCGAGCGTCAGCACGCGCTTGCCGAGGAGTAGGGGAGGGCATTGTCGGTTTGCGATAGACTGTGCCAGTCCTTCGACGATGGAACTCTTGCCCACGCCCGGTTCACCAATCAGAATGGGGTTGTTCTTCTTTCTGCGTCCGAGAATCTCCATGACGCGCGTCATCTCCCGTTCACGGCCAACCACCCTGTCGAGTTTGCCGGTGAGGGCAAGGCGCGTGAGGTCTGTTGAGAAATTGTCAAGCATCGGTGTCTTGGACCTCGGCTTTTCCTCCGTGGCCGTCGTACTGGCCGCGTGCTGTCCGGCAGCACCGTTGCCCGACTTCTTCTCGTCCTCTTCGTAGTCTTCGTCGGGAAGTCCCACGCCATTGGTGACGTGGAACAGGGACTGCACCGCTTCATAGTTCACATCGTTGGACTCCAGCACCTGCTTGGCTCCGTTGTCCGCCGCATCGTGCATGATGGCCAGCAACAGGTGTTCCTCGCCGACCTGCTGGCTGCGCTCGAAGCGCGCCTCCAGCACGGCCAGTTTCAGGATGTTGTTGGACTGCGGAGTGAGCAGGATGTCTGCCGTATTGACGGGGACATCGGACGACTCGCTGCGCGCGAGCCGCTCCAGCCGTTCCTTCACCGACTTCTTGTCAAGGCCGAGTCGCTGGAACACATGATTGGTGGCACTCCCGCGCAGCCGCATCATCCCTAACAGCAGGTGTTCGGGAGCTACGCTGCAGCAGGAGAGCCGCGAAGCCTCTTCGCGCGAAAAGGCGAGAATCTCTGATATTTTGTCTGAGAACTGATTGGTCATAAACTGAGAAATTTGCTGTCCGTCATTCGCTGCCAGCTTCCGTGCTGTCCGTCAGACGATGCCGCGCCCGTGGCAGTTCTTGAATTTCTTGCCCGAGCCGCAGGGACAGGGGTCGTTGCGTCCAGGCAACTTATCCTTGATGATGGGCGTGCGGGGCTGTTGGGCGCGCGTGTCCTGTGCTGCCGCAGCCTGCTGGTGGCGATCCACCATCTGTTCCTGTTCCAAACTGGGCTTGTTTTCCATATACTGCTGGCGCGGACGCTGGTGTTCGGCCCGGGCCTCTTCCACCTGTTGCTGTTCCAGAATGGAGGCGCGCATCAGGACAGACACAACGCGGTTGTTCATCTCGTTAATCATATTGTCCCAAATCTTGGCACTCTCCAACTTGAAGATGAGCAACGGGTCTTTCTGCTCGTAGGAAGCGTTCTGCACCGAGTGGCGCAGCTCGTCCAGTGCGCGAAGGTTCTCCTTCCATGCTTCGTCAATAACGTGGAGCAGCATCTGCTTCTCAAACTCCTTGACGATGGACTTGGACTGTGTCTCGTAAGCCTGTTTTAGGTTGCACGAAACCGGATAACTCCGGCGACCGTCCGTCAGCGGTACGAGGATGTTGAGGTATCTGTCGCCCTGTTCCGTGAACACCTTCTCTATGATGGGCTGGGCAATCTCGCAGATGCGTCCCGTCTTGCGCTCGAAGGCTTCCATCACACGCTTGTAGGCTGTCTCTTCCAGTTGTTCTATCTGTCCGTCCTTCAACTGCTCCTCCGTGAATGGCACTTCCATAGCAAACAGCCGAATGAAAGCCTCGCGGCAGCCCTCGTAGTCGTTTTGCTCGATGGTGGTGGCCACACGGTCCCAAAGCATATTGGCAATATCCATACCGATGCGTTCACCCATCAGAGCGTGGCGGCGCTTCTCGTAGATAACCGTACGCTGGCGGTTCATCACGTCGTCGTATTCCAACAGGCGTTTACGGATGCCGAAGTTGTTTTCCTCCACCTTCCGCTGGGCGCGTTCAATCTGCTTGCTCATCATCGGACTCTCGATGCGCTCGCCTTCCTTGAAGCCGAGACGATCCATGACGGAGGCAATGCGCTCCGAACCAAACAGACGCATCAGCTTGTCTTCGAGCGAGATGAAGAAGACGGAAGAACCGGGGTCGCCCTGACGGCCAGCGCGGCCACGCAACTGACGGTCTACGCGGCGACTCTCATGGCGTTCTGTGCCGATGATGGCCAAACCGCCTGCCGCCTTCACTTCCGGGGTCAGCTTGATGTCCGTACCGCGACCGGCCATATTCGTGGCTATGGTCACCGCACCGAGCAACCGCTCCTCCACGTGCTTCGTACCGTCCTCATCGACAATCTCTACGCGTCCCAGATTGCTGCGTCCGGCTTCTGCCACGATGTCAGCCTCCTTGTGGTGCAGCTTGGCGTTGAGCACCTGGTGGGGAATCTTCCGCATACTGAGCATCTTGGAGAGCAACTCGGAGATTTCCACCGAGGTAGTGCCCACCAGTACAGGACGGCCACTGTTGCGCATGGTCTCGATTTCCTCGATGACGGCATTGTATTTCTCACGGGCGGTCTTATAGATGCGGTCGTCCATGTCCTTGCGGATGACGGGGCGGTTGGTCGGAATCTCCACGACATCCAACTTGTAGATGTCCCAGAATTCACCAGCCTCCGTGGAGGCCGTACCGGTCATACCTGCCAGTTTATGGTACATGCGGAAATAGTTCTGCAGGGTGATGGTGGCAAAGGTCTGAGTGGCAGCCTCCACCTTCACGTGCTCCTTGGCTTCCACGGCCTGGTGCAGACCGTCGCTCCAGCGGCGACCCTCCATGATACGTCCGGTCTGCTCGTCAACAATCTTCACCTCCCCATCAATGACCACATACTCGTCGTCCTTGTTGAACATGGTGTAGGCTTTGAGCAACTGTTGCAGCGTGTGTACGCGCTCGCTTTGGATGGCGTAGTGGCTGAGCAACTCGTCCTTCTTGGCAATGCGCGTTTCCTCAGAGAGGGTGCTGTCGGCTTCCAGTGCAGAGAGCTGTCCGGCAATGTCGGGAAGTACGAAGAGTTCCGGGTCGTCCACCTGCTGAGCCAGCCATGCTGTACCCTTGTCGGTCAGGTCGCAGGAGTTGAGTTTCTCGTCCACCACGAAATAGAGTGGCTCTACCGCCTCGGGCATTCGGCGGTTGTTGTTCTCCATATAGGTGTTTTCCGTGTTCTGCAACCCCGTCTTGATGCCTTCCTCGGAAAGGAACTTGATGAGTGGCTTGTTCTTGGGCAACGACTTGAAGGAACGGAACAGGGCGAGGAAGCCCTCTTCTGTCAGCTTCTTGTTGCCCGTAGACTGTCCCTCACCGATTTTCTGCTTGGCTTCTGCCAGATACTGCGTGGCGAGTTGTCGCTGAACCGACACGAGACGCTCCACCAACGGCTGATACTCCTCGAACATCTGGTCGTCGCCCTTGGGCACAGGACCGGAGATGATAAGCGGTGTACGTGCGTCGTCAATCAACACGCTGTCGACCTCATCGACAATGGCGTAGTTGTGGGCGCGCTGCACGAGGTCTTGCGGAGACGTGGCCATATTGTCGCGCAGGTAGTCGAAGCCGAACTCGTTGTTCGTACCGAACGTAATGTCGCAGCGGTAGGCTTGGCGGCGTGCTTCGGAATTGGGCTGGTGCTTGTCGATGCAGTCCACGGAGAGGCCGTGGAACATATAGAGCGGTCCCATCCACTCCGAGTCACGTTTGGCCAGATAGTCGTTGACGGTCACCACGTGGACACCATTGCCGGTCAGTGCGTTGAGGAAGACGGGGAGCGTGGCCACGAGCGTCTTTCCCTCACCGGTGGCCATCTCTGCAATCTTTCCCTGATGAAGCACAATACCACCGAACAGCTGTACGTCGTAGTGTACCATCTCCCATTTCAGGTCGTTGCCTCCGGCAGTCCAGTGGTTATGATAGATGGCCTTGTCGCCGTCAATAGTGATGAAGTCCTTCTTGGGGTCTGCTGCCAGTTGACGGTCGAAGTCGGTAGCCGTCACTATGGTTTCCTCATTCTCTGCAAAGCGCCGCGCCGTCTCCTTCACAATGCTGAAAGCCTCGGGCATTGCCTCGTCAAGGGCCTTCTCGTAGATGTCGAGCACTTCCTTGTCGAGCTTGTCAATCTTGGCAAAGATGTCGGCGCGGTCTTCGATGGGGGTCTCTTCAATGGTAGCCTTGAGGCGTTCTATCTCCTCCTTTTGCTGGTTGGCAGCCTGCTGGATGCGTTGTTGGATGTCGCGGGTGCGTTGGCGCAGTTGGTCGTTGTCTAACTTCTGAATTTCGGGATAGACCGCCTTCACCTGTTCTACCAAAGGCTGGATGAGTTTCATGTCGCGTGTCGACTTGTTGCCGAAGAGCGATGTCAGTATTTTCGTTAAGTTCATAATCTTGTTGTTTTGTTCATTGAAAAAATGGGTGTGAAAACGCCTGCAAAGTTACGAATAATATTTCGTATCGCTGCAAAATGGCGGATTTTTGTGGTCGTTTCCCTTAGAAAAGGGGAACAGCGGCGCACGCATTGGGTGCTCGGATGCGGATGGAACGGGCAATGGTCGGTGCGATGCGGTCGACGGTGACGGGTGTCTGCACCCGTTCCGAACGGACACCAGCTCCGTAGATGATGATGGGGAACGGCACGCAGGAAACGCGCGACACGGATTTCTCGAACGTTTCCTCGTTGACCAGTTGCCAGCCCGGTGTCACTTCTATGATTAAGTCGCCACTTTTCTCTACATTAAACCCGTTGTGAATGGATTCAAGTAAAGGACTGTCACTCGTCAGTAATTGATTGGCGGTATAGACATTACGGATTCCTGTGATTTGGAGCAGAAACTCCTGCGAGCGTTTGGCAAGGTCGCCCAAATCAATGTTCTTCTGCCGCAGCGTCTGGCGGTTGAAGAAGATTTGGTTGCGGTAGCATTGCTCAATATACTGGGCTTGTCCGAAAATCGCACCGAGATACATATTCAGGAGGTTGACGGTGCGGTGGAGATAGAACGTACCGGTGGGAATGCGATAGCGCACATTCGTCGTGTTGTCCTCGTCCTTGTCCTCCCGGTAGGCTGTCCCGGAAATGACATAGAGCACGCGGTCGCGGCTCACCCGTCCCTCAATGCCGCGGATGAGTGCGGCGATGGATTGGTCAAGACTGACGTAGGACTGCATGGAACTGCCGGCCTCATAGGTGAGGTTGAGCAGGTCTGGCTTGTCGTCTGTGCCCATTCCTGCCTGTTTGACACAATCCAGTGCCACGGTTGTAATGCCCCGGTTGACATCTGCTCCCGGCGTGTTTGTCCTGGAGTAGTTGGACAGCCACCGGTCCTGCGGCTGGTAATAGGTTGCCGTGGCCCAGTAGTTGTTGTTAATCCACAGCACGCCGTCGGCAGCGTGGCCGGCAGACAGGATGGCCGCATCGGCAGAAGGCGCGAAAGCATAGACCCTTCCTGCCCCGTCCGTAGCCACCTTCAACTCGTCCCCGATGGTCGAGGTGCGCAGGTTGTCGGGCGTAAAGGCACTCTTGGCATTGCTGATACACTGCTGGGGGCGCAGGCTCTCTCTGTCGAGCCATTCCTGTCCCGTAATACCATGGTAGAAGGGCGAAGTGCCAGCCTGTACGGAGGCGATGGCCGAGGCGCGGTCTACGGGACTGAAATTGCAGGAACCATTGGTGAATACCATTCCGTCCTTCAACAGGCGGTTGAAGCCGTCTGGACCATAGTAGGAAGCATAGGACTCCAAGAAATCCGTCCGCAACTGGTCGATGTGGATGTTCACGACCAGTCTCGGTGTTTGGGCCTCGGCGGTCAGTCCGAGCAGTCCCATCAGGGTTATGTAGAGGTATCGGTTCTTCATCGCTTTGATTGCTGTTGTTTTTTGAACGGCACCAGTCCCTTTCCTTCCCCGTTTTTCAGGTGCAGGACATCTTGTAAGAGCAAACACAGTGCCAAACTCCAAATTCCCTCTGCATAATGCTGCCAAAAGCCACCGATGAGGAAGCACGTCAAGAGCAAAATGGAGAGGTTCCAATAGTATGTTTTCCTTCTTCGCACCACCTTATGTATAAAGAACAGGGGTAGGGGGTTGAAGAGAAGAATCTGCAGGTTGAGGGTCGTGGTGGGGTGTTCAGAGAAGAGCATCACGAAGAGCAGCAGTCCCACGATGGACTGGAAGGTGAGCAGGAGTAAATCCCAAACCAACAGGGTGCGCCGCAAACGCCACTGCACGGCGAAGAGGACGAGAGCCAAGCTGCTGAGTATCACGGCACAGGTGGTTGGCGACAGTGGAAAGCCACTCATCGTCGTCTGTACCCCCGGCTCCACAGCCACCCGATGCTCCTTGACCAGCGGACGGTATTTCCCGTCGGCATAGATACGGGCGCGGTCGAAGTCGTTCATCAAGCGGTGGGGCAGAAACTCCTGCTGCCGCTGTGTGGTCTTCAAGTCGGCGCGGATGCCCAGCAGGATGTCGTTGCCAAAGGTGGCCCACGGGTGACGTTCTGTCATCTCGTGAATCATTTCGCGGTAGGACGGCTGGCGGTTGTCGCGCGTGTCGTAGATAATCTTTCCAGACAGGGACTGCTCGATGATGTCGCGCGCCTTGGTGGTGCAGTTGTTGTAGAAATAGTTGTAGCGGTAGACGCGGTGGCCGTCCTTTAGGTTTTCCGTCAAGGCTTGCTTCAGTCGCATCTTCTCTTCCTGTGTCAGGTTGAGCACCTGTTCTGTCACCCTACTGCCAAAACGTCGGTACTCCTCTTGAAACAATTCGTAGGGACAAACACCCAGTTCATAGTCCGTCCATCCTAAGACGAAGCGTCCGACAAAGAACGGCTTGCGGAAGTCGAAGACCCCATAGTTGAAGGCAACATCAATGCCCTGCGGCTGCAACTCATGGTAGCGTATGGCCGTGTGTCCGTATAGGCTGTACAGCTCTTCGTGGGGCTGGCAGGTCAACAGGCTCACCTCCACCGCGTCCTGTGCCGACACGGGCAGCGCCGCCGTCAGCAAGAGTGTGGCCGTCGCCTTCCGAAGAGCATTAAAAATGTTTTCTAAATGTTTCACGATGCAAAATTAGTCCATATTTTCCACTTATCGTGCTTTTATTTCGTTTTTTTTCGATAATTTTGCACGCTGTAATCGAGAAGATAAACACAGCACATCAATGAAGAAACTGTTTTTCAACGCCATACTCCTTCTTGCCGGTGTTACCACGGCAGGGGCACAGAGTGGCACCAACTCGCCTTATAGTCAGTACGGACTGGGCATCCTGTCAGAACAGGCGCAGGGCTTCAATCGAGGCATGAATGGTCTCGGCCTTGCCTTCCGCAACGGACACGAGGTTAATATGCTCAATCCGGCCTCCTACTCGGCAGCTGACTCGCTCACTATGATTCTTGACGTGGGTGTTTCTGGACAGCTTACGAATTTCAAGGAGGGCAACACCAAGGTCAATGCCAAGAATGCCAACTTCGAATATGCGGTGGCCTTGTTCCGCGTCATGCCGCGTTGGGGTGTGAGTCTGGGCATTGTGCCGTTCACCAATGTGGGCTATTCCTATTCGAGCACCGACGTGGTCAGCTCATCCCTCTACAGCGTGATAACGCACAGCGGCAGCGGTGGATTGCGCGAGGTGTACATCGGAACGGGATGGGAGCCGTTCAAGGGACTCTCTGTCGGTGTCAATGCTGGCTACCTATGGGGCGACCTCACGCGGTCTGTCACCAACACCACCAACCAGTCGGCAGCTAACACCCTGAGCCGCATCTATTCGGCCAGCATCAGCAGCTATAAGCTTGATTTCGGTGCGCAATACCAGCAGGCTCTCGGCAAGAACGACGTGTTGACCGTTGGTGCAACCTTCGGACTGGGTCACAGGATGAACGGCGACGCGCTGCTCATCAATGCCAATACCGACACGCAGAATAGTGTGTCCACACAGGACACGGCCACTATTGCTAACGCCTTCAAACTCCCCATGACCATGGGAGTCGGCCTTGCTTTGTGCCATAACAATTCCTTGACCGTTGGTGCTGACTACTCCCTGCAGCGTTGGTCGTCCATCGACTATCCCCAGTTCACAGGCAGCGCGTACAAGCTCACCAGCGGACTGCTGAGCGACCGCCACAAGATGACGGTGGGTCTGGACTGGATTCCCAGTGCCTCGGCCAACTGGACGGGACTGAACCTCAAGAATCTGCTCTCGCATACACACTACCGCATGGGTGTCTCGTATGCTACACCTTATTATAAAGTAAATGGTCAGGACGGCCCGAAGGAACTCAGCGTGAGTGCCGGTATGGGCGTTCCGTTGGTCAACAAATGGGGCAACCGTTCCGTGCTTAACGTCAGTGTGCAGTGGGCACGGCAGTCTGCCACCAACTTGATAACGGATAACACGTTCCGCATCAATCTCGGCATTACGTTCAACGAGCGCTGGTTTGCCAAGTGGAAGGTAGAGTAATCCATCGACATTGCAGTGTACGGGCTGGCTTCGTGCTGGCCCTGCTGGGACTTGTGGCCTTGGGGGCTTGCCAACAGCCTAAAGATCACACCGCGCCTGCCGTTCGCGACCGCGACTCCGTGTCGATGATGACGAGCTACGGGGTCAATACGCTCATCAGCGACTCCGGGGTCATCAAGTATCGCATTGTCACGGAGCGTTGGGATGTGAACACGGTGAAGAACCCCAGTCGCTGGACCTTCGAAAAGGGCATTTTCCTCGAACAATTCGACGAGAAATTCCACGTGGAGGGCTACATCCAGGCCGACACGGCCTGGTACTACGACCAGAAGAAGCTGTGGGAACTGCGCGGCAGGGTGCGCATCCGCAATGTCAACGGCTTGATATTCCGCAGCGAAGAGCTGTTTTGGGATGGAATGGCCCACGAGTTCTACTCCCATAAGTTCTCTCGCGTCATCACCCCCGAACGCGAGATGCAGGGCACATTCTTCCGCAGTGATGAACACATGCAACGCTACGAAGTCACCAACAGCGTCGGGTCGTTCCAGAAGTCGGACATGGAAGGGGAAGACCAAACAGCGAACCCAACCGAGACCAACGCATCAACGCCCGACACGATGCAGACCCAACAGCCGCAACGCCAGCCTGCCGTAAGACGAGCCGCAACCAATAAACAACGATAACCATGACAAATCTTATCATAGGAATCCTCATCACGATGGCCTTCTCCGCCTTTTTCTCGGGCATGGAGATGGCCTTCGTTTCCAGCAACCGGCTGAGGGCGGAGATGGAACGGGAGAAGAACGGACTGACCGACCGCGCCATTGCTTTCTTCTATCGCCATCCCAACGATTTCGTGAGCACCATGCTCGTGGGCAACAATATCGCGCTTGTGGTCTATGGTATCCTCTTCGCCTCCATTTTCGACCGGACACTGTTTGCATCGCTTGATGTGGGCAGTCGCGTGACAGCCGACACCCTGCTCTCCACCATCGTCATCCTCTTCACCGGGGAGTTCCTGCCCAAGACCATCTTCAAGGCGCGCCCCAACCAGCTACTGCGGATTTTTGCCGTGCCGGCCATGGTGTGCTACGTGGTGTTGTTTCCTGTGTCGCGCTTTGCTTCCATCCTTTCGAAGGGACTGCTCCGACTGTTCGGAAAGAAAGTGGACAACGACAGTGCTGAACAGGCTTTCACGAAGGTGGACCTGGACTATCTGGTGCAGTCCAGCATTGACAATGCGCCCGATGAGAAACAGATAGAGGAGGTGAAGATATTCCACAACGCGCTTGATTTCTCCGACACTAAGGTGCGCGACTGCATGGTGCCGCGTACGGAGATAGAGTCCGTAGACCTCGACAAGGCCACGATGGAACAACTCAAGAATCGCTTCATTGAGAGCGGCCACTCCAAGATAGTCGTCTACCGCACGGATATTGACCACATCATCGGCTACGTCCACTCCTCCGACCTCTTCCGCATGAAGGGCGAACCGGCCAACGCCGCCTCTGCACCCATCCCCGACGACCTCGTGCGCGAGATGCCCTATGTGCCGGAAACCATGGCAGCCAGCAAACTGATGCACACGTTCCTGCAGGAGAAGAAGTCGCTGGCCGTGGTCATCGACGAGTTTGGTGGGACGAGTGGTCTGGTGTCGCTGGAGGACATCGTGGAGGAAATCTTCGGGGACATTGAAGACGAGCACGACAATATGCACTATGTGGCGAAGCAGTTGGACGACGGCGACTATATGCTTTCTGCGCGACTGGAGATAGAGAAGGTCAACGAACTATTCTCACTCGACTTGCCCGAAAGCGATGACTATATGACCGTGGGCGGACTCATCCTCCACGAATACCAGAGCTTCCCGAAACTGAACGAGGTGATTAAGATTGGGCGTTTCGAGTTCAAAATCGTAAAAAACACCATGACAAAGATAGAACTTGTACGGCTGAAAGTGGTCGAATAGCGCGTTTATCGTCACTTTTTCAGCATTATCTTTCGTCAAATGGCGATTTTTTACTAACTTTGTGCCCCAAATAGAGCAATTCGAAAAACAACAAAAAAATAAAATAACAAAAAACAATGGCAGCAATTGGAAAAATCAGAAGCTGGGGACCCGTCCTCGCCACCGTGATTGGACTGGCCCTCTTCGCTTTTATTGCCGAGGAAATGTTCCGCTCTTGTGAAGCAACCAACAACGAGAAGCGTCAGCAGGTCGGCGAAGTGTTAGGAAAGAAAGTGTCCGTACAGGACTTTCAAGCAATGGTTGACGAGTATCAGGAAGTCATCAAGATGACCCAGGGGCGCGAGAGCCTTTCCGATGAGGAACTCAACCAGTTGAAGGATCAGATTTGGCAGGAGGTGGTCAGCACCGCCATTCTGCAGAAGGAAGCCGAAGAGTTGGGGCTGACCGTGACCGACGCCGAGATGCAGAATATGCTGAAGGCCGGTACGAACCCGATGTTGGCTCAGACGCCCTTCATCAATCAGCAGACGGGACGCTTTGACGTGACGCAGCTCACCAAGTTTCTGGACGACTACAAGAAAGTACAGGCACAGCCCCAACAGCAGCAGCTGGTCGAGCAGTACAAGAGCATCTACGACTACTGGAAATTCATTGAGAAGCAGCTGCGCCGTCAGACGCTGATGTCGAAATACCAGGCTTTGCTGGGTCACTGCCTCCTGTCGAACCCCGTGTCGGCCAAGATGGCCTTCGATGGCAACAACATTGAGAGCGACATCCAGCTGGCCGCCATCCCCTACACCGCCGTCAAGGATAGTGAGGTGAAGATTTCGGAGAGCGACTTGAAGGACAAGTACAGCGAGATGAAGGAGATGTTCAAGCAGACCCTGGAGAGCCGCGACATCAAGTATGTTGACTTTCAGGTTCTCCCCTCCGCCAAAGACCGCGCAGCACTGAACAAGACGCTCACCGAGGCCAAGCAGAAACTGGAGGCAGGTGTCGCCCCTGCTGAGGTGGTGCGCAAGGCGCAGTCACAGGTGGCCTACAACGGTCTCGCCGTCACCAGGCGCGCACTCCCCACGGACGTTGCCGCCAAGGTAGACTCCATGGCCGTAGGACAGACCTCTGCATTGTTCGAGACCGCCTATGACAACACGCTGAACGTCATCAAACTCGTGGCCAAGGTGGAACAGCCCGACTCTATTGAGTTCCGCATGATTCAGGTGGGCGATGAGAAGCAGGCCGACAGCGTCTACACCGCCTTGAAGGGCAATGCCGACTTCGAGACGCTGGCCAAGAAATACGGACAGACCGGACAGAAGAACTGGATGACCTCCGCCATGTATGAGAGCGCACAGACGCTTGACGCTGACACCAAGGCGTACATCCACACGCTGACCACGGCCGCTGTGGGCGAGGTGGTGAAGCAGAACCTCTCGCAGACGTACCTCGTGCTGCAGGTCACCGACCGCAAGGCCATGACGACCAAATACGATGTGGCCATCGTGAAGCACACCATCGACTTCTCTCGCGAGACCTACAATGCCGCTTACAATAAGTTCAGCCAGTTTGTCAGCGAGAACAAGACCCTGGAGGGTATGGAGAAGAACGCTGGAAAGTTTGGCTACCAGGTACTGGAGCGTCAGGACATCGTCAACTCCGAACACTATGTAGCTGGCGTGCGCTCTACGCGTGAAGCCATGAAATGGATATTCGACGCTAAAGACGGTGATGTGTCTCCGCTCTATGAGTGCGGCAACAACGACCACATGATGGTTATCGCCCTCACCAAGGTTCACCCCGTGGGCTACCGCAGCTTCGACGAGGTGAAGGACATGGTGCGCCAGGAAGTCATCCGCGACAAGAAGTTCGAGGTGGCTGCCGCCAAATTGAAGGGTGTGGCCTCAATAGCCGCCGCCAAGCAGAAGGGTGCCGTAGTGAGCACCGTCAACCAGATTACCTTCTCTGCTCCGGCCTTCGTGCAGAGCACAGGAGCCAGCGAGCCTGCCCTGAGCGGTGCTGTGGCTGGCGTGAAGCAGGGACAGCTGTCGAAAGCCCCCGTCAAGGGCAACGGCGGTGCTTACCTCTTCCAGGTGACCAAGCGCCAGCAGCAGGCCGGTGCTAAGTTTGACGCCAAGCAGCAGATGGCCATGCTCCAGCAGATGGCCATGCGTGCAGCAGGACGCTATATGCAGGAAATGACACAGAAGGCCGAAGTGGTGGACAACCGCTACCTGTTCTTCTGATTTCAGACACTGCAACCCCATCAGACACCGTACTTCTTCGTGTAAGTACGGTGTCTTTCCCCAAAAACAAAACACCATCGCCGCAAGGCCATGTAAGACAATCCAACTAAAACAAACAAAACTATGAAGCAATTCAACGACAAGAACTTTGTTCTCGACAACGAGGTGGCTCAGGACCTGTTCCACAATCATGCGGCCAAGATGCCCATCATCGACTACCACTGTCACCTGAATCCGCAGATGGTGGCCAACGACCACCGCTTCAAGAGCATCACGGAGCTGTGGCTCGGTGGTGACCACTACAAGTGGCGCGCCATGCGCACCAATGGCGTAGACGAACGCTACTGCACCGGCACGGACACCACCGACTGGGAGAAGTTCGAGAAATGGGCGGAAACGGTTCCCTATACGCTCCGCAACCCCCTCTACCACTGGACACACCTTGAGCTGAAGACCGCCTTCGGCATTGACAAGTTGCTGTCGCCCAAGACCGCACGCGAAATCTTCGACGAATGTAACGAGAAACTCTCCAAGCCGGAGTTCTCCGCCCGTGGACTGATGAAGCACTACCACGTGGAGTGCGTATGCACCACCGACGACCCCGTCGACGACCTCCACAACCACATCGAATATGCCAAGGCCAAAGCAGCCGACGACCCCATCATGATTCCAGCATGGCGTCCTGACAAGGCTATGAACATCGAGAAGCCTGAGTTCGGTGCGTATGTCCGCCAGTTGGAGCAGGTGAGCGGCGTGACCATCAACAAGTTTACCGATATGGTCGACGCACTGAAGAAACGCCACGACTTCTTCTCCGCCAACGGCTGCAAACTCTCCGACCACGGCATTGAAGAGTTCTACGATGAGGACTACACCGACTCGCAGATTGAGGTCATCTTCGAGAAAGCCCTGCGTGGCCAGCAGCTCTCTGTGATGGAAACGCGCCAGTACAAGAACTGCTTCCTCACCGTGATGGCCGAGATGGATGCCGATGCCGACTGGACACAACAGTTCCACTACGGAGCCATCCGCGACAACAACACCAAGATGTACAACGCACTGGGTCCCGACACGGGTTTCGACTCCATCGGCGAGTTCAACACCGCCAAGGCCATGTCGAAGTTCCTTAACAAGCTCAACATGAAGGACAAGCTCACGCGCACCATCCTCTACACGCTCAACCCCTGTGCCAACGAGGTCATTGCCACCATGCTCGGCAACTTCCAGGGCGGCGAACCCGGCAAGATACAGTTCGGCTCCGGTTGGTGGTTCAACGACCAGAAGGACGGTATGGAACGCCAAATGAACGCCCTCTCCGTGCTCGGCCTCCTCAGTCGCTTCGTGGGAATGCTCACCGACAGCCGTTCGTTCCTCAGCTATCCGCGCCACGAGTATTTCCGCCGCATCCTCTGCAACATGCTCGGCAACGACGTAGAGAAGGGACTCCTGCCCGACGACCGCGAGCTGCTCGGTAAAATGGTCGAGGACATCTCCTACAACAACGCACGACAGTATTTCAAATTCTATTGATACAGAAAAAGAAACGGAAGGCCGGCTGTCCTGCAAGAGCGACAGCCGGTCTTTTTTAGAGTATGATGAAACGGAGCATTTCGGTATTATTGGCAGGACTCCTTTTGCTGGCACAAAATGTTGTCGCAGAAGGGACACATGAACAGTACACGCTTCAGCATTACGACGAGCACAACGGTCTTGCCCAGCGTTGGGCTACCCGGATTATTCAAGGCGACGATGGTTATATCTGGGTTTCAACGTGGAACGGCTTAGATCGTTTTGATGGGTATGAGTTTGTCAACTTCAAGTCTACCGACAAAGGAGGCTATGGGTTGCCTACCGACCGCATCTCAGATATGTGGAAGTTGAAGTCGGGCGATTTGCTGTGTCTTGTCGACTACAAGCTCTTTGTCTTCAACACCCGGAACTACCAGTTTACCAATATTCTGGAGCAACTGGAAAAGAAAAACCATACACAGTATTTAATCAAATACGCTTATCCCCAAAAGGACGGAACCATCTGGGTCATTTGTCAGGACGGGCAGCGTATTTCCATGGCAGAACGTGACCTGGCCGGAACGGCAAGGCTAAGGCGGCAGACCGACTTTCCCGAGCCTCCTTTCGTGCCTGCGCGTTTTGTTTCGTTGCCAGGGTACGAAATGAAATACGCCGAATACTGTATGACGGACAAAGCCGGAAACGACTGGTATCGCAGCAATTACGGCATTTATAAGGCGCATAAATATACCCGTCAGTACAAGCCGTTTCCTGTGCAAAAGGAGAATGAGGCCAGATGTTTCCTTCGGGACGATAAAGGGAGATTGTGGGTCAGCTGCAAGGAAGACAAGTATCTGATGCTTTTTGACGCTCGGGAGCAGTTGGTGGGATTCGTGACTCCCAACGGCAAGCTGACGAAATCCCCCAGCTCCTTTGGTGCCGCCGTCTATTGTATGTTTCAAGACAAGGATGGTGTTCTGTGGCTGGGTACAAAACCCGATGGACTATTCCGGCTTCAAGAGAATGGTGGCTCTTTCGCAGTCAGCAATTACAAATACGAACAGAATGGAAACTCCATCAACGAGAATGCTATATATGATGTCAAATCAGACGCTTACGGAAGGATGTGGATTGCCTCATTCTCGCGTGGAGTCCAGTGTTTTGACTCCCGTAACGGCCGTTTCCATTCGTTCCGCAACTATCCTTTCGACACCTTCTCTCTGGTGAGAGACCTAATCATTACTAAGGACAACATACTGTTGGCGGCTACCACCGGCGGACTGGTTGTGGCAGACATCAGTGGAAGAGACTTGAGCAAAGTAAAATTCCACACGCACGTGCACGATTATAACCGTTCCTCCAGTCTGAACAACAACGCCACTATGTCCCTGTTCCAGTCCTCCCGAGGTACCATTTATGTAGCAACGGAAAGTGGCGGCATCAATCGTGTATCGGGTAGCAATCTCTTGTCCGACCAACTGGAGTTCACCCATCTGGATCTCCAGAATGGTTTCCCGTCGGATGTAGTACTTTCCTTATTTGAGTACCGAAATGCCATCTGGGCCGTGTGCAACAATATGTTGGTGAAGATAACGTCAGATGGTGAGTATGAGCAGTTTGATGTCGGCTTTTTCAAGAAGGTGTTCCGCTATTCCGATGCCAAGCCTCTTCCCCTCAGCGGCGGAAAGTGGCTGTTTGGCCTGCTTACCGGGGCTATGGTTCTCGACTTAGATCATCTCCATCGAAGTGAATATGTTCCTCCTGTGGTCATCACGGGTTATGCTGTCAACGGCGGAAACACCATCCACGTAGGAAAGGGTTGCGACACCCTCCGTCTCATGCCCTCCGAGCGCAATGTCAGCATCCACTTTGCTGCCTTGGACTTTACGGCCTCCGAGCGGTTGGAGTATGCCTTCAACGTCAATGACGGAATATGGAATCACCTCCAGAAGAACCACGCCGCCACCTTTCTGAATATGGAGCCAGGGACGTACCGCCTCTGTATCCGCTCCACCAACCACGATGGTGTGTGGGTGAATAACGACAAGGTGTTTACCATCGTGGTAGAGCCTACCATTTGGGAAACCTCCGCTGCCAAGATGCTGTACGTCTGCCTTTTCCTACTGCTGCTTTGGGCAGGCTTCCGCATCTATCAGTACGTGAGGAGCATCAAAACCAAGAACAAACACTTGGAAGCCTACCTGGCCATCATCAATGCCCGAAGTGAACATAGTGGCCAAACGGATGTTGCCGAAAAGGAAGAGCAGGAAATGCAAATCTTGGAGACGGCGCAGATTCTGGCCTCCGACGATGCTTTCATGAAGCGCGTCGTGTCATTCGTAGAAGCCCACCTTGGTGATGCAGATGTCAATATCGGCGATATGGCCGATGCGGCAGCCACCAGCCGTTCAGGACTGAACCGGAAGATGAAGGCCATCTTAGGTATTACGCCCAAGGACTTTCTGTGCGAGGTAAGAATCCAGAAAGCCTGCCAACTGCTCAAGGACAAGACCCTTTCCGTCAACGATGTAGCTTATATGTGCGGTTTTTCCGATTCGAGATATTTTAGCCGTGCCTTTAAGGTCAAAATGGGAGTGACACCTTCCGAATATAGAGTCAGTGTCAGTTAGTTACGCATTGGTGGATGTTCTTGAAATCCACCAATGTTCATTTTTGTCCATCCCATTTTTGACACACAAATCCACCTATTTGGGTCTTTTTTACACAACAGAACACACAAATAGCAGTACCTTTGCAACCGACAAACTACTTAATTTTTTATATTATCAGTCAAAACCTAAATGAACAGACAATGAATTTGAAACGTTACCTTTTATTCTCGTTGACCCTCGCAGGAGTGTGGGGGTACGCGCAGGCCAAGAATGAGACTTTCTTTAATGCCGTGGTAGCGAAGGACGGTACGGGTACCTACACCACCGTGCAGGCTGCCGTTGATGCTGCTCCCTCCGGGCGTACCTCCCCTTGGCTCATCTTCGTCAAGAACGGAGCTTATGAGGAGCAGGTCATTGTGCCCGAAGACAAGCCCTTCATCCATCTCATCGGGCAAGACAAGGCGCGTACCATCATCCACTTGACACTGAATGTGGGTGGAGCACCCAAAGAGCAGGGTGATGCGTCCAAGAATGTCTATTGGGCCAGTTCCGTACACAACCCCCAGTCGCCCACCTATAAGTATGAGGGTAGCGTAGTGCTGGTCAAAGCCACCGATTTCTTCACCGAGAACATCTCCTATGTCAACGACTACGGTGTGACTGCGCAGAATGGTCCGCAAGCCTTGGCCATGAAGCTGCGCAACGACCGCACGACCTTCCACAACTGCATCCTCCGTTCCTTTCAGGACACCTGGATGACCTCCACCGCAGATGCACACCGCCTGTACGTAAACGGCTGCTGGATAGAAGGTGCGGTAGACTATTTCTACGGAGGCGGTGACGCACTGATAGAAGAGTCCACCTTATATAATGTGCGGAGCGGCTCCGTCATCGTGGCTCCGTGTCAGACTGAGGCGAAGTACGGCTACGTGTTCCACAACTGCATCGTGGACGGCAACGAACAGGCTGCCAACGGCACCGTAACATTGGGGCGTCCCTGGCACAATACCTGCAAGGCCGTCTACATTAACACGCTGGTCAAGATACCTTTAGCTCCCGAAGGTTGGAGCAATATGGGAACCATTCCCGGACTGTTCGCCGAATATAACAGCGTGGATACAGACTGCAAGCCTCTGGATCTGACCAAGCGTAAGACCAACTATGTGACCTACGACGGACGCAAGGGAAGCTGCCGTTCCACCATCTCGTATGTGGAGTCCCTGCAATACACGTACGACAACATCGTCAGCGGTACGGACCACTGGAATCCCAAGGCCATGATAGCCACACTGCCGTTCCCGCAGAACATCCGGAAGGAGAAGGGTCGCCTGATGTGGGATGCTGTGCCCGGTGCTATTGGCTATCTGCTGGAGATGGATGGGAAAATCATCGGAATGCCCACGACTGCCCAGTTCGCGCTGAAAAAGAAAAATAAGGGTGGGGTAGTGCTTGTCCGTGCCGTCAACCAGTATGGTTCGTTGGGACAAGCCTCCGCTTACTATCTCTGAACTTTCTAACAACTTCAAATATATAACAACAAAAAATGATTAAAAATCTATGAAGAAACTATCTGCTATTAACACAGTAGCCAAAATGGTTCTTTTGGCCGGCGTTTCCTGTTATAGTATGGGAATGTCAGCCCAAAAACGAACAGTCACGGGCGTTGTCACCGACACGAACAACGAGCCGCTGATTGGTGTCACCGTCACTCCCAAAGGTCACGCCGGCAGCGGTGTCATCACTGACCTGAACGGCAAGTACAGCATCCAGGTGAACGACGGCAACGAGTCGCTGGTCTTCTCCTATGTAGGGTATCTGCAGCAGGAACAGAAGGCCGGCAAGCAAGGCTCCCTTAACATTGTCTTGAAGGAAGACAACGTGGGACTGGACGAAGTCGTGGTAATCGGCTACGGCTCCGTCAAGCGTCGCGACCTGACGGGTTCCGTCTCTTCCGTCAAGGGCGACAATCTGGCTAAGATGCCTGTGAACAACGTGGCACAGGCCCTACAAGGCAAGTTGGCCGGTGTCAACGTCACTTCCGGTGACGGTCGTCCCGATGCCTCCGTGTCCATCCGAGTCCGTGGCGGCGGTTCCATCACTCAGAGCAACGACCCGCTGTTCATCGTGGACGGCTTCCCCGTGTCGAGCATCGACAATATCCCAGCCTCCGAGATTGAGAGCATCGACGTGCTGAAGGATGCTTCCTCCACGGCCATCTATGGTGCACGCGGTGCAAACGGTGTCATCCTCGTCACCACCAAGAAGGCGCAGGGCGGCAAGGTGAAGGTATCGTACGACGGCTATGCTCAGGTGAAGTCTGTGGCCAAAACGCTGGAAACACTCAGCGCACAGGACTATGTGCTCTTCGGGTGGGGCTACGCCACTTCCCGTGGTGAGGCCAGCGGCGATGGCTTTGCTAAGTATTTCGGCTTGGGCAGCAAGTACGGCAACCACTATGCCGACTACGCCAACGTCACAGCTCACGACTACACCGATGACCTGCTGCGCACGGCCTGGAGCCAAAGTCACAACGTGTCGGTGAGCGGCGGCAACGACAAGACCCGTTTCACCTCGAACGTCAACTACCTGAGCGACGAGGGCATCAAGGTCAACTCCGACCTGCAGAAGTTCTCGGCCTCCTTCAAGCTGCAGCAGCAACTGCTGAGCAACCTGAATCTGGACTTCGATTTCCGCTATACGGAGAAGAATACCAACGGCCGCGAGGGCGTGGTCAGCGGACGCGGCTCTGAAATCTCGGGAGCCTACAAGTACAAGCCCATTGACAACCCCTTTGGCGGCATTGACTACACGCAGGTGACTGGTTGGGGCTTCGGTGTGGAGAACATCGACGAGTCGCACAATCCCTACGAACTGGTGATGGATGTGACAGACAAGAGCAAGTCGCGCAACCTGCGCGGCAGTGCTGCCTTGAACTGGGAAATCGTGAGCGGACTGAGTGCGCGCAGCGAAATCTCTATGTCGCGCGGTTCTTCCACGAGTTCCTATTTCCACAACGGCTACGGTGACGGCTTGAAGACGGCTACCCTGTCCCGTGGAACCAGCCAAGGACTGCGCTGGTTGAACACGCTCAACTACAACTTCGAGTTAGGCGACATCCACGATTTCAACGTTATGGTGGGCCACGAGCTGATTAAGAACGAGAGCGAGGCCACCTCGCTGTCCGGTCGTGGCTATCCTGACAGCTACGACTACGACACGGCCATCGGCCTGATTCACAACGCCACGGAGTCGTTCACCGCCACCAACAGCATCGGTGTGCCGACGCGCACCGTGTCCTTCTTCGGGCGTTTCAACTACAACCTGCTCGACCGCTACCTCTTCACCTTCACCATGCGTGCTGACGGCAGCTCCAAGTTCGCCCCGGACAACCGCTGGGGCTATTTCCCCGCTGCAGCACTGGCCTGGCGTATCACCGAGGAGCCTTGGATGAAGAGCACGAAAGACTGGCTCTCCAACCTCAAGCTCCGCCTGTCCCTCGGTACTTCCGGTGCCGACAACATCAGCTCCAACCTTTGGCGCGAGACGTGGAAGACCATCGGAGCCGGCAGCAACAACGTGATGATCAACGGCGAGAAAACCCCGTACTATGCACCAGAAGGTCTGCTGGCCAACAACAAGCTGAAATGGGAAACCACCATTTCCAGAAACCTCGGTATCGACTATGGCTTCCTGGATGGCAGAATCAACGGTAGCGTTGAGCTGTACTGGAACACCACCAAAGACCTGCTGATGGCTGTGCCCATTGACAACACGACGGGCTACTCCTTCCAGTACCAGAACTTCGGCAAGACCAGCAACAAGGGTGTTGAGTTTTCTGTTAACGTGGATGCCATCCGCACCAAGGACTTCAAGTTCAATATCACGGCCATCTACAACTACAACCGCAACAAGATTGACGAGCTGACCAATGCCGACCAGTATCTGTACTCCTCCTATTGGGCCTCTTCCTCGCTGATGCCGAAGAACGACTATATGCTCGTGGAGGGCAAGAGCATCGGTGTGGTGCGCGGTTTCAAGTCGGCTGGCTTCTACACCGTAGACGACTTCAACTACCAGAACGGACAGTACATCCTGAAGGATGGTGTGCCCGACTTCGACAAGAGCATCGGTGCCAACTACTTCACACCGTTCAACATTCCGAGCGGCCAGACCGCCTTTCCCGGTGCTGCCAAGTTCCAGGACGTGGACGGCGATGGCCGAGTGACTGAACTGGATGCCACCGACATCGGTGAGGTAATGGCCAGAAACACGGGTAGCTTCTCTTTCAACTTCCAGTACAAGGACTGGGACCTGAGTGCCAACTTCAACTGGGTGCTGGGCGGCAAAATCTACAACGCCGTGGCTATGATGAACGAGTCTGGACAGGAGTACAACGGCATCGGTGCGCAGCGCTTGGCCTTCATCAAGGACTCCTACAAGGTGTACAACGTGGACAAGAACGGTGAGCTTTATGCGGTGACCACGCCCGACGAGCTGAACAGCCTGAACGCCAACGCCAAGTATCCGCTGGCCTACCACCAGTCCGGCATCGTGACCGATGAGTTCCTGGAGGATGGCTCCTACCTGCGCCTGCAGAACATCACGCTCGGCTACACCCTGCCGAAGAAGGTGCTGAAGAACTGGCACATCAGCAATCTGCGCGTCTACGCCACGGCAACGAACCTGTTCACACTGACTGGCTACTCCGGTGTAGACCCTGAGGTCAACGCCAACACCACTGGCTCTTCCAGCTTCGTGGGTGGACTCCGTATCTTCCCCACACTCAACATGGACTGGGGTGCCTATCCCCGTTCGCGCACCCTCACCGTTGGAGCAAGCATCACCTTCTAATATGAAACGACCAATAAATAAAACAGCAACAACTATGATGAAAAAGATATTTATGCAGACACTGGCCGTGGCAGCACTCCTGGGCACGGCAGGTTGCACGGACTATTTGGAAACAAAGTCGCCGAGCGTCGTCGACAAGGACTTCGTGTTCTCCGACATTGAGTCGGCGCGCCAGGCCCTCTACTACGGCTACCAGTCGCTCCACGACAACCGCAGCCTCCACTCCGTTGGCTTCTTCTGGACACCCATCTGGGGTTCGGACATCGAAGACGCACAGGATGCCTATTCGGAGGGCAGCGCAGGTTGTCTGGAGAAGACCTTCTATCCCACTGGCACGGACAAATATAACATCAACGCCGGCGAGGGCACCGAAGTGTTCACCATGTGCTATAAGACCATCGCCATCTGCAACTCGCTGATTAACTCCTTCGAGGAGAAGAGTAATTTCAAGGAAATCATGTCCGGCGAGGCCAACGAGATGTCCGACGTCTATGGTCAAGCCGTGGCTCTGCGCGCCACGATGTACTGGGAGCTGACGCGCTGGTATGGCGACGTTCCTCACTCGCTGGTGACAGGACAGCAGGCCGAGGGACTGACCTCGCGCTACGCCATCCTGGACTATCACATCCAGAAACTGCGTGAGGTGGAGCCTCACATGTACCGGGTGGGCGAAAGCAGCCACTGCGCTGACGTGATGAACCGCACCTATGTGCAGGGACTGATTGGGCGGATGTGCCTGTACGACGGCGGCTACGCCACCCGTCGCACCGACCTCGGCAGCGACTTCTATGTGGACGGCAACGGCAACAAGCTGACGTTCGAGGACTGGAGCGTGGAGAAGAATGGTGCCGTCTATGGCCGACGCAGCGACTGGCGCGACCTCTACAAGATAGCCCAGACCTATCTGCAGGATGCTGTCAACAACCACGGCGCGATAGAGCTGCACCTCACAGACCCGCGCTCCAAGGGAGCCAACGGACAGGAGTATAGCAACCCGTTCCAGTATGCCTTCCAGCAGATGCACGGTGGTGCTGCGGAGGGACTGGCCGACGAGAGCGTCTACGAGATTCCCATGGAGTTCAAAAATGGTTCAGAGCGTCCGGCCTACATCGGTCGTCCCTCGTCAGGTTCCAACGGCGGTGCACCATGCATCGGCTGCGGACAGGACCGCGTGCAGGTGTGGTTCTACTATGGAGCCTATGACCCGAACGACAAGCGGCGCGATGCTTCCGTCAGTGTGACGGGCAGCGATGGTGTCGGCAACGAGCAGATACAGTCGTTCAACCGCTCCGACTGGGGTAAGGGTTGCGGACCCGGCACCAACAAGTGGGACTGGAACCGCATCGCACAGCCCAACACCCAGTCTTACGGCAACTCCGGCATCAACGTGTCTTATATGCGCATCTCGGAAATCTATCTGATGCTGGCCGAGGTGTATGCTGCCCTGGGCGACGATGCCAACGCCAAGAAGTATCTGGCCGTTGTCCACAACCGTAACTTCACTGGCGGTGTAGACCCCAACTTCGACGCTTACATCAGTCGGTGCGGCTCGGTGCTGAAGGCTGTCATCCAAGACCGCGCCTTTGAGTTCCTGGGCGAGGGTGTACGCCGTTTCGACCTGATACGCACGGGAATGTTGCCCGAGGCTTGCGTCAACGTGCGCAAGCAGATGACCGCCGTCGTGGATGGTGTGACGCAGAATGGCTATTACGCCTTCGACAACGGCAACCAGCTGCCAGCCTACATCTGGACTAAGATGGTGGATGCCAAGAGTCAGTACGGCTACCGCCTCACTGCCGACACGCCTGCCGGCAAGGAAGACGACCCTGTGCTCTATCCCGGATGGCGCGGCCAGCACGACGACTGGTCCTCCATCTATGCCAAGGCACAGCTGGGCAAGACCAACGTGGCCATCAAGGGACTATTCCGCTATATTGCCCCCGGCAGTGAAGAGGCGCGCGCCCTCGAAGCCGACGGCTACGTGCAGACTCCGTGGGCGGTGGATATGGCTAAGTATAAGGATTCCTACGCCACCAAGCTGCTCTCCGGCTACAGCGATGCGGACTTTGCCTCCAAGAATCCGCCCATCCATCTGCTGCCCTTCACCTATCAGGTGCTGACCACCTCACACATCACCAACGGATACGGCTTCAAACAGCAGTAATCGCTCCGTGCGATATTGACCTAAAAAAGACCGACTGTCGTTTTGCAGGACAGCCGGTCTCTTTTTTATCGTATGGTGAGGGTGACGGGGTCGTTCAAGAATTTTCATCTACTGAATGGCTATCTGGTTCAGTTTGATGAGTCGCTCCGATTATATCATACCGTCATTGCTGTCCGCGTCTTTACGTGAGCGACTGGATTTCCTCTGCCGTCAGACCAGTGGCCTGCACTATCGTATTGACAGGGACTCCCAAAGAAAGGAGTTTCGCGG
>CAVFBU010000023.1:0-27233 GCA_963620725.1 Vescimonas coprocola
TGCGGTAGATGTATGCCGTCTTGTCGATGTAGAGGAGTTGTCTGTTGATAATCTCTTCGAAGGTCTGTATGCCTATCGGGTATAACTTCAGTGCCATAGGGTTTATTGAATGTTGAGTGTTGAATGTTGAATGTCTCGGTGCAAAGGTACGAATAAGCGAGAGAAATACAAAATAAACAAGCGTTTTATTTTATTTCCGCTGTGCCGCCTATCTTCGATGCGCAGCGTCAGAGTACGATAAAGGCAATGAAAAACCCCCGCCAACAAAATTGCTGAACGGGGGCTTAATGAAAGGAGGAGTGGTACCTCCAGGAATCGAACCGGGGACACACGGATTTTCAGTCCGATGCTCTACCAACTGAGCTAAGGCACCATATTCGGTCGCAATCCTTTCGTTTGCGGTTGCAAAGGTACGACATTATTTCAACATACCAAAACAAAGCACGCAAAAAGTGTGTAGTGTTAACGAATTTTAAGAACTTTGGAGCGGGTTCCAGCCCTGCGCCTTCAGTTCAAACTCCTGACCGTCGCGGGAAACGAGCACCTGTCCGAGCGTGTCTTTCGTGATGTGTCCGATGAGGCGCACATCATCGATGGACTCGATTTTCTCGTGGTCGCCGATGGGAACGGTGAACAGCAGTTCGTAGTCCTCGCCGCCGTTCAGCGCACAGGTGGTCACGTTCATGTTGAGTTCTTCGGCCATCAGGGCGGTCTGGTAGTCGATGGGCAGCTGCTTCTCGAAGACGCGGCAACCCACGTGGCTCTGCCGACAGATGTGCATCAGTTCGCTGGACAGTCCGTCGCTGATGTCTATCATAGCGGTGGGGCGGATGCCGGCGGTGTGCAGTTTCTCAATGATGTCGCCGCGCGCCTCGGTGCGCAGCTGTCGCTGCAACAGGTATTCCTTCCCGGCAAAGTCGGGTTGGAACTGCGCCAGACTCTCCAGTGCCTTCCTGTCGCCCTTGCGCTTGGCTTCGTCCACCTGCGCGTAGTACACCGACTTCTCGCGCTCCAATAGTTGCAGACCCATGTAGGCCGCACCGAGGTCGCCGCTGACACAGATCAGGTCCGTCTCTCTGGCGCCGTTGCGGTAGACGATGTCTTCCGCACGCGCTTCGCCGATGCACGTGATGGAGATGGCCAGGCCAGTGAACGACGAGGTGGTGTCGCCGCCTATGATGTCCACGTGCCACTTGTCGCAGGCCAGGCGCAGTCCGTTGTAGAACTGCTCCAGGTCTTCGACGGTGGTGCGCTTGCCCACGGCCAGGCTGACCGTGAGTTGTCGCGGTGTGCCGTTCATGGCGAAGACATCGCTGATGTTGACCATGGCGGCCTTGTAGCCCAAGTGCTCCATGTCGATATAGGTCAGGTCAAAGTGTACACCCTCCATCAGCATATCGGTGGTGACGAGCACCTCGCGGTCGGGGTAGCGCAGCACGGCGCAGTCGTCGCCCACGCCATACGCTGTCGCCCCGTTCTGCGGTTTGATGTCTTTGGTCAGCCGGTCTATCAGC
The DNA here is from genome assembly GCA_963620725.1 of Vescimonas coprocola. Lineage (GTDB taxonomy): Bacteria > Bacteroidota > Bacteroidia > Bacteroidales > Bacteroidaceae > Prevotella. The sequence goes on from CAVFBU010000023.1 coordinate 1,515, forward strand.
CCGAACTCGCCCAGTTTCGCTATTTCCATGATGGTCTCTATGCCCGGTTAATCATCTCACGCATAATCTCTGTCATCAGCGGCTGCGAGCGGTTGGCGGCCTCCTGCACCTCCTCGTGACTCACCTCCACGGGGTCATCGAAGCCACCGAGGTCGGTGATGACGCTCACGCCGAAGGTCTTGATGCCGCAGTGGTGGGCCACGATGACCTCGGGCACGGTGCTCATGCCGATGGCGTCGCCGCCCATGCGTGCAAACATCCGATACTCAGCCGGGGTCTCGAATGTCGGACCCTGCACACCGACGTACACGCCGTGCTGCACCTTGATGCCCTTCTCGGCTGCAATCTTGTCGGCCTCGGCCACCAGTTGCAGGTCGTACGTCTCGTGCATATCCGGGAAGCGCGGTCCGGTGGGGAAGTTCTTGCCGCGCAGTGGGTGTTCCGGGAAGAGGTTGATGTGGTCGGTGATAATCATCAGGTCGCCGATGCTGAACTGCGGGTTCATGCCCCCTGCCGCATTCGACACGAAGAGCGTCTTGATGCCCAGCTCGTACATGACGCGCACGGGGAAGGTCACCTCCTTCATCGAGTAGCCCTCGTAGAAATGGAAGCGTCCCTGCATGGCCATGATGTCCTTGTTGCCCAGCTTACCGAAGATGAGCTTGCCGGAGTGGCCCTCCACCGTAGAGATGGGGAAGTTAGGAATGTCGGTGTAGGAGAATTCGTATTTGTCCGTTATCTCAGAAGCTAATTGTCCGAGTCCCGTTCCCAGGATGATGGCTGTTGTGGGACTGGTGGTCATCCTTTCTCTGATCCAGGATGCCGTTTCTTGAATTTTTTCGTACATAGCGAGTAATATATTGGTTAAACTTTTCCTCCTCGTCCAGCAAGAAGCGGATGCGGACGGGAAGGACATACAGATTCTTTTTGACTTCATCGCTCAGGCCGTCGACACTGCAGAGACGGGCGGCGTCTTTCTCGGTCGTGACGAGCAGGCGCGGCTTCGGCAGTTGTGCGAAGGTGTGGTTGATGTGCTTGATGTCCCAGCGGCTGAAGTGGTGATGGTCGCCGTAGGTCAGTGGAGTCACGTGGGAAGCGTAGGACTGGAGGTCGCGGCGCATCTGCCGGGGTGAGGCAATGCCCGTCAGCAGCAGGATGTGCTCGTCGGGGCGGAGCTGCTCCAGCGTGCGCTCGCCGGAAGTCCCTGCCGCTTCGCCGAACAGCGGTTGCAGGGCACCATACTCCAGTGTGGTGAAGAACAGCATCTGGTAGGCATAGAGCTGCATCGTCTTGCTGACGACGCGATACGCGATGGACTTCATGTCCTTCGGACATTTCGTCACGATGACCACATCGGCACGGTCTTTGGCCGACACCGGCTCGCGCAGACGACCAGCTGGCAACAGGCAGTCGTCGAAAATCATCCGGTGGTAGTCCACCAACAGGATGTTAATGCCTGGCTGCACGTAGCGGTGCTGGAACGCATCGTCGAGCAGTACGACATCCACGTCGCCCTCGGCGGTCAGCTGGTCAATGCCCCGGCAGCGGTTCTTGTCCACCGCCACGGTGAGCTCCGGAAACTTCCGCTTCATCTGGAACGGCTCGTCGCCGATGCGCTTTGCCGGCGTGTCCGGCTCGGCCAGCACGAAGCCCTGACTCTTGCGCTTGTAGCCCCGGCTCAACACGGCCACCCGACAGCGGTCCTTCAGCAGGCGAACGAGGTACTCCACATGGGGCGTCTTGCCCGTTCCACCCACGGTGATGTTGCCCACCGCGATGACGGGGATGTCGAACGCCCGGCTCTTCAGGAGGTTCATCTTGAAGGCCATGTTGCGCAGTCCGACACCGAGCCCGTAAAGCCAGCTCAGCGGCAGCAGCCATCTGTTGATGTGGATGAAGTTGTCCCTCTCGCCTGTCATATATATAATAAGGTGTACGTTACCGGATGTTCAGGACATAGGGCAGGCGCGCCTGTATGCGACCCATGCTTTCCGCCTGGCGGATGTAGCGCAGCGGTTCGTAGAGTTCTCCGAAGGTAGCCTTCAACTGCTCGTCAAGATAGCTATCCTTGCTGTCTATGGTCGAGGCCAGCAGACTGTCGAACCAACTGGCAGGGAGGGGATATTCGCAGGCGTGGTAGTCGTCGAGCTTGGCCAGCTTGGCCGCCTTCTTCACCGCATCGTCGAGCGATCCGATAGCATCGACAAGTCGAATGCCCAGCGCATCATTGCCCAACCAGACGCGACCCTGTGCAATCTCCTCTACCTGCTGAACCGACATCTTGCGTCCGTCGGCCACGCGCTTGCGGAACAGGCCGTAGCCCTTGCCGATGTAGCGGTCAAGGATGGCCATTTCTTCGTCGTTCAGGAAGCGCGTGCGACTACCGAAGGCCGCGTGACGGTTGGTCTTCACCTCGTCAAACTTAATGCCGAGTTTATCCTTCATCAGCGCACTGTAGTTCAGAAACATACCGAAGATGCCGATGGAGCCGGTGATGGTGGTCGGCTCGGAGTAGATGTAGTTGGCAGCGCAACTGATGTAGTAGCCGCCCGAGGCCGCATAGCCACCCATGGAAACCACCACGGGCTTCTTGGCCTTCAACTGGCTGACCGCGTGCCAGATTTGTTCGGAGGCATAGGCCGAACCGCCCGGGGAGTTGACGCGGAGCACCACGGCCTTCACCTGGTCGTCGTTGGCCAGTGCTTCGAGGTCTTTACACATCTCGCTGCCCACGATGCAGACCTCGCTGGAGAACGGGTCGCTGGCTGCTTCGTCCACGATGTTGCCGCAGGCGTAGTAGACGGCCACCTCTTCGCCGCGCTCCTTCTGTCCCTCCACACCAATCATGTCGGTCAGGGTCAGCTGCGGAATATTGTCGGAGGTCTCCAAGTCGAGGCGTTTCTTGATGACATTCTTCACCTCATCGGCGTACATCACCTTGTCCACCAGGCGCAGCCGAACCAGTTCGTTGGCCTCAGCCAAATCCATGAAACGGTCGGCGTAGGCGTTGAGCGAGTCTGCCGAAATCTTGCGACTGGTCGCCACCTCCTGAAGCATCACCTTCCAGATGCCGGTCAGGTAGGCCGTCACCTGTTCGCGGTTCGGCTCGCTCATACCGTCGGCGGTCATCATCTCCGGCGCACTCTTGTATTTGCCCACCTTACTCAGTTCGAAGCAGACACCCACCTTGGCGAGCATATCCTTGAGGAACATGGGCTGTGCGGCCAGTCCGTGCCAGCTGACCAGTCCCTGCGGATTGAGGATGACCTGGTCGGCCACGGAGCAGAGGTAGTATTCACTCTGGCTGTAGTTGTCGGCGTAGCTAACAATCCACTTGCCGCTCTTCTTGAAGTCGAGCAGTGCCTCGCGGAGGGCGTGGAGCGAGGCGGGCGAGTCGATGACCATCCCTTCGGCCTGGATGTAGATGCCCTTGATCTTGTCGTTGTCCTTGGCCTTGCGGATGGAGGCCACGATGTCGTTCAGTCCGTCTGTAGTGGACTCGCCGCCCTGCAGCAGCTGTATGGGGTTCTCGCTGCTGCGCTCCTCAATGCTGTTGCCGAGGACGAGGGTGAACACAGAGCCGTCCTTCACGGGGACGGACGAGGAAGACGATGCGGCCAGTCCGATGAGGGAGACAATGCCCAGTGTGACGGCAATGCCAATCAGCAGGGCGACACCCGTCATGGTGGCTGCTACGGATTTAATAAACTCTTTCATATATCGTTAAACGTTTGGTTTTTCAGTTGTTTCTCCTGTCCCTATTCCATGAAGCCCTGCCTACGGAGCACGTCCAGCAGTCCGATAGACATCGCCTCGTTGTCCTTCTTGGTGTAGCGGATGTCGGTGAACACCTGGGCGAGGGTCTCCTTATGGTTGATTTCGCAGAAGTGGCGGTTTTCCTCCAGGCTCTCCTTCAGCCGATAGTAGCGGTCTATCTGTTCGGCGGTGTAGTCCTGGTACGTCTCGCGGTGGACGAAGCTCTCCAGCGGCAGGCGGTCGGTCTGTGCAGGCTTTTCAGCTGGCCAACCCACGGTGAGCGTAGCCAGTGGAACGACCTGCTCTGGCAACTGCAGCGTGTCGATAATCTGCTGCGGCATATAGACGGTCGTGCCGAGGTAGCAGTAGCCCAGTCCGGCCTCGTCCATCAGGTTGCAGAGCGTCTGCGCGTAGAGCAGTGCGTCGATGGCCGCGTTGACGAACGAGAGGAAGTTGTTGTAGCCCGGCTCGGCCTTGCGCTGGCGCGCCCACACCGAGGTGCGATGGAAGTCGGCGCAGATGGTGAGCACCACGGGAGCCTCGGTCACCATGGGTTGGTTGAAATGGGCGGGTGCAAGCCGTCGCTTCATCTCGTCGGAGCGCGTCACCACCACGCTGTACAGTTGCAGGTTGCCCATGGTCTGCGTGCGTGCGGCCTCGGTCATCAGCCGGTCGAGCAGTGCCTCGTCAACGGGTTGGTCGCTGTATTTACGTATCGAAGTGCGGGTCAGAAGATGTTTCATCGTAGTCTTTTGAAGTTCTAACGTGCAAAGTTACGGTAAAAAACCGAAACCGCAAAGAAAAAATCCCTGCCCAGAGAAATATTTTTCTCCAGGCAGGAAAAATAAACTTTCTGGGCAGAGAAAAAATTTTCTCTCGGCAGAGAAAAAAATCTCGCTCGGCAGGGCGTTGAAATTCACCCTGCGGGGAAATGCCCCCGAGGTCAGTTGCGGAACTGCAGTCCTGCGCCGTTGGCGTCTACCGTGACGGGCTTGTCGCGGCTGACCTCCTCGGCCAGGATGCGCTTCGACAGGTCGTTGAGCACCAGTCGCTGGATGGCGCGCTTCACGGGACGTGCTCCAAACTCCGGGTCGTAGCCCTGCTCGGCGATGTAGTCGACGGCAGCATCGGTCACGCGGAGGGTGAAGCCCTGCGACTCCAGCATCCGGCACACGCCGTCCATCTGCAGACGCACCACGTTGGCAATCTCAGCGCGCGTCAGTGGCAGGAACATGATGGTCTCGTCAATACGGTTGAGGAACTCCGGGCGGATGGTCTTCTTCAGCATCTCCATCACCTGTGTCTTGGTCTCGGCCACGACGGTGTCGCGGTTGTTCTCATCGAGCTTCTCGAACTCCTGCTGGATGAACTGGCTTCCGAGGTTGGAGGTCATGATGATGATGGTGTTCTTGAAGTTGACCGTGCGCCCCTTGTTGTCGGTGAGGCGACCATCGTCGAGCACCTGCAGCAGGATGTTGAACACATCGGGGTGCGCCTTCTCTATCTCGTCGAAGAGCACCACGGAGTAGGGTTTGCGGCGCACGGCCTCGGTGAGCTGTCCGCCCTCGTCGTAGCCCACGTAGCCCGGAGGCGCACCAATCAGTCGCGAGACGCTGAACTTCTCCTGGTACTCGCTCATGTCGATACGCGTCATCATCGTCTCGTCGTTGAACAGGTAGTCGGCCAGTGCCTTGGCCAGCTCCGTCTTTCCGACACCCGTAGTGCCCAGGAAGATGAACGAGGCGATAGGCCGCTTCGGGTCTTGCAGTCCGGCGCGGCTGCGGCGCACCGCATCGCTCACGGCGCGGATGGCCTCGTCCTGTCCGATGACGCGGCGGTGGAGTTCCTCTTCCAGGTGGAGCAGTTTCTCCCGTTCGCTCTGCATCATACGCGTCACGGGAATGCCCGTCCAGCGGCTCACCACCTCGGCAATGTCGTCGGCTGTCACCTCCTCGCGCACCATAGCCTCACCACCCTGCGTGCTGCGCAGTTGCTCCTGAATGTGGCGGATGTCGTCCTCCAGCGTCTTGAGCTTGCTGTAGCGTATCTCGGCCACGCGCTCGTAGTTGCCCTCGCGCTCGGCGCGCTCGGCCTCCAGCTTCAGGTTCTCCATCTGCTGCTTGTCCTCCTGAATCTTGTTGACCAGTGCCTTCTCGCCCTCCCACTTAGCGCGGAACTGCTTCTCCTGGTCGCGCAGGTCGGCAATGTCCTTGTCGAGTTGCTCTATCTTCGGCTGGTCATTCTCGCGCTTGATGGCCTCGCGCTCGATTTCGAGTTGCTTGAGGCGGCGCGTAATCTCGTCCAGCTCGTCGGGCACGGAGTCGCGCTCCATGCGCAGCTTGGCGGCAGCCTCGTCCATGAGGTCGATGGCCTTGTCGGGCAGGAAACGGTCACTGATGTACCGCTCGGAGAGCTTCACGGCAGCGATGCAAGCATCGTCCTGGATACGCACCTTGTGGTGGTTCTCGTAGCGTTCCTTCAGTCCGCGTAGGATGGAGATGGCACTCAGCTCGTCCGGCTCGTCCACCATCACGGTCTGGAAACGCCGCTCCAGGGCCTTGTCCTTCTCGAAGTATTTCTGGTATTCGTTCAGCGTGGTGGCACCGATGGCGCGCAGCTCGCCGCGCGCCAGTGCCGGCTTCAGAATGTTGGCAGCATCCATGGCGCCCTCGCCTCCGCCAGCTCCCACCAGCGTGTGAATCTCGTCGATGAAGAGGATGATGCGCCCCTCGCTCTTCGTCACCTCGTTGATGACGCTCTTGAGGCGTTCCTCAAACTCGCCCTTGTACTTGGCACCGGCCACCAGTGCTCCCATGTCGAGCGAGTAGAGCTGCTTGTCCTTTAGGTTCTCGGGCACGTCGCCGCGCACGATGCGCTCGGCCAGTCCCTCTACGATGGCCGTCTTTCCCGTACCGGGTTCACCAATGAGAATCGGGTTGTTCTTCGTGCGGCGCGACAGGATTTGCAGCACGCGACGAATCTCATCGTCGCGCCCGATGACGGGGTCGAGCTTGCCGGCACGCGCCTGCTCCACCAGGTTCTTGGCGTACTTGTCGAGGCTCTGGAAGTTCTCGTCGCCGCTCTGGCTCTGCACCTTCTGTCCCTGTCGCAGCTCTTGGATGGCGGCGCGCATCTCCTTCTCGTTGCAGCCTGCATCGCGCAGAATACGGCTGGCCGTGGAGTTCACCGTGAGCAGGGCCAGCAGGATGGGTTCCACGCTGACGAACTCGTCGCCCATCTGCTTGGCGGTCTCCATGGCCTTGCCGAGCACGGCGTTGGTGTCGTTCGACAGGTAGGGCTGGCCGCCCTGCACCTTGGGCAGGTGCTGGATGTCCTGGTCCACGAGTGTCGCAATCTGGGCTGCGTTGACACCCAGTTTCTGGAAGATGAAGGTCGCCACGTCCTTGGCTTTCGTCAGAACGCCTTTCAGCACGTGGGTCGGTTCAATGGTCTGCTGGCCGTTGCCTTGGGCGGTGTTGACGGCCTCCTGCACCACCTCTTGTGCCTTGATTGTAAACTTGTCAAATGTCATATTGTTGTCCTCCTATGGTTTGTTGTTCTTGTTTCTGTTTGCAGTCCCTCTATTCAAGACTTGTGCCTAACCGCCCGTTTGTGTCATTTAGGCAGAAGCACGAGACTTTTTGGCAGCGTTTATTTTGTATTTCGCTCGGTTTGCACTACCTCTGACGCTGCGCGTCGAAGGTACTTTCGCTTACTTTATCGTACCTCTGAGACTTCGTCTCGAAGGTAGGCTGCACCGCGGAAATAAAAATAAACGGGTGTTTATTTTGTATTTCGCTCGGTTTGCACTACCTTTGCAGCATGACAACGGAAAAAGGGAAAACGGGCGGAGACACTCCGACAACAGCAGAAGAACTGCAGACCATCGCTGGCAAACTGACCGACATCAGCACGCAGGACGGACACCCACTGAATGTAGACACCATGGGACAGATCCTGCACACCTGCTTCAACGCACTGCAGCCCGAACAGGCAGACATCCTGCTGCAACTGCTCATGCGCATTGTCAACAAGGCCGAACGCGCAGAAGTGACGGAGGTGCGCCCCAAGGAACTGGAGTGCGACGTGGTGCGCTTCCAAAACAATAAGGACAAATGGGTGGCACTGGTTGGACTGCTCAATGGCCATCCCTACGAGATTTTCACTGGCCTTCAGGACGACGATGAGGGTATCATGTTGCCGAAGTCGGTCACACACGGCAAAATCGTGAAGCAGGTCAACGAAGACGGGACGAAACGCTACGACTTCCAGTTTGTCAACAAGCGGGGGTACAAAACCACCGTGGAGGGACTCTCTGAGAAGTTCAACCCCGAGTACTGGAACTATGCCAAGCTCATCTCGGGCGTGCTACGCTACCGAATGCCCATCGCACACGTGGTGCGACTGGTGGCCTCGCTGCAGTTGCAGAGCGAGAGCATCAACACGTGGAAGGTGGGGGTGGAACGCGCCCTCAAGAAATATGTGAACGACGGGACAACCGCAGAAAAGGAGGGCGACGATGCTGACGGACAGTAGCGTCATCATCCGCAAGGCTCGCTTCCATGCCTACCACGGCGTGGCGGAACAGGAGCGCATCGTGGGCAACGACTATGAGGTCAGCGTCCAGGTGGACTGCGACATCACGCGCGCCATAGAGACCGACAACCTGGACGGCACTGTCAACTACGCCGATGTCTACCGGCTGGTGGCCGAAGAGATGCAGACCCCAAGTCGGCTGCTGGAACACGTGGCAGGGAGAATCTGCCACAGACTCTTCGAGGCCTTTCCCACCAGTCGGTGGGTCACCCTCGAAATCATCAAGAAAAACCCTCCTATGGGAGCCGACTGCGATGGGGCTGGGGTCAGGATAACGATGGAAAACGACAAAAGAGAAAATGGTTAGAAAGAAAACGATATTACTCCTTATATTTATAGTAGCGACAGCCCTGCAGACCGTCGCCGCCGACCGCTTCACGCTGGTCATCGATGCTGGACACGGCGGAAACGATGCAGGAGCCGTCGGTACCTTCTCGAAGGAGAAGGATATCAACCTCAACGTGGCACTGGCCTTCGGACGCTACGTGGAGCGTAACTGTCCCGATGTCCAGGTGGTCTACACCCGGAAGACGGATGTGTTCATTCCACTCCACACACGCGCCGACATCGCCAACCGCAACAAGGCCGACCTCTTCATCTCCATCCACACCAACGCACTGCCCAACGGCAGGATAGCACGCGGACTGGAGACCTACACGCTCGGAATGCACCGCGCCAAGGATAACCTGGAGGTGGCCAAACGAGAGAACTCCGTCATCCTCGTGGAGAAAGACTATAAGCAACGCTATCAAGGCTTTGACCCGAGGTCCAGCGAGAGCTACATCATGTTTGAACTGATACAGGACAAGAACATGGAGAAGAGCATCGAACTGGCCAAGGCCGTGCAGCGCAGAACGTGCGCCTCGGCCAACCGACCGGACAAAGGCGTGAAGCAGGCTGGATTCCTCGTGCTCCGCGAGACCTCTATGCCCAGCTGCCTCATCGAACTGGGCTTCATCTCCACACCCGACGAGGAACGCTTCCTCAACAGCAACGATGGTATCAACAAACTCGGTTACGGCATCTACCAGGCGTTCCTTGACTATCGGAAGAAGCCCGTCCCCACAGCGACACTGCCGACCTATCTGACTGAGGACAATGCTAAAACGCAGGAGCAACCAAAGGCTACGGAGCAGCCGAAGACGATGGATCAGCCGAAGACGATGGATCAGCCAAAGACGATGGATCAGCCAAAGGTGCAAGAGCAGCCGAAGACAGAAGAAAAACCTGCTCCGACAACGGCAGGAGACCTCGTTTTCAAGGTGCAGGTCTTCACCTGTTCCACGCGCCTGCCGGCCAACAGTCCCAAACTAAAGGACCTGACGGACGTGGACTGCTACCAGGAGAACGGGATGTTCAAATACACGGTAGGGGCTTCGGCCGACTATCAAGAGGTCAGCCGACTGCGTAGGCAACTGACGGAACACTTCCCCCAGGCCTTCATCGTGGCCTTTAGGGACGGACAGCGCACAGACGTGCAGAAAGCCATACAGGAATACAAAAACAGCAAGAAATAAAGACACGACGAGCTATGAAATTTTTCACGAAAGAAGTAAAAATCGCACTGGCGGCCATCCTCGGCATCCTCGTGCTGTTCTACGGACTGCAGTTCCTCAAGGGACTGAGCATCTTCTCCAACAGCAACACCTATTATATAGTGTTCAACGATGTCAGCGGCCTGTCGGCCTCGTCGCCCATCTACGCCAACGGCTACAAGGTCGGGGTGGTGGAGCGCATTGACTATAACTACGACAAACCCGACCGAATCGTGGCCGTGGCTGGCCTCGACAAGGCTATGCGACTTCCCGTCGGCTCGCGGGCGGAACTGGCCAGCGACCTGCTGGGCAATATCAAAATCAACTTGATTCTGTCTGGCGACCCCACGAAGATGATGGCCGTCGGCGACTCCCTCCACGGTGGACTGGAACAAGGTATGATGAGTAAGGTGGGACAGATGATGCCAGCCGTGGAACGGATGCTGCCCAAGCTCGACTCCATCATGTCGAGCCTCAACACACTGCTGGCCGACCCGGCACTGCGCAACACCCTGCACAACGTGGAGGGAATGACCGAACGGCTCAACCAGACCAGTGCCGAGCTGCAGACACTCTCTGCCAGTCTGAACCGCAGTGTGCCGTCGGTCGTGGAGAAGGCGGACGGCGTGCTCGACAATACCCGGCAGCTCACGGCCAACCTCAGTGCTGTGGACATCGCCACCATGACGGCGAAGGTCAACCAAACGCTGGAGAACGTGGAACAGATGACCCAGCGGCTCAACAGCACGGAGGGCACTCTCGGACTGCTGATGCGCGACCCACAGCTGTACTACCGCCTCAGCGACACGGCAGCCAGTGCAGACTCCCTCCTCATCGACTTGAAGGCGCACCCCAAACGATACGTCCACTTCTCGCTCTTCGGGAGAAAGGACAAGTGACAGAAATGGAATATTTTTATTTCGTCTAAATAAGCAGGCACGCTTTAGATACGTAAAAACAAAGGTAATGTCGGTTGTGATAAACCTTGCGTTGACACTAAACAGTTGTAGAAAAGCGACTTACGTCACCGCATAAGTGTTTCACGACAACACACCCCAGGGAGACTCCTATAAATTCCACAAAAATAGAGTGTTATGCGCAGACGAGTGAAAAGGGAAAGAAAAGCGGATTTGGCCAATTCAAAAAAAAGTGCGACCTTTGCACTTGCTAATTGAAAACAACGGCATACTTTGCCTCATTAAACAACGCAATTCCAGCATGGAAAAAACTCCAAAAATGCTTTGGAACGATTGTCTCGCCCTCATCCGGGAGAATGTTTCAGAGCAACAGTACAAAACGTGGTTCGAGCCTATCGCCTTCAGCAGTTACAACGAAGACGACAGGACGCTGCTCGTGCAGATACCGAGCCGCTATATCTATGAGGTACTGGAGCAGTATTATGTGGAGTTGCTGAGCAAAGTGCTGTACCGTTGCTTCGGTGACCATATCGCGCTGAAATATCGCGTGGTAGTCGACAAGACCCACGGACTGACCCTTGACGAAGAGGGCAGCGAGGCGGTCGCCATTGATGCGCCGAAGGCCACCACGCGTGGTAACAAAGCACCCACCGCACTCGATGCGGCCACTCCACAGGACTTAAACCCGCAGTTGGATCCGCACAAGACGTTCCAGCGGTATATAGAAGGAGACAGCAACAAGCTGCCGCGCACCATCGGCCTTTCCATTGCTGAGCATCCAGGGCGCACCACGTTCAATCCCTTCTTCGTGTACGGCCCATCCGGTAGCGGCAAGACGCACTTGATTAATGCCATTGGTGTGCGCTGCAAGGAGATCTATCCGCAGAAGCGCGTGCTGTACGTGTCGGCCAGACTGTTTCAGGTGCAGTACACGGATGCGGTTCGACAGAACACGGTCAACGACTTCATTCATTTCTACCAGACCATCGACGTACTCATCGTGGACGATGTTCAGGAATGGGCTGCGGCCGCCAAGACGCTGGACACGTTCTTCCACGTGTTTGACCATCTGTTCCGCTGCGGCAAGCAGATTATCTTGGCTGCCGACCGTCCGCCCGTTGACCTCGTGGGTGTGAAAGACCGCCTGCTGACGCGCTTCTCCTGTGGTATGATAGCGGAATTGCAGAAGCCCAATGTGCAGTTGTGCATCGACATCCTTAATGCAAAATGTCGGCGCGACGGACTGCGTTTCCCGGCCAACGTCATCCAGTTCATCGCCGAGACGGCCAACGATTCCGTCCGGGAGTTGGAGGGCGTGGTCAACTCGCTGATGGCCTACTCTATCGTCTACAACAGCAATATCGATATGCGCTTGGCCGAACGCGTCATCAAGCGCGCCGTGAAGGTGGACAACCGACCGCTGACCGTTGACGACATCCTGGAGAAGGTCTGCGCCCATTTCAATGTCACGCAGGCAGCTGTCATGAGCCGTTCGCGCAAGCGCGAATTTGTGGAGGCCCGCCAACTCTCTATGTATTTCGCACAGAAATACACCAAGATGCCGGCCTCGCGCATCGGTGTGCTGGTGGGCAACCGCGACCACTCCACCGTCATCCACAGCTGCAACACGGTGGCACAGCGGTTGAAGGTGGACAAGGCTTTCGTGGAGGAAGTGAACGGAATAGAAGATTCCTTTAAACTGAAACAATAGCGTTATTGGCAAACTGAAACAGTAGCGTACTGCGGCGCAATGGCCGCAAGAAAAGAAAAAAGAAAAATCTGCTGGGTTACAGCAGATTTTTCTTTTCAATGTCCTTGAAGTATTTATAGGTGGCGACCTTCAACTCGTCGGTGGCTGGCTCGTCGGCCACGATGATTCCGTGGCGGTGCAGCTGCAGGGCAGAGATGGTCCACTCCTGGGTCACAGGACCCTCAATGGCAGCCTTCAAGGCACGTGCCTTGTGGTGACCATTGGCGAGAATCATCACCTCGCGTGCATCCATCACCGTGCCCACACCTACGGTCAGTGCTAATTTGGGCACCTTGTTGACATCGTTGTCGAAGAAGCGTGAGTTGGCGATGATGGTGTCGGTGGTCAGCGTCTTGACACGTGTGCGCGAGGTCAGCGACGAATAAGGCTCGTTGAAGGCAATATGACCGTCCGGTCCGATGCCACCGATAAAGAGGTCAATGCCGCCTGCCTTAGCAATCATCTCCTCGTAGTGGGCACACTCTGCTTCTATATCTGCAGCGTTGCCGTTGAGGATATGGATGTTTTCCTTCGGACAGTCGATGTGGTCGAAGAGGTTGTGGGCCATAAACGAGTGGTAACTCTGTGGGTGCTCCTCCGGCAGTCCTACATACTCGTCCATATTGAAGGTAACCACGTTCTTGAAGGATACGCGCCCCTCCCGGCAGGCCTTGACCAAACAGGCGTACATCCCCTCGGGCGAAGAGCCTGTGGGTAGCCCCAGTACAAAGGGGTGGTCCTTGGTGGGTTTGGCACTGTTGATGCGCTCAATGACATGCTCTGCCGCCCATTGTGACAGCTTCTGATAGTCAGATTCAATAATAACTCTCATATTTATCTTTTTTTGTTGCTCTATTCTCCTGCTACCAATTTAACCATTGGTTGACATCGTACTTCTGCTTATAGTCCGTCGGAGCGATGCGCACGTTGGTGGGGACATCGGTCTTGCCCAGCAAGAAGCGTTCAATGTAGGCGATGACTTCCGGGTACTGCGATTCTGGCAGTTGGCAATGGCCGTGCCCCGGCACAATGGAATAACCGATACGGTCGGCAATGCCGAAACGCTGCCACACCTTGATGGCGGCCTCAGCAGAAACATACATCGAAGGATCTGCCAGCCATTCGTAGTCGGGGTTGCCCAGCAACAGAACGGCACGCGGACAGCACAGGGCTATGAGTTCGTGGCGGTCGTGCGGCAATAGTGCCACACGCTCCTCGGCAAACGTGGTTTTCATAGACTCCAAAAACCAGTTATAGTCGGTACGGTCGAGAGTCTCCACCTTACTCAACGTGCGCGACACACGCCAGGCAGCAGCACCGCCGCCACCGGGCTCTTGGGCGATGGTCAGTGCCACGCGCTCGTCCATAGCACCGCAGAAGAGTGCCATCTTTCCTGCGTACGAGCATCCCGTCACACCGATGTGCTTCATGTCGATACGCGTCACTTCAGGACCGAGTTTCTGCAGTCCGTCCAGCAACCGGCTGAAGCCCCACGCCCATTCACTGTAGGCACCATTGGCCGTGAGCGAGGGATAGAGGCGGTCGAAAGCAAACTGTCCTCGAACACCGTGTTTGCCCCATTGGGTATAGTCGTTGACCTGTCGTTCCGCGAAGGTCATCAGGGCGATGTTGCGCTCCGTGAAGAGAGGGGCTGGGATGGCATTGTGGCTGGCACCGATAATGAGAGGCCAGGGGGCCTGTCCACCCTTGGGATAGGTAATGACAGCGGAGAGGGTCAGCGTCTGTCCACCCACGTGGACATCAACGATGAGGGTATCGCCGCTCATCCGTGCGTCGATGTCGTCCATATCCACCACAGGCTTCAGTCCTATCTCATATTTCTGGATGCTGGCCAACAGCTCCGCACGCCGTCGGCTCCATTGTTTCATCCGCTTCACCTCCGTTTTGCCGTTGTTCATCAAGAATGGGTTGGGCAACAGAGGGTTCATCTGTAGTTCTGTCGCACTGCTGAAAGCCTTTACGGTACGTTCCGATTCACGGTTTTCCTGGTCGTAAACCAACGGATGATGCTTGCTTTGGCCAATGACCACTGAGGGGTACAACATACCCATGCCCATTGCCACTAAGGTAATGAGAAGTTTTCGCCTTGTAGTCATCGTAGTTGGTTTTAGTTTGTAGCGTTGCGGAGGAAACCCGTCAAGAAAAGACGTGGTAATCGCGCATATTGCTGAGATCGATCAGCTTTTCCGCCCTGTCCTTGTTGAGTAATCCCTTGTTGTACATCTTCCGGTTGTATTTCCACCAGTTTAGAATGTACCCGAATTCCTTACTGCTCTTGGGCGGCATCTGACGATGTTCCTTCACATAGGCTACTGCCTGCTTGTACATGGATGCCCATACTTCTTCTCTGCGACTTGCCATAATAAATATAGTCTATTTAGTTTTTGCGCGCAAAGGTACACATTCGTACAGAAATATCCAAACATCTCCCGTTGTTTTTATATATTTGACACAAAAATAAACCTTTTGGAACATTATTGCTTTCTCTGTATTGGAATATTCGGAATTTATTCGTAATTTTGCGCCGAAAACAAATAAACGGAAAAACTATGAAAAAGAAGATGACACTGGCGCTGATGGCCGCCCTGGTACTGGTAACACTAACGCTGTGTGCACAGCCCAAAGACGACGGGCGCAAGGCACAGATAGAAAATATCAACGCACGCACGGCACAGGTGATGAAGGAGGTCAACGCGCTGCGCGAGAAAGACCCAAACCGCGAACAGCCGGAAACCAAGGCACGCCTGGTACAGCTGTCGGAGACGATGGACTCCATCTATGAGGAACAGATTGATTTGGTACGCTCTCTCGTGCGCGACAATAAACGCGAGATGATTCCAGCCAAGTACATCGCCGATATCATGTACTCCCTCAGCTACGACGAGTTGAAGAGTCTGCTTGACCCTGCGGCTCCCTACTACAACAGTCCCGAACTGGACCGCCCGAAGAAGTTGCTGGACGGCATGGGACGACGGGCACCTGGCAGGAAGTTTACTGACCTGCAGATGAACGACACCGACGACCGTCTCGCCACCCTCAGCCAGTGGGTGGGCAAGGGACAGTATGTTCTGGTGGACTTCTGGGCCTCGTGGTGCGGTCCCTGCCGGCAGGAGATGCCCAATCTGGTGGCAAACTACGAGAAATACCACGGCAAGGGATTTGAGATTGTGGGCGTTTCGTTCGACCAAAAGAAGGAAGCCTGGGTGAACAGCATCCAGAAGCTCGGTATGAAATGGCCGCAAATCAGCGACCTCAAGGGTTGGAAATGCGCCGCCGCTGAGGTGTACGGCGTATCCAGCATTCCCTCGAACATCCTGGTTGACCCCGACGGCACCATCGTTGCCATGGATCTGCGCGGTGACGAAGTGGGAGCGAAGTTGAAGGAGATATACGGCGAATAATCCCTATCCGCCGTCTTCCCAGTCGAAGTCATCAAAGCCTTCGAGCGACGGCTCGATGAAGTCATCGAGTGCACGGCGCTCCTTCTTGGTGGGTCGTCCCGTTCCGCGGGCACGATCCACGAAGCCACTGATGCGGTTCATCTCCAGCAACTCGTACTGGTCAGCGGTAGTCACATTCTCATAGATTTCGGGCAGGAGCTTCGCGCCGACGCGCTGCTCAATGGTCTTCAGCACCTTGAAGGAATAAGTGACGGGCGGCTTGCGCACGCTCACCGTCTCGCCTGCCTTGACCATCCGCGAGGGCTTCACGTTGACACCGCCAATGGTGACGCGTCCGTTTTTGATGGCATCGGCAGCAATGCTGCGCGTCTTGAAGATTCGCGCCGCCCAAAGCCATTTGTCTATCCGTGCGAGGTCACCCATGCTGCGTCCCTCCTTTCCCCATTTTGTTGTACTGGTTCATGGTGACATCAATGCCAGCCAACACAAAGCTCCGGATGATGTCTGCACCCAGATCAATGGCCGGCTGGAGCACCTTCAGTTCCTCTTCGCTGAACCGCCCCAACACGTAGTCTATCTGTGCGCCCTGCGGATAGTCGTTGCCGATGCCCATACGCAGACGAGCATACTGCTGACCGATGAGTTGCTGGATATGTCCCAACCCATTGTGGCCACCGTTTGATCCGTTGGCCTTCAGACGGAAATGGCCGAGGGGCAGTGCCACGTCGTCGCTGACAACGAGCAGCCGACTCTGGTCGATATTCTCCTTGTTGAGCCAATAGCGCACGGCATTGCCGCTGAGGTTCATATAAGTGGAAGGCTTCAGCAGGAACACCTTGCGCCCCTTGAGGGAAGTCTCGGCCACATAGCCGTAACGCCTGTCGTCAAAAACGATATTGGACGCCTTTGCAAAAGCGTCCAATACCATAAAGCCCATATTGTGGCGGGTCATGTCGTACTCACTGCCGACGTTGCCCAAACCGACAATTAGATATTTGTCCATACGTTTACTGCCAGATTATGCCTCGGCTGCGGCTGCGGCTGCCGAACGCGATGCACGGGTGGCACGCACAGAGCATACGATAACCTCTTTCGGAGTGGCAATTTCCAAACCCTCGAACTCCAGAGAAGCCACCTTGATGCTCTTGCCGAGTTCAAGGTTGGTCACATCGATGTTCAGAATCTCGGGAATCTGCGGATAGGGAGCGGTAACGTTAATCTTGCGAATCTGCAACTGGAGCTTACCACCATCGCGCACACCCTGAGCCAGACCATTCAGCTTGACGGGGATGCCCACCGTAATGCTCTTGGTGTCGTTCACCTCGTAGAAGTCTGCATGAAGCAGCGCGTCTGTCGTGGGGTGGAACTGCAGCTCCTTGATGATGGCCTTGTGCTCCTCTCCGTCAATGTTGAGCACTACAACATATACATGAGGCGTATAGATGACCTTGCGGAGGTCGGCCATGGAAGCCACGAACGAGAAGGCTACGGGGAGTCCCTTTTCGTCCTTCTTCTCTCCATACAGGTTGCAGGGTATCATACCTTCCTTGCGAAGCAGTTTCGAGGCCTTCTTGCCCACGTCGGTACGCTTCTGACCGTTTACGTTGATTTCTCTCATAGTAATTAATAATGTGTTACTCTAAATTAAGTATTCTTGCCTAATTCACCATCACACGAAGCGAAAAAGCGGTGCAAAGGTACAAATAAATCGGGAATTACGCGCACCATCCACTACTTTTTTGTATTATTTCGCTGCTTTTCTTGCACAGAAATGGATTTCTTTGTATTTTTGCACGTGATAAGAGTATCAAACGAAATTTTAAGCAGATTTATGATTAATCGGGAACTAATACGGGTCAAGACCGTCCAGTTGGCCTATGCCTACTATCTCAACGGCAGTAAAAACATTGAATCGGCAGAGAAAGAACTCCTCTTTAGCCTGTCAAAAGCATACGATATGTACGTCTGTCTGTTGTCGCTCATCGTGGGCATTACCAAGGAGGCGCGCAGACACCTGGAAGTGGCGCAGGCAAGGGCACAGCGCGAGGGCACAGCAATGCCGTCGCAGAAGTTTGCCTACAATCGTTTTGCCCTGCAGCTCGAAGAGAACAAGATGTACAACGAGCTGACGGAGAGCCAGAACAAGACCTGGGCGGACAACCCAGAGTTTCTCAAGAAAATCTATCTGCAGATTACGGAAAGCCAAATCTTCAAGGACTACATGGCCGACGATCAGGACGACTACGCTGCCGACCGCGAGGTGTGGCGGAAAATCTACCGAACGCTCATCCAGAATAATGAAGACCTGGACGCACTGCTGGAAGAACAGAGCATCTATTGGAACGATGACAAGGAGGTCGTGGACACCTTCGTGCTGAAGACCATCAAACGCTTCGACGAGACCAAGGGAACGCGTCAGGAACTGCTGCCCGAATACGACTGTGAGGAAGACAAGGACTACGCGCGCAAGCTGTTCCGCGCGGCCATCCTCAACGCCGACGAGTACCAGCACCTCATGAGCGAAGCCTCCCGCAACTGGGACTTCTCCAGACTGGCCTATATGGACATCATCATCATGCAGGTGGCCATCGCCGAGCTGCTGACCTTCCCCAGCATCCCCGTCAGCGTCACCATCAATGAGTATGTGGAGATAGCCAAGTCCTACTCCACCCCACGCAGTGGCGGATACATCAACGGTATGCTTGACAATATCGCACGACACCTCATCGAGACCGGAAGACTGCTCAAGCGCATGGACGACAAAATGAAACAACAATAACAATACTTTATCAGAATTATGACACAGATTATCCTTGCCGCACAAGGCGGCGCACAAGGTGGCGGAAGCATGAGTTTTCTCATTATGATGGTGGCCATTTTCGCCATCATGTATTTCTTCATGATCCGTCCGCAGCAGAAACAGCGGAAGAAAATCCAGCAGTTCCAAAACTCGCTGACCGAGGGCAAAGAGATTGTGACCGGCGGTGGCATCTACGGCAAAGTGAAGCGTGTAGACCTGGCTACCGGCATTGTCGAGATTGAAATCGCACATGGCGTGACCGTCAAGGTGGACAAGAACTTCGTCTACGACAATGTGGCTGCCACCCAAACGGCAGGCAAGTAATTTCCACGAAAGCCACAGGCCCACATTTTGAGCGCACAGCAATTGACACGGATCACCAGAAGTTTCTTGTTCAATACGATGAGCAGGCAACTGCTGGTGTTTCTGTTTTTTCTCTGTCTGTCGGGAGCCTTCTGGCTGATTCTCACGCTCAACGAGACTTACGAACAGGAGGTGAAGGTGCTGGTGCACATCAAGGGCGTTCCGCGCAACACGGTGCTCACCTCCTATGAAACAGATACCGTCACCCTCACCCTGCGCGACAAGGGATGGGTTATTATGGGATATCTCCACAGCAAAAATCTGGCGGTCAATATCCCTTTCAAGACCTACAATCGTGGCAAGGGAGTCGGACTGGTAGCTTCTGCGGAACTCAAACGGCTGGTCGAACTACGACTGGAATCGTCGACCGCCATTGTCAGCATAAAACCCGACAGGGTTGATTTTGCCTACAACAATGGTGAACACAAGCGCGTACCCGTCCGATGGGCGGGACACGTTGTCCCTGAGCAGCCGTATTACATCTCCCACGTACAGTACTGGCCCGACAGCGTTGACATCTATGCGTCCAGCGACAAGCTCGACAGCATACGCTACATATCCACGGAGCAACTCAACCATACCCGTTTCCGCGACACGCTGACAGTAAACTGTCAACTGGCACACATCAAGGACGTGAAGGTGGTGCCTAACCGGGTGCGCATCGGCTTCATGACCGATGTGCTCACCGAGGAGCGCATCGACGGCATTCCCATTCAAGCCATCAATATGCCGCAAGGGAAAGTGCTGCGCACCTTCCCCCAAAAGGTGGCGGTTCGCTTCGTCACCGGTGTCAACCTGTTCAAGACGCTACAGGCAGAGGATTTCACCGTTGTGGCTAACTACCAGGAAATCATGCAGCATCCGTCAGACAAGTGCAATATCTACCTGCGCAAGGTGCCCCACGGCATCAGTCGTGCCACCCTCGAAGTGAAGCAGGTGGACTACCTCATCGAAGAAGAATGAAGACAGGCATTACCGGAGGCATCGGAACGGGAAAGAGCTACGTGTGCCAGTTGCTGAAGCAACGGGGCATTGCGGTCTACGACTGCGACGAGGCCGCTAAACGCCTCATTCGCACCTCACCTATTATATATAAGGAGTTGTGCCAGCTCATCGGCTCGGACGCGTTCCTCGCTCAGCCGGCGGGCGGCGACCATGTGCTCAACAAGGCTGCCGTGACGCGCTTCCTCCTGCAGAGCGACCACAACGTACAGGCCATCAACGCCATTGTCCATCCTGCCGTGTTCCGCGATTTCGAGGAGAGCGGCATGGAATGGATGGAGAGTGCCATCCTCTTTGAGTCGGGCATCAACCGTTTGGTGGATCGCGTGGTGATGGTCAGTGCCCCCGACGAGGTGCGCATCGGGCGCGTTATGGCGCGCGACGGCATCAGCCGCGAGAAGGTCATACAGTGGATGCAGCGGCAATGGCCTCAGGACGAGGTGCGCCGACTTTCCGACTTCGAGATTGTCAACGATGGGGTGCAGCCCCTCGAACCACAGATAGAAAACATTATCAAACAATTATCATAAACCAATCATGAAACAGACCATTTTAGCCATCTCGGGCAAACCGGGACTTTACCAACTCGTGTCACGCGGAAACAACAGCCTCATCGTAGAGGCCCTGGACGAGACCCATAAGCGTATGCCGACCTTCGGCAACGACCGCATCTCCTCGTTGGGAGACATTGCCATGTTCACCGAGACGGACGACGTACCCCTGACAAAGATTCTTGCCTCGTTACGCGACCTGGAAGGTGGCAAGGAGTCCAGCCTCAACTACAAGAAGGCCAGCGCTGACGAGCTTCATGACTATTTCAGCAAGGTGCTGCCCGAATGGGATCGCGACCGCGTCCACAATAGCGACATCAAGAAGCTCATCCAGTGGTACAACATCCTCGTCAAGGCAGGTATCACCGACTTTGAGGACGAGACGGCAGCTGGCGAAGACTACACGACCGAAAAGGGCAAAGAGCAATAATCGTCCGCCGTCTCTCTCAGACCTTTCGAACACCACTATGAAGAAGGGCTGGATTTCTCTATTGGAATCCAGCCCTTCCTTATGATGTGTTGGTCAGAACCTGCGCGGTCCGCCGAAGCCGGGACCGCCCGGACCGCCCGGGCCGCGACCAGGACCGCCGAAGCCCGGTCCGCGCCGTCCGTCACGTCCACCGCGCATACTGGACTTGCCGCCAAAGACATTCAGACGATACGAGGCCGTCAGCATGGCGTAGTTGGTGATGGCGTTGTATTCCGTGTCGGCACGCTGCATCGCGTTGACCGTGCGGCTGAAGGTGGACTGTTGGTGCAGGATGTCATAGAGTTGGAGTGCCACGGTGAGCGCATTGCCGCGCAGGAACGACTGCGACACCTGCGCGTTCCATATCAGTTCGTTGGTGTTCATCGACGAGTCGTTGAAGCCGCGCCGGCTGTTCATATTGAGTCCCGACGAGAGCTGTGTGCCCCACGGTGCGGTCAGCATCAGACTGGCCCCATAGGAGTAGGTCCACGTGTCGAGGTTGTTGCTGCTCTGCAGCTCGCTGCGCGCCCGCATATAGTTGAGCGACCCGTTGAGCTCTATCTCCAGCCAGTCGTTGCGGTAGCTGGTGGCGAGACGCTCGCCCAGCGTCATGGTGCGCGTGGTAGACTTCTGCGAGTCGGCCTGGTCCACGCTGACGTAACCCACGCTGTTGCTGTAGTTCACCGTGGTGAAGGTGTTCACGTTGAAATAGGCCGCCGAGTCCAGTGCCGTGTTGAACATGAACATACCGAAGGTGTTCCAGTTGCCGTTGATATTTTCCGGCCGTGTGGTGCGTCCGCCGGTGGTCTTGTCGTAGGTCACCATGTTCGAGATGGAGTTGTCCGTCATTGAGAAATTCAGGTGCGCCATGATGCTGCGCTGGTGGTTCTGGATATAGTTGTTGTAGAAGAGGCGGAAGTTCTGCGTAAAGGAGGGCTTCAGTCCCGGGTTACCCTTCTGCACGTTCAGTGGGTTGCTGTCGTCGGTAATGTCGAGCAGGTCGCTCATTGAGGGCTGGCTGGTGCGTCCGCGGTAGGTGAAGCGCAGCTGGCTCAGGTCCGAAATCTTCCAGCGGAAGTCAGCCGTCGGCGTGATGTTGGTCACGGTGCGTGTGGTGTCGGCGTGGAGGTTTTGGTAGTCTTGCACGAAGTGCGACTTCTGCGGCACCACTTGCACACCCACGTTGAAGTTGTAATCATTGCGTACCACGCGCAGCATCACGTCGGCCGTGTGGATATAGTTCTTATACTCCGAGTAGCGGCTGAGCTTGCTGTCGCGGTAGCTGTCGAGCGACGCGTTGCCGAGCAGGTCCAGATAGCTGCCCCAGCCCCGGTAGGCGGCATTGACGCTGAAGAAGTCCGCATCAACATGACTGAGGTCGTAAGTGCCACGGTCGCTCTTCGAGTATTTGTACTGATACTGGTAGCTGAACTGCAGGTAGGTGCGCGGCAGGATGGGTTCACTGTAGAGGGCCTTGACACTATAGTTCCAGTTGGTGGTCGGGGTCACAGCGTAGCGGTTGGCCTGGTAGGTCGAATCATTCCCTGCGCTGTTGACCAGTTGGAAATACTCCACCATGTTGTTAGTAAACGACTTGCTCATACCGTCGCCGTAGTTGCCGGCCAGGGTCAGCGTGACGTTGCGTCCGCTGGCACTGAGTTTGCGGTTCATCTGCAGCCGCGCCCCGGCACTCTTCGAGTCGCTGTAGCTGAGCGAGGTGTCTTTATTGCGGTTTTTCACGTAGCCCAGCGCCATCATCTTCTCCAGCGTCGTGCTGTTGTTGAGCGGGTCTGAACCATATTCGTAGGGGTCTTCGTCGAAGGTCAGCGACTTACCATCGCTCAGCCCGTCGTTGCTGCCGTAGGTGAACTGCGGGCGGAACATGATGTTCGTCATCGTGTCCGGTGTCCATTCCAGTCGCATCCGCACGTCCCAGTTGTTGGAGCGCGTATAGTTTCGGTTGCTGCTGTTGCCGAAGGTCGACGTGCTTCCGTCCAGGAAGTTCTCCGTTGACTTCAGCACATGGGCATCGCCATCGCTGTGGTTCCAGCGCACGCTGCCGTCCAGGATCAGTGTCTTGGGGATTTCATAGTTGAGGTTGAAACCCACCATCTTGGTGGCTGTCAGTCCCTGCCGTCCGCCGCCGAAGCGTCCGCCGCCACCACCGGGAAATCCCATGTCGTTGACGTTGTTGGCACTCATCATACCGAACGCCTTCAAGCTTTCGCTCTGCGTGCCTCCGAAGGCGCGGTTGCTGTAGCGGTCCTGCGTGCCCGCACCGAGGTTGACGTTGAGCATCTGGCCGCGGTTCATGCCCTTCTTCACACCGAAGTCGAGCACCGTTTCCTCCTCGCCGTCGTCAATGCCCGTCACGCGCGCCTGGTCGCTCTTCTGGTCATAGGCACGCACGCGCTCCACGATGGACGTGGGTAGGTTCTTCATGGCCGTCTTGGTGTCGCCCGGCATAAACTCCTTGCCGTCGATGAGGATTTTCTTCACCTCCTTGCCGTTGAGGGTGACCGTGCCGTCGTCGCTCACCTGCGCACCGGGCAGGCGGCGCACCAGTTCCTCAACCACCGACCCCTCCGGTGTGCGGTAGGCCGAGGCATTATAGACGAAGGTGTCCGCCTTGACCGTCACCTTCGCGGCATTGCCCGTGACGGTGGCTCCCTTCAGCATGATGGCATCGGGCGAGAGGGCGATGGTACCCAGCGGCACGTTCTTGTCGGCAGCCACGCTGATGCGCTTGGCGTAGGGCTTGAAGCCGACGCACGTCACCTGCACGATGTAGCGTCCAGCCGACGGAGCCTGCAGGGAGAACCGTCCCTCCTGGTTGGTCAGCACGCCCTTCACCAGGGTGCTGTCGGTTTTCAACAGTCGCACGGTGGTCTGAGGCACCGGGTCTTGCGAGTCGTTTTCAATCACTTTTCCCGTGATGGCACGCTGTGCCATGGTTACCATGGCTACCGCCACCGCCATCAGGGTCGTTAGGATTCGCTTCTTCATCTTTCTCTTCGGTCACTTTTTTTGTTATTCCGGGGGTTTTGACGCGCCAACAGTCAAAGTGTTTAACCCATAGGGCAGAAAAAAAGCCCTTTTCGTCCATTATCCGCTGGTTTTATAGACGAAACTGCAAATTTTATATTAATTTTGCACGCTGAAACGGAACAATAGTGAAATGGAACAACAGAAGGTAATCATCTCCCAGAACATCTGTCAGGCACTCGACGAAGCCGTAGCCGACTGCCCTCACGACCTCGTGGTGGTGCTGTTCGACACTACCACACGGGACGTGTGCTGGCCACTGGTCAGCGACTGCGCTTCCATGCGCGGTTCCTCGGTGATTGCCATCGACAGTACTGATACCCACAAAACGGTCAAAAGCCTGACGTGGGTATGGAGCTGGTTGCAACAACACGGAGCTACGCGCCACTCGCTGATGGTCAACCTCGGCGGCGGCATGGTGACCGACCTCGGCGGCTTTGCAGCCTCCACCTTCAAGCGCGGCATTCCCTTCATCAACATCCCCACCACGCTGCTGGCCATGGTCGACGCCAGTGTGGGCGGCAAGACGGGTATCAATTTCGGCGGACTAAAAAACGAGATTGGCGTGTTCAACAACGCCGAGTGCGTCATCCTCGACACCGTGTTCCTGCGCACCCTGGACCGCGAGAACATCCTCTCGGGCTACGCCGAGATGTTGAAACACGGACTGATTTCCACCCGGGAGCGGTGGGCCACCCTGGTCAATCTTAACCCGACGGCCGAGCACATCACCAGCGCGATGGTAGCCGACAACGTCAGCGTCAAGCAGCGCATCGTGGCGGAAGACCCCACCGAGCACGGCCTCCGCAAAGCCCTCAACTTAGGACACACGGTCGGCCACGCCTTCGAGTCGCTGGCCTTGGAACGCCAACCCATCCTCCACGGCTATGCTGTCGCCTACGGCTTGATTGCCGAGCTGTATCTCAGCTGTGTCAAGGTCGGCTTCCCCACCGACACCATGCGGCAGACCGTGGCCTTCATCAAGGAACACTACGGACGGATGCCCATCACCTGCGACGACTATCCCCGGCTGATAGAGCTGATGCACCACGACAAGAAGAATGTCGGCAACGAGGTCAATTTCACCCTGTTGGCCGACATCGGCGACATCCGCATCAACCAGACCGCCACGGAAGACGAGATCAAGGAGGCCCTGGACTTCTACCGCGAGTGCTGAACGACACCCATCAGACTTCTACTACCTATTTATAATACTAACAACTGGGGCGTGGACGAATCCGTGAGGACTCGTCCATACTTTTTCCTTAAAAAACTTCCTCAATCCTTTGCCATTCCAAGTAAAGTTTGTATTTTTGCACAAAATATAGGAGGTACAGCTATGACACTGATAACAGGAACAGAGTACAAGGCCAATCCCGGCAAGTATATGCAGAGAGCCCATGAGGGTGAGCGGGTCATTATATCCTCTCATGGGGGATACGTGGAATTGAAGCCAGTATCGGAAGAGGACAAGGATGTAAAAAAGCATATTGACGCGGTATCCTTCCTTGCT
>CAVFBU010000024.1:0-27072 GCA_963620725.1 Vescimonas coprocola
AGTAATAGGTGACGGCTTGCGTGCCGTCGTACCAGATGAAATCCTTGGCTGATGACGATGCAGAGGCCAACAATCCCGTAGCGAGGAGCAGCACCTTGACTGCTTTCCTGCAAAAAATATCCTCTCTTGCTTTCATAGCTGCAAAATTAATGATAATATTTAGAAACACCGCCCTTCGGCGTGTTAAAATCTAAAAGACATAGACACTGTCGGTCTGCACGCGGCAGTCGTCCGTACCATACTGGTTCATGCGTTTGTCGCTCCAGTTCGAGCGTTCTCCTGTCACCTCCACGCTCAGCGTGTACTTGCCGAAGAGCAGTTTGGGTGTCACTACGCGGATGCCGTCCTGCTCCACCTTGCTGTAGAAATCCACCAAGGAGGAATACACCACCCGGTCCTTGCTGTCCACCACCGACACCCGGGCGTAGCCGCCGTGGCAGTCCGTCTTGCCGGTCAGAGCCACGTGGGTGCCTTTGAACTTCAGTCGAACCGTCTTGCCAGGCTGGTTGGAGCGCAAGGTCAACGCCTTTCGTTTCTTGGCCGCCTTCAATATATCCGAGGGGCACATGGTCTGCGGATTCCATGCCTGCCAGTACGTGGGGATGGAGAGCCGTTCGCCGTCCACCTGCATAGGTAGCCAGACATTCGTAGCGGCTGATGCCTGATGGGGATAGCTCCAGCGGTCGCCCATATACATCGGAGTGTCGTTCGGGCCACAAAGCTGTGGGAATACAAATGTGCATTGGCTGTTCCAAGTCAAAGTGCCCTCCGGGCAGAACAGACCTTGCTTCGTCCACGGGCCTGCAATGTCGGTGGCTGTGAAATAATAGTTGTCGTTGCGCTCCCAACTGGTGAGGTTGGAGGTCAGCAGATAGTAGATGCCATTCTTCTTGAACATAGCGGGCGACTCGCCCATACCCTTCACATTGGCTATCATCGTATCCACACTGAGATAGTCGTCGCTCAAGCGGTAGATGGGGCCGTGGTGTGCGAGGAGAAAGCCCGTACCATCCTCGTCCTGAAACACGCCGATGTCCCACCGCTTGATGGGCTGTCCTTTGTACTGCAGCGTTCCTTTCAACTGGTAGTCGCCGTTGATGGTCTTGCAGGTGGCTATGGCCGTATGCGGGTCTTTATACCCCAAGTTGTCGGCATGAGCGAAGAGCACATACTCCCCCGTTTTCGGACAGCGCATCACCTTCACGCGCTCCCCCACCCGATTCGGTCCTAAGATGCCGTCCTTTTGCATGGGCAGCACTACCCGCTCAAACTGCCAGTTCACGAGGTCTGTTGACGAATAGCAGCCGAAGCCCGGAAAGGCATTCGACGTGTCGCTCTTGTACTCACCGAACAGCCAGTAGCGTCCGCCGTCGCGGAGGATTCCGGCACCATGGGCATTCACGGGGTTGTTGTTTTGGTCGTACCATGGCACTCCATTCACAATGGTCTGTGCATCGGTCGTCATCAGCCATAGCCCCAATCCTAAGCTTAACAATATCTTTCTTTTCATCCTTTTGTTGGAAAAGAGGGGACAGGCACTATGACGCTCCCGTCCCCTCATACAAAACTAACCTAATCCAAAACTTGAATTAAAAATGTACAAAAACTATTTTAATATCCTTGATTCTGATTGAACTCTCCCGTTGTTTGGTCAAGGACCGACTGCGGGATGGGGCGCACCAAGATATGATCGTCCATCTTGTTTATTTTTGCCGCAAGATTATTGTGCTTCAGAGTGCGCTCTATCAGCTTACCCGTACGTTTCAAATCCATCCATCGGTTGTATTCGCCAGCCATCTCGCGGGCACGTTCATCCAGGATGAAGTCAAGATCTACGTCTGCTGCAGCAATGTCCATGTCCTGCACGTGTCCGGGCAAGGCTGCACGCTCACGCACCTTATTGATGCGCTCGGCAGCTTTCTGTGAATTGCCTGCCTTATAGTAGGCCTCGGCAGCCAGCAGATACGTGTCTGCAAGACGGAAGAGGAAAATATCCTTGGTGCTGGTATAGCTGGTATTGTTGCTGGGCCAGGAGGCGTTGGGGTCGTAGAATTTCCATATCATAGGACACATTCCCGAGCCTCCTATATGCTCGATATCCTGCTTCCAGCGGTCCTTTGTGATGATGATGGCATTGGGATGTTCTGCCATGACCGCCAACGAATCTTCCTTTGTGAAGGGTTGGTCGTAGGTGGGGAAATACAGGCGCAGGTCTCCCACCTTCAGCCCGATGCTCGCATCTGCCTGTGTGGCATAGAACTCACTTTTGAACGTTGCGTCATAGCGGCTGTCCACTGCAGTGTTGTAGAGGGAATACAGGAACTGGGTCGGCATAAACTGGTTTTTCTTCCATCCGTAAGTCAGGTTTCCTTGTTCAAAGCCAGAAACCACCTTAGTCCATAGTTCAAAGCCGTACAGGTTCTGCTGTCCATTGCCGTTGTATTGTCCGCCCAATGACGTTCCGTCATACTGTACCGAGAAGATGATTTCCCGGTTCTGCTCATTGCCCGTGGCAAAAACATTATCAAAGGTGGGCATCAGCTCATACTGTCCGCAGTTGATGACCTCATCGGCCAGCGCTGCCGCCTCGGAGAAATCACCGGTCTCGCCGTAGGATTTGTATCCACGGGTTAGGTAGGCCAGCGCCATCAGATGCTTGGCTGCCCCTTGGGTGATTCTGCCGTATTCGCCCTGTGTAGTTGGCAGGACACCTACTATGTCGTTGAGTTCAGAAAGTATGAAGTTGTACACCTCTTTCTCTGCCGAACGGGTGAATTCCGTCATGGGCGTGGTGACTTCCTCGGTTACGATGGCCACATCACCAAACTGCTCCACAAGCAAATAGTAGTAGTATGCTCTCAGGAACCGCACTTCTGCTACACGCTGTTTCAATGTCGCCTCGTCCATTCCCGAGACACTTTCCGCTTTGTTAATGGCTGTGTTGCATACCTGTATGCTGTAGTAGGCATTGGTATAGAAGCTGCTGACGTAACCATTCTGTGCGTCCAACGTGGCATATTCGTTCAATTCGCTGCTGTAGACATCGCGGTTGCCATAGCTGCCGCTCACCAGTTCGCTCTCGCCACGTGTGTAGATGTCAACACCCAGGTTGAACAGCCACGGCTCGTGTTTCCACATGGTACGTAGTGTGGCATACGAGGCATTGACCAAACTCTCGTAACCATCCTTTGTCTGAAAATACTGTTCCGAATTGACATTGCTCAGGTTCTCTTCTTCCAAGAAGCCGTCGCAGGAAGTCAGACCCAGTGCAAGACTGGCGCACGCTATGTATAGAATATTCTTTTTCATTGCTATGTTATTGATTTAGAATTCAACTTTTGCACCGACCAAATAAGTGGTGTATCCTGTGGCAGTTCCCCATGTGTTCTGGGTGGCCCATTCTGGGTCGAAACCTTTATAAGAGGTGAAGGTAAAGGGATTGTTGGTGGTCACGTAGAGGCGTGCCTGTTTTACGTTGACCTTCTCCAACAGCGACTTGGGCAGGTTGTAGCCCAAGGTGATGCTGCCCACCCTTACGAAGGATACGTCTACGTAGCGCATAGAATCAAAGTACTTGCCTTTGTTGCCGGGCTGCGGATACTTGGTGGAGGGGTTCTCCGGTGTCCAGTAGTCTACACTGACCTGTTTGTAGTTGCCCTCGTAGGTCATGTAGGCCGACATAAAGGCATCCTGCAACTGTGCTCCCTGTTGCGTGTAGATATACACGGAGAGGTCGAAGTTTTTGTAGGTGAAGGTGTTGGTGATGCTACCAATCCATTTTGGTGAACGCTGTCCGATGATGCGCTTGTCGTCTGAGTTGATGACACCATTGCTGTCCAGATCCTTCACCTTCACCTGTCCAGGACTCTGTCCGTACTTGGCGGCTTCGTCTGCCTCATTGCTCTGCCAGATGCCATCGTAGACATAGTCGTAGTTGACATCCAGCGGCTCTCCGATGAACCATTTGTTGGCTACATCGTCTTGTTTGCCGTTGTAGAGTTCCACGATTTTGTTATTGTTCTTGGAGAAGGTAATATTGGTTTCCCATCCAAAATTCTTGCTCTGGATATTCACAGTATTCAGTGCCAGTTCCACACCTCTGTTTCTCACCCATCCGATATTGTCCCAAATGGAGGTCCAGCCTGTTGTGCTCGGTATATTGCGCTTCATAATAAGGTCTTTGGCATCGCGCTGGTAAATGTCTATAGAGCCGTTGATGCGGTTTCTGAAGAAGCCGAAATCCAGACCAACGTTGATTTCGTGGGTCTTCTCCCACGTTAGATTCTTGTTGGCCAGACCGCTTTTATAGTAGGCGGCTATCACATTGCCACCGTAGTCATAGTTCAGACGAGAAACACCCGACTGCGTGCCATAGATAGAGACAGCATCATTGCCCGTCACACCATAACTGAGGCGGAGCTTCAGGTTGCTGATGGCTGTCAGTGGCTTCATGAAATCCTCTTCTGTCATACGCCATGCCAGTGCGGTTGAGGGGAAGAACGACCATTTGTTGCCGTCGGCCAGTCGGGAAGAACCGTCGTAGCGGCCAGACACGGTCAAGAGGTAACGGTCGTTGTAAGAATACTGCACCCTCGCCAGCACAGAGGCCAGCGTGCGCTTTTGGAAGTTTGTGGTGGAGGCCGTTTGGTTGCTCAGTCCAGCCGAACCGATGTTGTACCAGTAGCTGTTGAACGGAAAATTCTTTGCCGACTGTCCGGAGGTCTCCCACTGTTCCATCTGGATGCTCTGCACAAGGCTTGCGTTAAGGTGGTGCTTGTCAAACCGCTTGTCGTAGGTCAGCTGGTTGTCCCAAACGTACGACCAATAGAGCGACTGGTTGTATTTTACCTCTACTATGGCGGAGTTTCCGCTGGAGTTCTTCGCATTCGTGCCGACGAGGACACCATTGCGGGTGTAGAGCATCTGTGGAGCGAATTGTGTTTTTAGAGTCAGATCCTTGAAGGGTTTGTACTGCAGATAGACATTGCCGAACACTCTGTAACGTTTGTTCTCGCGATGTTCGCCATCGTCTGTACTTTCCAGCAAGGGGTTGGTTGTGGCATCGTTACGGAAAACGTGGTAAGTCAAATTGCCGTCAGCATCGTAAGGATAAGCCACCTGAGGCAGGCGGTAGGCCGAGCGTATCGTCTCGTAGCTGCCCTCGTTCTGTTTGCTGTAAGTGAAGTAGAGACTGCCACCCATTTCCCAACTCTTCAAGAACTTGCGGTTCACGTTCAGATGGAGGTTGTAGCGGTTGTAGTCCTGGTCGCGCACGGTACCTTCTTCGTGCAGCTGGCCAATACCCAAGGAGAAAGTGCCCTTGGCATCGCCACCCGATGCTGTGATGGTGTTGCTGTACTGCTGGCCGGTACGCATAACGAGGTCTATCCAGTCGGTGTAGATACCGTTGTCTATCCGCTCCCATTCCTCTGGGGTGAAGAACTCGGCATTGGAGCGGTCAGTGCTCTTGCCTTGGCTTTGGAATAGGTCGGTGCGGAACTTTACAAATTCATCACCATTCATCATGTTGGGCAGATTGCTGGCTACGCGAGCACCATAGTAGCCGTCATAGTTGATGGAGAACTTGCCCTCCTTACCACGCTTGGTGGTCACGATGACTACGCCGTTGGCACCGCGAGAACCATAGATGGCCGTAGCTGATGCATCCTTCAGCACGTCAATCTTCTCGATGTCGGCGGGGTTCAGGTCGCGAGCGTCAGAAGAGGTCGGAATGCCATCAATCACCCATAGTGGCTCGTTGCTGTTATTGATAGAGCTCTTTCCGCGAATCACGATGTTGTAGCTGCCGCCAGGGCGTGCTGCATTCCTTGTGATGTTTACACCGGAAATTCTACCCTGCATGGCATCAATGGCATTGGTCTGTGAAGCAGAGGTAATGCTTGATGCATCCAGCGAGGACACCGACCCGGTCACATCGCTACGTTTGACCGATCCGTAGCCCACCACTACCACTTCGTCCAGTGCCTGTTCGTCACTGTGCAGCGTCACGCGCACGGGACTACCGGGCGTAGCGGCTACCTTCTGCGAGAGGAAACCGATGTAAGAGATTTCCAGTGTCACCTTCGACGGGGCATCAAGAGTGAAGTTACCATCCAGGTCAGTGACAATACCCTGGGTAGTCCCCACGATTTTTACGCTCGCGCCGATGATGGGTTCACCTTGCTCGTCAGTGACCTGACCCGTAACTTTTTTGTTCTGTTGCAGGGCTTCCGTTGCCGTTCCCTCCGTACCATATACATGGACAGGAGCAATCACGGAGAATCCCATACACAACAACAATGCTGTAAACTTAGTCTTCTTCATTTTAAGTTTCAAACGTTATTAGTGATTAATTGTTGATGGTTGTAGAAACCGACTGCAAAGATAGGGATTAACCGCTTTCACTGCCGCCTTTTATCAGTCATCCACCAACGAAAATCAGTCTAAAGCACGCCATTGACCATTTTCCGTTGGCCATTGACCATTTTCCGTTCCTACTGGGTTACCATGGCTAAGTGACTGCGTTACGATACAGAAGTGACAGCGTTACGATATGGAAGTGACTGCGTTACGATACAGAAGTGACTGCGTTAGAGATCGCAACATACTGACTTATGCCCCTTGAAAAACAGCGTTCCAAGGAGCACAAGAGATTTTTCGGCAATTGTGCCAATTTGGCCGATGCCGGAGGGTCTTGGAATTAGGGGGCTAAAAAACGGCACTCGAGTGATTTGATCGATTCACTCGAGTGATTTGATCGATTCACTCGAGTGATTCGATTGATTCACTCTATAGACTTGAGTTCAGTAGAAGAGTGATGCAAAGCTTCGTCTTGTCCCGACTTTTTGGCAAAACGTCTATCATATTTGTATTATTTCTGTTTTTCGCGGCGGAGGGAATAGACCTATCGGATTTTTTTCCTAAATTTGCAGACAGATACAACGACAAAACTTAAAACCAACCTATACGATGAACAAAAGAACAAGCGTGTCCCTCATCGGACTGTCCCTCGCGCTGGCACTGCTGACTCCCGTCAACAGCCGGGCGCAGCTACTCCCCTCCCCCACCCGGGAAGCGAAACCGGGCGTACGGTGGTGGTGGATGGGTTCGGCCGTGGATAAGGAAAACCTGAAATGGAACCTCGACGAATATGCCAAGGCTGGCATCGGTGCCGTGGAGATCACGCCGCTGTATGGTGTGCAGGGCAATGACCGCAACGACATTCCCTACCTCTCCACGAAGTGGATGGAGATGCTCCGGTTCGTGGAGCAGGAGAACGAACGGGTGGACATTGAGACTGGCATGGCCACCGGTACAGGGTGGCCCTTCGGCGGTCCGTGGGTGCCCGTCAGCGAGGCGGCGTGCAAGGCCGTATTCGTGGACACCATCGTGGACGCACGGCAGACACTGACGGACATCAACTTCACCATTCCACAAAAGGAGCGCGGCTTCGCCAAACTAAAACTCGTCAAGGAATTTCCCGTGGCAGGCGACAACGGCAGGAAGCGCGTCATCGCCCTCTACGAGAGTCGTACACGTCAGCAGGTGAAGCGTGCCGCACCAGGCGGCGAGGGCTACGTCATCGACCATTTCGACTCTACCGCCGTGGCCCATTATCTGCAGCACATCGACAGTGCCTTCACGGCCTCGAAGACCCCCTTTCCCCATACCTTCTTCAACGACAGCTACGAGGTGTACGGCGCAGACTGGACACCGACGCTCCTGGCCACGTTCGAGCGGCTGCGCGGATATAAGTTGGAGGACAAGCTGCCGGAGTTTCTGGACGGCAACGCCGAGGTGGTGAGCGACTACCGCGAGACGCTGGGCGACATGCTGCTGCACAACTTCACGGAGCAGTGGACCAAGTGGGCGCACGATCGTGGAGCCATCACGCGCAACCAGGCACACGGCTCGCCCGCCAACCTCATTGATTGCTACGCCGCCGTGGACATCCCGGAAATCGAAGGCTTCGGACTGACCGACTTTGGCATCAAGGGACTGCGGAAAGACCCGGGGAAGACACGTCCCAACGACAGCGACCTCAGTATGCTGAAATACGCACCATCTGCCGCCCACATCACGGGCAAGCCATACACGTCGAGTGAGACGTTCACCTGGCTCACGGAGCACTTCCGCACCTCGCTGAGCCAGATGAAGCCCGATATGGATCTGATGTTCTGCGCCGGCGTGAACCATATGTTCTTCCACGGCACGGCCTACTCGCCCAAGGACGACGCATGGCCGGGCTGGAAATTCTACGCCTCCGTCGACATGAGTCCCACGAACAGCATCTGGCGCGATGCACCGGAACTGATGAAATACATCACCAACTGCCAGACGTACCTGCAGTGGGGACAGCCCGACAACGACTTCCTGGTCTACCTGCCCGTGCGCGATATGTGGCGCAACGACACGAAGCACAAGCTCATGCAGTTCAGTATCCACGACATGAAGAAGCGGGCACCAGAGTTCATTCGAACCATCCTCGACATCGACCGTGCAGGCTTCGACTGCGACTACATCAGCGACAAGTACCTGCGCACGTGTTCCTATAAGGACGGCTGCATCGTGACGGCTGCTGGCACACGCTACAAGGGTATCGTCATCCCCGGCGACAACATCATGCCGGACGACGTGGTTCGCCACCTGGCCGACCTGCAGGCGCAGGGAGCAAGGATTATCCGGGGCAACGACACCCAGGCGATGGCTGCCGCCGCACGCCCTGAACTGCTGAAGAAGCAACTGGGACTGAAGCTCATCCGGCGCAGCAACGCCATCGGCCACCACTACTTCATCGCCAACCTCACCGACCACGACGTATCCGCCACCATACCACTGGCCACCGGGGAGCACCACGGCGTGTGGTACGACCCGATGACGGACGAATACCATGCCGCCAGCGGCTCGGACGGGGGCATCGCAGTGAACCTGAAGAGCGGCGAGAGCCGCATCCTCCTTGTCTCGCACCAGCCCGTGGCAGAGTGGGACGTGCCTGCCGCTGTCAAGGATGCCCAGCCGCGAGCCACTGTGGCCATAGATGGCAAGACCATCGACCTAACAGCCAACACCTGGACGCTGTCCTTCACGGAAGAAGCACCATTGGTGGACGAGACGTTCAGCCTCAATGGACTGCAGACGTGGGAGGGACTCAGCGACAAGGCCAAGGTAACCATGGGCACTGGCATTTACGAGACGACCTTCAAACTCTCGAAGGACGACAGCAGGAAGCACTGGGCCATCGACCTGGGCGATGTGCGCGAGAGTGCCCGCGTCTACCTCAACGGCCAGTACATCGGTTGCGCCTGGGCTGTGCCCTACATCCTGGACTGCAAGGATGCGCTGCGCAAGGGCAAGAACACCCTCCGCATTGAGGTAACCAACCTGCCAGCCAACCGCATCGCGGAGCTGGACCGGCAGGGCGTGAAATGGCGCAAGATGAAGGAGATCAATGTGGTGGACATCCACTACAAGAAGACAACCTACGCCGACTGGAGCCCAGTGCCCAGCGGACTGAACAGCAGCGTAAAACTGATACGGATGGACAATTAAGAATTAAGAATTAAGAATTAAAATATTGACGTATGAAGAAACTCATCATCACCGCCGCCTGCGCGCTCACAGGACTGACCGCAGCCTCGGCACAACAGGCAGAGACCGCACTGCAACAGGAAATCCTGGAGGTGGCTCATCGCACCAACAACTACTTCATGACGAAGTACAGCGACCCTACCATCGACACCTATGTGAACAAACGCCGCACCAGTAACCTCTGGACACGTGCCGTGTACTACGAGGGACTGATGGCCCTCTACGAGATTGACCCACAGCAACGCTACCTCGACTACACCGACCGCTGGGCCAACTACCACAAATGGACGGCACGCCACAGCAACCACGACACGGATGCCGACAACCAGTGCTGCCAACAGACCTACATCGACCGCCATGTGCAGACGGGCGGCAAGGTGGACTTGAACCAGGTGAAGGAGAACCTCGACCACCAGATGGGGACGGGAAAGGTCACCTACTGGACCTGGATTGATGCCATACAGATGGCCATGCCCGTCTACGCCAAGTATGCCAAACTGACGGGCGAGAAGAAATACCTCGACTACGCCATGAACTCCTACAAATGGACGCGCGACACCTTGGCCGGCGGCCTCTTCAACAAGAAGGAGGGACTCTGGTGGAGAGACAAGGACTATGTGCCGCCCTACAAGGAGAAGGACGGCAGCAACTGCTACTGGAGTCGCGGCAACGGCTGGGTGTACGCCGCTCTGGTGCGCGTGATGCAGACCCTGCCGAAGACGGACAAGAACTACAAGGTGCTGAAGAAGGACTTCATCTTGATGAGTCAGGCCATCCTGAAATGCCAGCGTACGGACGGCTACTGGAACGTCAGCCTCGTCTGTCCGGCCAACTATGGTGGACCGGAGATGACGGGTACGGGACTCTTCCTCTATGGCATGGCGTGGGGCGTGCAACAGGGCATCCTGCCACAGGCCAAGTATCAGAACGCCATGGATAAGGCGTGGAAGGCGCTCGCCGCCTCCGTCCACAGTGATGGATTCATCGGCTACAACCAAGGCACGGGGAAGGACCCGTCGGCCGGACAGCCCGTCACCTTCACCTCCGTGCCTGACTTCGAGGACTACGGCACAGGCTGTCTCCTGCTCGGTGCCGTGGAATACTACAAACTCCAAAGCTTCAAAAAATAAACAAGACATGAAGAAAACCATTTGGCTGATGGCCTGCCTGGTGGCGTTCGCGCCACTGGGTGCCGATGCGGCCAGGAAACAGAAGAAGGCCGGACAGGCACAGACAGCGCTGTGGCCGGACGGCACGAAGATGGACGCGTGGTTCGGCAACGCACAGAAGGTGAACGTCGACACGCTCGGCAAGCAGTACGTCATCACGGACTATGGCATAAAACAAGACAGCACGCTCGTGCAGACGAAGGCCATCCAGGCCGTCATTGACCATGCAGCACAGGACGGCGGTGGAGTCATCGTCGTCCCGGCAGGTACGTTCCAAAGCGGTGCACTCTTCTTCCGCCCCAAGACACACCTCTACGTGGCGGAGGGCGGAAAGCTGAAGGGCAGCGACCGCATCGTCCACTTCCCTGTTGTGGAGACCCGCATCGAGGGCGAGACGTGTAAGTATTTCGCGGCCTTCATCAATGCCGACCATTGCGACGGCTTCACCATGGCTGGACCAGGCACTATTGACGGCAATGGCTACCACTACTGGGAGGAGTTCTGGATTCGACGCACATGGAACCGGCAGTGTACGAACAAGGATGCACAGCGACCGCGCCTCGTCTATATCAGCAACTCCAGCAACGTGACGGTGCAGGATCTCCACCTGCAGAACAGCCCGTTCTGGACCAACCACCTCTACCGCTGCGACCACGTGCGCTTCTTGAACTGCACCATCTACGCGCCCACCAGCGGTGTGAAAGCACCCAGCAGCGATGCCATCGACATTGACGTCTGTCACGATGTGCTGGTGGAGGGCTGCTATATGAACGTGAACGATGATGCGGTGGTCATCAAGGGCGGCAAGGGTACCTGGGCCGACCAAGCCCCGGAGAACGGCCCGACCTACAACGTACTCGTGCAGAACTGCCGATATGGCCGCGTACACGGCTGTCTCACACTCGGCAGCGAGAGCGTCAAGGATCGCAATATTGTGCTCCGCAACATCAAGGTGGGCAACGCCCAGCGCGTGCTCTGGCTGAAGATGCGCCCCGACACGCCACAGCACTATGAGTACGTGACGGTGGACAACATCGAGGGCAACGCAGGCAGCTTCCTCGTCGTACGTCCCTGGACGCAGTTCTTCAACCTCGGCGACCGCAAGGATATGCCACTGAGCCGGTGCAACAACATCACGGTGCGGAACATCCGTATGGACTGCGACAATTTCTTCGATGTGGGCACGAGTGACAAGTATTGCCTCACAGACTTCACCTTCGAGAACATCCAGTGTACGGACAAGAAAATGGCGTTCCGAACGGATGTCATC
The DNA here is from genome assembly GCA_963620725.1 of Vescimonas coprocola. GTDB lineage: Bacteria > Bacteroidota > Bacteroidia > Bacteroidales > Bacteroidaceae > Prevotella. The sequence goes on from CAVFBU010000024.1 coordinate 12,028, forward strand.
ACCAACACGGTGGCCAAAAACGTGAACATCACGCTGCGCGAACAGAGCAACGGACTGAAGACCACCGGCGATGCCGACGGACTGAAATAAACCTGCACCGAAGGTATTTTTATTAGGATAGGGCAAAAAGAAAATGGATTTTCTTTTTGCCCTATCCGTCTGTCAAGGAATCTGACGCACCTGCGCCAAGGTTGCATGATCCAGTTTCTGCCGTGCGGCAGTCTCCAGCACATCGAGGGCATGGAGGTCGGTGCCGGCGAGGTCGTAGCAACCCTTCTCCAGCAGTTGGTGAGCCTTCAGCCGCGCGGCCTTGCCGTACAGTCCTAAGAGGGAGGGAAGGTTGAGTTGGAAGAGCACGCCGAGGGACTTCAGCCGCTGGTAGTAGGGCGTGTCCATATAGACATACCGCTCGGGGTGCGCCAGCACGGGGTAGTAGCCTCGCGACTTGATACGCTGCAGGATGTCGCTCAACCCCATAGGTGGAGTAAAGTAGGAGGTCTCCACGAGCAGGCGGTCGCCGCTCTCGCCTAACGGCAGCAGGTCACCCTGCTCCAAGCGTTCCTCAAAGAGGTTGTCAAGCATATTCTCGGCGGCGAGATGCAGTCGGACAGTGCCCTTGTAGGCGGCCTGCAGTTCCGCGAAGCGCGCCCGAAGGGCGGCCGTAGTGTTGGGACAGTCCTCCATGATATGGGGCGTGAGCCATACGGTCTTCACGCCCAGCACTTCATACCGATGGAGGATGTCCAGTGCTTCAGCCATGGTCTCCACACCATCGTCCACGCCGGGCAGGATGTGGGAGTGCCAGTCGGTGAAGCCTCGGAAGAGTCCGCTGCCGACCAAACTGATGCGCTTGTTGAAGGGCCACATATTCAGAATGTTGAGTGTTGAATGTTAAGTGTTAGTCACTTGACGACCATCCAGTCACCCCCCCCCTATGCTTCTTGTTCGAGCCGTAGTGGTAGGCATAGCCGTAGCCGTAGTGGTAGCCGTAACGGTAACCATAGCGGTAGCCGTAGCGTCCGCCGCCACCCTCGGTGCCGTTGAGCACCACGGCCATGTTCGGGTATTTCTTTCCCTCGTAGAGCTTGTCCAACTCGGGCAGCATACTGCGCTCCATGAGTCCGGCGCGCACAACGAAGACGGTGCGGTCGACCAGCGGAGCGATAAGCTGCGTGTCGGCCACCATCTCGATGGGTGGGCAGTCAATGATGACACAGTCGTACTTGGCACGTGCATCGTCAACAACCTGTTTCATCCGTTCTCCAGCAACCAGTTCGGTGGGGTTCGGTGGGATGGTGCCGATGGGCAGGATGTCCAGGTTGGCGTGCTGTCCGTCGTTGACGATGATGCTATCCAGACTATTCACACGGCCACCCAAATAGTCGCTGAGTCCCATGTCCGGGGAGTTGACATACTGCGAGGCGGAGCCGTGGCGCAGGTCACCGTCAATGACAATCACACGCTTGCCCTTGATGGCGAGGCTGATGGCCATATTCACGGAGAAGAACGACTTGCCACTGCCGGGATTGAATGAGGTGACGGCGATGACCGTCTTCTCCTTGCCGGCCATGAATTCGAGGTTGGTACGCAGCACGCGGAATGCCTCGTTGATGATGTCGCGGCTGCCCTCCTTGACGACGACGGCCTTCACTTCGCTCTGCTGCCTGCGCAGCAGTCCCTTCTTCTGGCGGACATACAATGGTATCTCGCCGATGAACGGCACAGAGAGGGAGTTCAAATCCTTGCGGCCACGCACCTTGGTATTGGTATTCTCACGAATGTAGATGACACCGACGGGGAGGAGCAGGCCGAGGGCGAAGGCCACGAGCAGCACGTTACGGCGAACGGGGGAGGTAGGATCCGGACTGCCGCCAGGCACGGTGATAATGCGCGTATTATAAGCGGTGAAGGCCTGCGACAGCTCGTTCTCCTCACGCTTCTGGAGCAGGTAGAGATAAAGGGACTCCTTCACCTTCTGCTGGCGTTCCACAGAGAGCAGGTACTTGGCCTGCTGTGGGTTGGAGGCAATCTGTGAGGTAGCTTGGCCGCTGCTGCCCTGCTGGCTGCGGACCTGCTCGTTGAGTGATACGAGCTGGTTGTCAATGGAGTTGACCAGTGCGCTGCGCATAGCGGAGAGGGACGCATCCATCTCGGCTACCAGGGGGTTCTTCTCACTACTGTGCGCCACGAGGCTGTTGCGATCCAGCAGCTTATTGTTGTATTCACTGATTTGCGAGGAGAGTTCGGCGTTGTTGAAGCCGGAGTTGGTGGGCAGGAGTTTGGTGTCGCTGCCGCCATCGGTCAGACTATTGCGAATATAGCGCGCCATGTAGATTTGGTTGTTCAGGTCACGGACGGCGGCGTTGGCCTCGCTGGCCTGTTGCATATACATAGTGGCGGCAGCCTGCACATCGGGCAGCAGGTTACGACTCCTATAGGAGGAGATGTCGTTGTCCACGTGGCCCAACTCACCCTCAATGACACCGAGACGACCGCCGATGAACTCGGAGGTGCTGACGGCCACCCGGTTTTTGTCCTTCACCCAGCTCTCGTTGTAGACAGCGATGAGCGTGTTCAGCACATCCTCCGCACGCCGGGTGGAGACATCCTTGAACGAGAGGTCGATGATGTTAGACTTCTTGTCGGCCTGTTCAACGGTGAGGCGCTTCATATAGCCCGTGGCAGTCCTACGGAGGGGACTGTGGGCAACATAGATAGGTGTGCCTATGAGTTCTTTACCATGGCCAGTGGGGGTGACGGTGACCACACCGAGTCCGCAGCGGACGGCTTCGCCCTGCCTGCCTGTCACCACTTCCTCGCCGGTGCGTTTCCCGTTGCGCTTGATGTCGTAGAGCATGAAGGTGCCATCCTTCTCCAACTGCAGGGTAAAGACGGCGGACGCATCATCGGACAGTCCGCTGATGCTGACGGTAGCCGGAAGGGTCTCGCCGTAGAGGGTCTCGCGGTGGAACGTCCCGTCCACAGCATAGTATATGTTGAGGCGAAGGCGAGAGACCACCTCACGCATCAGGTCGGGCGACTGCAGCGTGACCATCTCGTTGTACACATTGGTTCTGCTTGTGAACAGGCCGAGGTCAGAGAAGGCATCCGTGCTACCAGAAACGGCGGACTTGCCCTTCGAGTCGTCCTTGACGAGAATGGAGGCAGATCGGGTGTAGACGGGTGGTGTGACGAGCAGGTACCAGACGGCTACACCGAGGCAGACGGCCATAGAGAGGGCAAACCAGTGCCACTTGCGGAGGCAGAGGTAGAAGAGATCCTGCAGACGCAGGTCGTCCTGCGCGTCCAGTTCCTGTATGTTCTTTTGTATGGTTGTCATGGTGTGTGGGTTATTTGACGATGAGTACGGTAATGGTGGTCAACAGCGAGGCCAGCGAGAGCCAGAAGGAGGTGGAAAGCACGTTGTTGCCATTGACGGTGGACTGGCGTGCCCTAACTTTGTTAGGCTCAACATACACCACGTCGTTCTGCTGCAGGTAGTAGACTGGGGAGGAGTAGAGGTGGCTGGCGGAGCAGAGGTTCACACCATAGACACGCTGCGTACCCTTCTCGTTGCGCAGTACCAGCACCTTCTCGCGCTTGCCGTAGATGGTGAGGTCGCCAGCCTGGCTCAGTGCGTCAAGGATGGTGTAGTGGTCCTTGTTGATATTGTAACGGCCAGGATTCTTCACCTCACCCAGCACGTCCACACCGAGGTTCATGAACTCTACCGTCACCACGGGATCCTTGATGAGGTCGCGCGACTGCAGTTCCTGTTTGATATAGGAGGCTACTTCCTCGCGCTTCATCCCCTGTATATGGAGCGTGCCCAGGACGGGGAAGTCGATGTTGCCTTGCGCGTCCACCGTATAGCCGGACAGACCGCGGCTTGTGCCTGTACCCGAGTAACCGACATCTCCCACCTGCTGGCTGATGATTGGCAGGTTAAACATGCTGGTCAGGCGCGCGTCCTGACAGCTCACGAGGATAGACAGTTTGTCCTTCGGCTGGATGCCAATCTCCGTGGAAGCGGTGACGGTCTGTTCGCTCTCACCGGGACGCAAGTCCTGGAAGTAGGTAATGTGTTCTGCGGTGGAGCAGGAGACCAAAAGAAGGGCTGAAGCGGCCACCATCACGATGTTACTGAGTTTCATATCTTTATTCGTTAAGTATTTACAATATTCCTCTAAAAAGTTCGGGATTTCTCCCACCTTGTTTTTTCTTCCCGTTCCCATCAAACAACGGTCAGTTTCGTCCTCGTTCCAGTCCGGTTTTTGGGAAGACATATCCCCTCCACTTTTCACCTTCTCTTCATAAGGGCAGTCGAATTTGCGATGCAAAGGTACGTAATCAACTGGAAATAAACAAAGAAATGCTCATTTTTTTCCATAAAAAGTTGCTATTCTTGAAACTGCTCGGTATGGGCTGACCCACTATCGCACCAAGCCTCACCTTTAGACACAGCGAAGCCGCCCTTCATCGGGGCGGCTTCGCTGTGTTATTACCGTTGTCTGCTTAGTCCTTGATAATCGGCTCCAACTCGCTGACGTTTTGGTTGATTTCCTCATCGGACACCGTGTAGTTCTGCAGGTCGCCGCTGAGGAACTGCTCGTAGCTCGGCATGTCTATCAGACCATGGCCGGACAGGTTGAACAGGATGACCTTAGCCTCGCCACTCTCCTTACACTTCTTCGCCTCACGGATGGTGGCGGCAATGGCGTGACAGCTCTCCGGGGCAGGGATGATGCCCTCGGTACGGGCAAAGAGCAGGCCGGCCTCGAACGACTCCAACTGGGGGATGTCCACACCGTGCATCATTTTGTCCTTGATGAGCTGCGAGACAATCATGCCTGCGCCATGGTAGCGCAGACCACCGGCATGGATATTGCTGGGCTTAAACTGATGGCCAAGGGTGAACATCGGGAGCAGCGGTGTGTAGCCGGCCTCATCGCCGAAGTCGTACTGGAACTTGCCGCGCGTGAGCTTCGGACAGCTGTCCGGCTCGGCAGCAATAAACTCCGTGTGGCGTTCGCCGCTGAGGTTATGGCGCATGAAGGGGAAGGCGATGCCGCCGAAGTTGCTGCCACCGCCGAAACAGGCAATGATGGTGTCGGGATACTCGCCAGCCAGCTGCATCTGCTTCTCGGCCTCCAGTCCGATGATGGTCTGGTGCAGCCCGACGTGGTTGAGCACGGAGCCTAACACATACTTACAATGCGGTGTGGTGGTGGCCAGTTCCACAGCCTCGGAGATAGCCGTGCCGAGCGAACCTGGATGCAGTGGGTCTCTCGTGATGATGTCCTTGCCAGCGCGCGTTGACATGGAGGGCGAACCGGTGACGGCGGCTCCGAAGGTGCGCATGGCCGACGAGCGGTAGGGCTTCTGCTGCATGGTGATTTTCACCTGATAGACGGCACACTCCAGACCGAAGATCTTGGCGGCATAGCTCAAGGCCATACCCCATTGTCCGGCACCGGTCTCGGTGGTCACGTTGGTCGTGCCCTCCTGCTTGGCATAGTAGCACTGCGGCAGGGCGGAGTTGATTTTATGCGAGCCGAGCGGGTTGACGCTCTCGTTCTTGAAATAGATATGGGCAGGTGTGTCCAGTGCTTTCTCCAGCTCGTAGGCACGCACCAGCGGCGTGGAGCGGTAGAAGCGGTACTTGTCAAGCACCTCACTGGGGATGTCAATCCACGCGTGTTCCATGTCCAGCTCCTGCTTAGCACACTCCTCGGGGAAAATATGCGCCAAGTCCTGCCACGTCAAGGGTTGGTGTGTCTGTGGATGGATGGGAGGAAGCGGCTTGTGGGGCATGTCTGCCGCAATGTTGTACCACCGCGTAGGAATCTCATTCTCCGTCAGGAGAAACTTCTTTTGCTTTGTCATTGTTTTGCGTTTTTAGGGTTTAACGTGTGTTTGACGCGACAAAAGTAATGAAAATAAAGAATAAACACAAAGAAAATACCTAAAAAAACGAGAAATAGATGAAAAAAAGCTACCTTTGCACGCGTTATGATGACACTCGCGATAGTTTTCGGTTATTTTTGCTTACTCTTTGCCATCAGCCGATGGACGGGCAGGCACGCGGATAACGACACGTTCTACCGGGGCAACCGCCAGTCGCCGTGGTACATGGTGGCGTTCGGCATGATAGGTGCATCCATCTCGGGTGTGACCTTCGTCAGCGTGCCGGGTATGGTGACGCGGATTGATATGACGTATCTGCAGACGTGCATGGGATTCATCCTCGGCTACGTCATCGTGGCCTTCGTACTCCTACCCTTATATTACGGACTGAACCTAACCACTATCTACGCCTTCTTAGGGCAGCGCATTGGGCGGAGAGCCTATCTGACGGGAGCTTCGTTCTTCCTGCTGTCGAAGATGACGGGGGCGGCAGCGCGTTTCTACGTGGTGTGCTGGATTCTACAACAATGCCTCACGGCACAGTTGCCCAACGGTCTCGGAGGGATGGACGAGGGATGGCTCTTCTGCGGCACGGCAGTGACCATGGTACTACTGATATGGCTCTACACGCGTAGAGGGGGCATCCGCACGCTGGTGTGGACGGACTCACTGCAGACAGCCTGCCTGTTCGGGGCACTGGTGCTGATGCTCGTCATGGTGGTGCGGCAGTTGGGGATGAGCGTGGGCGAAGCGGTCACGGCAATAGCCGACAGTGGGATGTCCCGCATCTTCGTGTTCGACGACTGGGTGTCGAAACAAAACTTTTGGAAGCAGTTTTTCAGCGGTGTGTTCATCGTCATCGTCATGACGGGACTCGACCAGGACATGATGCAGAAGAACCTCACATGCCGCTCGCTACGCGATGCGCAGAAAGACATGACGACCTATGGCATGGCGTTTCTCCCGACCAACCTACTGTTTCTCTCGCTGGGTGTGCTGCTTGTCCTGTTAGCCCGGCAGCGCGGCATGGAAGTGCCGACCATGGGCGACCAGCTGTTGCCGACCTTTGCCGCCTCGGGCGCACTGGGCAATACGGTGTTCGTGCTTTTCATCTTGGGCATCCTGGCGGCTTCGTTCTCCAGTGCCGACTCGGCCCTGACGGCCATGACCACGAGTTTCTGTGTGGACCTCTGCGGCAAACCCGACGATGAGCGGCTGCGCCACAGGGCACACCTGGGCATTGCCATGGTCTTTGTGGTCTGTGTCTTGCTGTTCCGGCTGCTCAACTCCACCAGTATCATCGATGCCGTCTACGTGTTGTGCGGCTACACCTACGGACCATTGCTCGGTCTCTTCGCCTTCGGCCTGTTCACGCACCGGCAGACCGACGACCGCCGTGTGCCGTACATCTGCGTGGCTTCACCCCTGCTGTGCTGGGGACTGGACGCTATGGTCGGACAACTGACGGGCTACCGCTTCGGCTATGAGCTGCTGATGCTCAACGGGCTATTGACGTTTGCTGGACTGATGGCCTTCACCCTTCCTTCGCCGTCAGGTAGCGTTCGGCCTCAATAGCGGCCTGACAGCCACTGGCTGCGGCGGTGATGGCCTGCCGATAGACGGGGTCAGCACAATCGCCGGCCACAAAGATGCCGGGACGTTTGGTGCACGGTGTACCATCGCTCTTCTTCAAGTAGCCGGCCTCGTCGGTGTCAAGCCAAGGACGGAAGAGTTCCGTGTTGGGCTGGTGGCCGATGGCCAGGAAGAAGCCGTCAATGGCAATGTCCACCAGCTGCTCGTCCGCCTCACCCTTGCGCTTGACGAGGTGTGCGCCCTCCACACCGTCCGTGCCGAATAGTCCGATGGCTTGGTGTTCAAACAGGATTTCAATATTGTCGGCATCCATCACCCGTTGCTGCATCACCTTGGAAGCACGAAGGAACGGCTTGCGCACGATGAGATAGACCTTCTTGGCCAGATGGCTCAGATAGAGTGCATCCTCACACGCCGTGTCACCGCCGCCCACCACAGCCACGGTTTTCTTGCGGTAGAAGAAACCGTCGCAGGTGGCACAGGCTGATACGCCCAGTCCGTTGTATTTGCGCTCGTCATCGAGTCCGAGATACTTGGCGGAGGCACCCGTGGCGATGATAATGGTGTCGGCCAGGATTTCATGGCCTTCCTCGTCCCACAGGCGGTAGGGCGGTGCGGAGAAATCCACGCGGACGATAGCACCGTCGCGGAGCACGGCACCGAAGCGTTCCGCCTGTTCGCGCAGATCCATCATCATCTGGTTGCCGTCCACCCCTTGCGGATAGCCGGGGAAGTTTTCCACCTCTGTGGTCTGGGTGAGCTGTCCACCGGGTTGCAGTCCACAGTAGACCACGGGAGAGAGATTGGCGCGCGAGGCATAGATGGCAGCCGTATATCCGGCAGGACCACTGCCGATGATTAGGCATTTTATGGGTTCCGTTTGCATCATGTGTTGGGGAAATGAAGGGTCAGGGGATAGGGAAACAAAAAAGGCGTGACCATCAGCATATGCAACTACTGTGGGCGCGCCTTTGATTTCTTTCTGTGGAATTTATTTCTTCGCAGCCTTACCGTAGCGGCTCATGAACTTGTCTACGCGTCCTGCGGTATCCACGAGCTTGCTCTTGCCGGTATAGAAGGGGTGAGAGGTGCTCGAGATTTCGATTTTAACCACTGGGTAAGTTTCGCCTTCGAATTCTACGGTGTCGTTGGTCTTGGCGGTAGAACGCGAAAGGAACATATCGCCGTTGGACATGTCCTTGAACACGACGGGGCGATAGTTTTCGGGATGAATACCTTTTTTCATTTTAGTTGTTACTTGTTAATATTGTAAATGCTGTTTTTTACTTTTAGGGTGCAAAGGTACGAACTTTTCGCCAATCGACAAAATTTTATCCGCTATTTGTGTTAAAAATCACCGAAAGATGGAAATCTGCTCGCGTTTCTCATTCTTTTTATATACCTTCGCACCACCATAACATATTGCCATGTCCAAAGATACTGTTACCATCATCGGCATTGCCGGCGGCACGGGTTCGGGAAAGACCACCGTGGTCAACAAGATTGTTGAGGCACTGCCGCGCCACTGTGCGTGCATCGTCCCCCTCGACTCCTACTACAACGATACAACCGCGATGACGGAAGAGGAGCGGCATCAGATTAACTTCGACCACCCCGATGCCTTCGACTGGAAACTGCTGACCGAGCAGATCCGAAGTTTGAAGAGCGGCAAGGCCGTCGAGCAGCCCACCTACTCCTACCTCATCTGCAACCGCCTGCCCGAAACCATCCATATCGAGCCGAAGCCCGTCATCATCCTGGAGGGCATCATGACGCTCCACTACAAGAAGTTGCGCGACATGATGGACCTGAAGATTTTCGTGGATACGGACAGCGATGTACGCTTGATTCGCAACATCCGCCGCGACGTGGTGGAGCGCGGCCGCACAGTTGACATGGTGCTCGACCGCTACGAGAAGGTACTCAAGCCCATGCACGAGCAGTTCATCGAACCTACCAAGAAGTTTGCCGACCTCATCATTCCGTGGGGACACGAGAACCGCACGGGCATCCATATCCTAAAGACCTATATTGAGGGTATTGTCACCAACGTATGACCTGTACCGCACACCCATGACCACGATTTATCTCATCCGTCACGGCGAGACCGTTGACAACGTCCGCCAGATTATGCAGGGGCAGACGCAGGGCAAGCTGAACGACAACGGCATCCGTCAGGCAGAAGCGGTCAGCCTGCGACTGGCCGAAGAACCCATTGATGCGGTGGTGGCCAGCGACCTGCACCGTGCCGTGGAAACGGCGGAAATCATCGCACGCCCGCACCACCTGCCCGTCATCACCACGCCGTTGCTCCGCGAGCGCGACTGGGGAGCCTTTACCGGGCGGTTCATTCCCGACCTCAAGGGACTGACGTGGCCCGACGATGTAGAGAGCGAGGAAACTATGATGCAGCGTGCGGTGGACTTCCTGGAATACGCGACAGCCACCTGGCCCGACCAGCGGGTGGTGGCTGTGGGTCACGGCATCATCAACAAGGCCATCCTGGCCGTCTATGCCCATTGTCCGATGCGCGAGGTGCAACGGGTGATGAATGCCGAGGTGCGTATGCTATCGGCGTCCGCCGTAACTGTGGCCGCCGCCCGCGCTGCGGCCGCCGCCGTGATTGCTGCTGCCGCTGCTGACAGAGCGGGAGGAGCGGCTGCTGAATGACCGTCCGCTGTCGGAGGAACGTTTATTATCCATTGAGGAACGCCTGTTGTCCATTGAGGAACGCCTGCTGTCAGACGGACGGCTGACGCTGCGATTCGTGTTGTTATCACTTCCCCGACTGCGGTAGCCACCCAACGATGACGACCGCACGGGAGCTTTCCTGTCTATGTTGTTATGATGGCTGTTCGGACTGCGGTTCACCGTGGTGCGCGTCGAACTGCTGCGCACGCCATGCTTGCCATGACGGAAATCGCCCCGGTTCCAACGGTCCTTCATACCGAAATGGTGGTGGTGATGACGGGGAACATAGACGTGGCGGTGGGGCTGATACCAGCTGCGGTTGCCGTTCATGCGCCAGGAGTGTGCGCCTCGGTAGGTGGCATAGAACACAGGTCGCCCGAAATAGAAATAGTCACGCTGCGGATAGTGGGAATAGACGGCAAAGTGCCAGAAGCCTCCGTCCCAGTAGAGCGGACGAAGGAAATAGGAGGCCGCCCGGTAGAGACTCAACTGCCAGTCGAACAGGATATAGGCCATGTCCGCATTGCGACGCTCCCACCCCACGGCATAGACATCGTCAACGCTGGTCACTCCCATCAGATAATCGAGGTTGATTTCATAGACCGCCTCATATTGCTCGTCCGTCAGGTTGAGTTCGTAGGCCATCTTGTCGGTCAGGAACAGGGCTTCGTTGCGGGCCTGTTCGTAACTCATCGCGTTTCCTGTGGCTGCGAATGTCAGCAGGCTCATCAGGGCTATCATCATCTTTTTCATCGTCGTGACGTTTTTTAGGGTTATACACGTTTTGTTTCTTGTTCACGGTGCAAAGAAACACATTATTTCCAAGCCGAGCAAAGGTTTTTCCCTAAATGGTCGGGGAAAATCCCTAAACAAGGGGAGGACGACGCTACCGATAGAAGTCATCGTCGAAGTCGATGACGACGGGCTGGTCGTTGCCGACCGAAGACTCGGACGGTTGACGGTCGTCCGCAGCATCGTCCGTTTCCGCTGGTTGCTCAACGATGGTTTCGGGGCGGTTGAGCAAGGGGTGCGTGTCGGTCTTGACGGGGGCGAGCGTCTCTTGATAGAAGCGGTCATAGTCGTCGTAGCTGAACCGCGTTCCGAGCAGCGGCAGGTTGTCCTCACTGACTATCACGCATCGACAGTCCTTCAGCCGTGCCGCCATCCCCGGCTCGTCATAGAGGCGGCGGACATACTGCAGGACTTCGTCATAGGAGCGGAAACCGCTGACGGTGAGGCGGTGGACGATTCCCTCGTCGTTGACAGCAATCTCGAAGTTGCGCACCAGATAGGTGGTGAAGTTGTGGCGAGCCAGTTCGTAGAGCAGTTGGTTCCGATTGACACTGTCGGGCAGAAACGCCAGAACGAAGACGAAGCGCACATCGCGCCGGGTGCTGAGCGTATCCGTCACCATACTATCGGGCGAGGCCGCCGCCGTGTGCCGTTGCCAGATGTCGGCCTCGGGGCGCAAGGCACCCTGTGGTCTACGCCCCTGCTGGAGTCCGCGCAGGATATATCCCGCCAGGGGCGTAACCTCACTGTTCGGGTAGCCGTCCACTACCTGTTGCAGCTGTTGCACACACACCTCTTCCCTCCCCTCGCCGAGCAGGCTCAGTGCCGCCACAAACAGGAACTTGGGGCGGTGGGCTCCACGGGGAAAGCGGCGGCTCGACCACTGCACGTTTGCTTCCACCTCGCGGTAACGCTCCTGACAGAAAGCCGTGTAGGTGGCGGCATAGAGCGAGTCCTCCAGGTGTTGCCCGAAGCGTTGGTCTTCGGCATAGTGCGGACTGGAGAGCAGCCGTGTCCACTCGCTCTGCGGATAGTGCTGCTGCAACTGTTGCAAGTCGGCAGCGGCAGCGGCCTGTCTTCCCTCGCGGAGGTCCATCAGATAGAGATGGTACCAAGCCAGATCATTGCCCACAGCATCGGGCCAGCAGTCCACCAGCCGACGGAACATCCGGCGCGCCAACGGCAGGTTGTCCACCTTGTCTTTCATCAGCACTGCGGCAGACAGCAGCGCGGTCCGCACCGTGTCGTTCCGCTCCGTCTGCAGTGTGTCACCCCAATGGGCGCTCTGGAGTTGCGGCACCAGCTGGGCGAGCAGCTCGGTGCGGTGGCACACCTCTTTATATATGGGACTGGCAGCATCCGTCAACGGGCGAGCAGCATCATAGCAGCGCTGTGCATCGGCGTAGGCTTCGCGCTGCCAGTAGAGCTGTGCCAGCTGTAGGAGCAGTGCCCCTTGCGTGGCATCGTTCCGCGTGACACGGCGACTGCCTTCCTCATAGGACGCGATGGCCAACAGGGTGTCGCGCTGCGCCAGATGGATATTGCCGATGGCATAATGGATGGCACCGAGATAGTCTTTGTTCTTGTCGGAGGTGGCCATGCGCTGTAGCCTGCGCACCATACCCCGGGCATCGGTAGTCGCCAGGACGCTGGTCTGTGCGATCCGCGCCTGAAACTCCAGTGCGTAGGGCGGCTGCAGGCGAACAACGTGGCGATAGGCTTCAAACGCCTTTCTGCCGTTGCCCTGCTGCTGTTCCACCTGTCCGAGGATGTACCAGAGGCGTGCCCTGCGCTGGCGGCGACGCTCGTGGCGGATGCACCGCGCGAGACTGCCAGCCGCCTCGGCATACTGTCCCGTGCGGAGATAGTGGTCGGCGAGGGTGAAGTCCCAGTCGGCTACGGCCTGTCGGGGAATACTGTCGCGGCGCTGACGGACGATGAGGTCTTCGGTCTCGTAGCGCCATCCCAGCTCCGCATAGCACTTGGCCTGCCAGGCCCGGGCGCGCGCCAGAATGACGGGCTGGGTCTGGTAGAGGCGAGCCATATAGGCGAAGGTAGCAGCACCCTCTTCGAAGTGTCCTTTATAAAACTGCGCCTTACCGAGGAGCAGCCAGGCGCGCCACAGGAAGGGGTTATACTCGCGGCGGTTGAGCCATTCGATGTCGGCCTTGGTCTTGCGCCGTTGCTTGTTCCATTCCGGCCTGCGCTTGATGCTGTGGCGGACGATGGCTTTTTCCGCTTTCTCAATGGTGCGGTCAAACTGGCTGTTGCCGAGTGTCTGGCTCGCATGATTGCCGACGGCATAGAGGGGCAGCAGTCGGGTGTAGTCGTCGCGGTTGCCCCGTTCCTGCTCCTCGCACCCTTCGATGAAGGCCTGCGAAGCATTAAAATAGGTGTTGTAGCGCGCCGTAAAAGCGTGCCAGAAACGCGTCTGACTGGTGTTTTTCTGGGTGGAACACGAGGCTGCAAGAAGCACGAGGAGCAACAGAACCACAGGAGCTGACGGCGACGCGCCGACCTCCCCATCGTCCGCCTCATCACTGTCGGCAGCGTCCACCTCTTCCTTGCGTTTCCGTTGTTCCTCCATCAGACAGGCTATCTTGCACGACCCATCGTCGTGGCTCGTACAGGACGCACAGTCGTGCGAACCGCGCACCACAGGCTCGTCGCTGTCGCCGGCGGACAGCAGGGCGGCCAGCAGTCCCAGTGCGACGAGGGCGGCAAGAGCGATGAGGAGGAAAGTCATGGTAGATGGGCGTTCCGGTCAACGTTGCAGGATTTGGAAGCCGCAGCCGCGCAAGTCGTCCCAGAAACGGGGATAGGACTTGGTGACCACCTCCGGACTGTTGATGCGCAGCCCGGGGAAGCGCAGGGCGGCCGGTGCAAAGGCCAGTGCCATACGGTGGTCCTCGTAGGTGTCAATGCCGTCGGCATAGTCCGCCTCGCAGCGTTCGCCGTCCCATATCAGTTCACTGTCGTTGATGTCGCGGATGACAAATCCCAACTTCCGCATCTCCGTTATGAGTGCCCGGATGCGGTCGGTCTCCTTGATTTTGAGGGTGGATAGTCCTCGGAAGTGGAACGGCACACCCAAGACGGCACAGGTGACCACGAAGGTCGGAGCCAGGTCGGGGGAATTGACAAAGTCATACTCCAGGCGAGGCACGTGGTGTCCCTTGCGGCGCAGCGTCACCTGCGTGGGCACACCCTGCTCCGTCGTGGCAAACTTCGTCTTCACGCCCAAGAGGCTGAAGATGTAGCGCACGGAAGAGTCGCCCTGCTTCGAGGCATCCATCAGTCCGCTGAGCATGACCTCATCGTCGTCGCCCGTTCCCAGTGCCATCATCTCGTACCAGTACGATGCACTGCTCCAGTCGTTCTCGATGCTGTAGGCACGATCCTGGTAGGGCTTGGGAGCCACGGTGATGGTCTCATAGTCCGACCACTCTGCGGCAGCTCCGAACTCGCCCATCGTCCACAGCGTCAGGTCGATATAGGGGCGCGAGATGATGTCACCCTTCAGCCGCAGCGTCAGTCCGTTTTGCAACACCGGACCTATCATCAGGAGGGCAGACACAAACTGCGAACTGATATTCCCAGCCACCTCGAGGAGACCGCCTTCGAGGCGTTTCCCCTTGATGCGCAAAGGCGGAAAGCCCTCCTCGCCCACATAGCTGATGTCGGCACCGAGATAGCGCAGCGCATCCACGAGCACACGGATGGGACGGTGTTTCATGCGCTCCGTTCCCGTCAGCACGTGTTCCTCTCCCTCCTTCACCGCGAGGAAGGCCGTCATGAAGCGCATGGCCGTACCTGCCGCCTTGATATTGATTTCATAAGGATTGTCGCGCAGGGCGGCAATAATCACTTCCGTATCGTCGCAGTCCGACAGGTTCTGCGGCAGTGTCGCGCCTCCCGTCAGTGCATGGATGACGAGGGCGCGGTTTGAGATACTCTTCGATGCAGGAAGCACCACCGTGTGTTTCAACTGCTTCGGGGCCGTTATTTCACATTGCATAGTAGTTCCATTGTTTATTGGTACAAAGGTACGATTAAGTGAAG